>NZ_CP118157.1:1818371-2121433 GCF_032878875.1 Microbacterium sp. AB | reverse complement strand
GGCCTCAAGTGCGCCCATTTCGTGACGGCGTCCCCCGAGACGACGCGCGTCGTCCGCCGCATCCCGATGGAGGTCGAGTGGCGCACGGGCCTGTTCGGCATCATCGCCGGCATCGAGGCGTACGAGCGCAGCGACGAGTGGCTCGACTCCCTCGTCGCGCGGCTCGACCTCAACCGCCGCCTCCTCGTCGAGCTGCTCGAGGAGCACGTGCCGGGCGCCCGTTACGTGCCCGGGGACGCCGGGTTCCTCGGATGGATCGACTTCTCGGCGCTCGGCTGGGGCGACGACCCGGCGCGCCGCATCCTCAAGGAGGCGAAGGTCGCGCTCAATCCCGGTCGGTCGTTCGGGGAGGAGGGACTCGGCTTCGCGCGCATCAACTACGGCACGGGGCCGGAGATCCTGGAGCTCGCGGTGAGCCGCATCGGCGCGCTCGTCGGCCGATGACCGGCACCGATCCGCGCGGGCTCTCCGGATCCGTCCCGATCCCGCACTCCCCGGCGGAGGCGACGACGATCTGGCGTCGTCCGTATCTCCTCACGACCGTCGGCGCCGTCGCGCTGATCTTCCTGGCCGCTCTCCAGTCCCTCGCCGTGACGACGGTCATGCCCGTCGTCGCCGCCGATCTGGACGGGCAGGCGCTCTACGCGGTCGCGTTCTCCGGCACCTTCGCCACGTCCGTCATCGGGATGGTCGCGGCCGGAGCGTGGAGCGACAGGACGGGTCCGACGGGACCGCTGTACACGGCCGCGGCGTTCTTCGTGGCGGGGCTCGCCGTCGACGCGCTCGCCGTCGACATGCCGATGCTCGTCGCGGGTCGTCTCGTCATGGGGCTCGGATCGGGCGGCCAGGTGGTGGCGCTCTACGTCGTCGTGGCCCGCGTGTTCCCCGCGCATCTGCAGGGACGCGTCATGGCGGCGTTCTCGGCCGCGTGGATCGTCCCGTCGCTCGTGGGTCCGGTGCTCGCGGGCGCCGTCGCCGAGCATCTGCACTGGCGCTGGGTGTTCGCCGGCGTCGCGTTCCTCACGCTCGTCGCGTTCGCGATGATCGCGCCGCGGCTGAGGGGACTCGGCCGCTCGTCGCGTGAGCCTCGCGTCGGAGGCGTCGGGAGACGCCTGATCCTGGCGGTGGTCGTCGCGGCCGCGGCGCTCGGACTGAGCCTCGCGGGAGAGCTGGACGGCGCGCTCGGCTGGATCGTCGCCGTCGGCGCCCTCGTCGTCGTCGCCGCGGCGATCCTGCCGCTCCTGCCCGTGCGGACGCTGCGTCTCGGACGGGGCCTCCCCAGCGTCGTGGCGATGCGCGGGCTCGTCGCGGGCGCCCTGTTCGGCGCCGAGATCTACGTGCCGTACCTCCTCATCGCGCGGTTCGGGTTCTCCCCGACGCTCGCGGGCGCGGGCCTCACGCTCGCGGCGCTCACCTGGGCGGTGAGCGCCGACGTCTCCGGGCGCCTCGGGGATCGCATCGGCAACCGCCGCATCGCGCTGACCGGCGCGTCGCTGCTCTCGGTCGCGCTCGTCGCGTGCCTGCTCACGGCGGCGCTCGGCCTGCCGGCGTGGGTCCCCATCGTGTTCTGGGGATTCGCCGGGCTCGGGATGGGGATCGTGTACCCGCGGCTCACCGTGCTCACGATCGCGTACTCGTCGGCGCGCGACCAGGGGTTCAACTCGTCCGCGCTCCAGATCAGCGATTCGATCGGCGCCTCGGCGGCGATGGCCGTGATGGGGCTCGCGTTCACCGCACTGGAGGGATCGGACGCCCGGTTCGCGGTCGTCTTCGGCATCGGCCTGCTGCTCGCGCTGCTGGCGATCGTGCCGGGGCTGCGGCTCGGGCACGCGCGCGAGACGGAGAGCCGCTAGGCGGAGGCCGGGCCCGGGAGCCCGGCGAGGATGATGCGGATCCCGCGCCGGAAGTCGGCGTCGGCGTCGGCCGTCGCCGTGGCCGGATCCTGCTCGATCACCCCCAGGGACGCCGCCTGGATGCGCTGCTGGACGAGCGACGCGTGGCCGAGGACGAACTGCAGGACGATCGTCGCGGCCTGCTCGGCATCGTCCGGGTCGAGCGCGGCGACGAGGGACGCGGCGATACGCCGTCGGGGCGCGTCCTCTCCGAGAGCGAGCGCCTGCGTGCTGAGCACGACTTCCGCGCCGTCGCGATGGGCGAGGAGCGCGTCGCGCAGGGCGGTGGCGACGACCACGGGCTCGGCGTCGTCTGCGGCGGCGGCCTCGGCGACGATCCGGTCCGCCACGGCGGCGAGCAGGACCTGCTTGCTCTCGAAATGCCAGTACAGCGCGCTCGCGCGCACGTCGAGCTCGGTCGCGAGACGCCGCATCGTCAGGTCGGCCAGTCCGTGCGCGTCGAGGATGCGCAGCGCGACGTCGACGATCCCGGCGCGATCGTGACGCCCCGCGGAGATCTCGGCCATGGACACGACTATACTGAACGCCGTTCAGGTGAACATCGTTCAGGAAGCCATCCGATCTCGAGGAGCCGCGGTATGAGTCAGACGAGTCGATTCGAGGGGCGCGACATCGCCCGCATCGCGGTGTTCGCCGCGATCATCATCGCCCTCGGCCTCATGGGGCCGATCCCCGGGCCCATCGGCGTCCCGATCACGGCGCAGACGCTCGGCGTCATGCTCGCCGGCGCCGTCCTCGGCTGGCGCGGCGCCGCCGCATCCGTGCTCGTCGTGCTCGTGCTCGCGGCGATCGGCCTGCCCGTCCTCTCCGGCGGGAAGGGCGGGCTCGGCGTCTTCGTCGGCCCCACCGCGGGCTACCTCGTCGGCTGGGTCGCGGGCGCGGCCGTCGTGGGCCTCATCGCGCACGCCGGCGGGCGCCGCCTCGAGTGGTGGCGGGTCGCCCTCGCGAACGTCGTCGGCGGCATCCTCGTGATCTACGCGTTCGGCATCCCCGTGCAGGCGATCGTCCTCGCTCTCCCGCTCGGCGAGACCGTCGTCGCGAGCGCCGTGTTCCTCCCCGGCGACCTCGTCAAGGTCGTGCTCGCGACCGTCCTCACGGTCGCGGTCCACCGCGCGTACCCGGTGGGGTTCGGCGCGGCGCGGCCGCGCGTCCGCACGCAGGAGCCCGCGACGGAGGAACCCGCGACGGTCGATGAGTGAGCGCGACGCCGCCGCACGGGAGATCCGTCTCGACGGCGTCTCCGTGACGGCGGGCGAGACGCGCATCCTCTCGGACGTGACGGTGCGCCTCGATCAGCGACGGATCGCGGTGATCGGCGCGAACGGCTCGGGGAAGTCGACCTTCGCACGGCTGCTCGACGGTCTCGTCGCACCGTCCGCGGGGCGGGTGCGCGTGCACGGCCTCGACGTCGCCCGCGAACGGCGAGCCCTGCGCGCACGCGTCGGCTTCGTCTTCACCAACCCCGACGCGCAGATCCTCATGCCGACCGTGGCGGAGGACGTGGCCCTCTCGCTCAAGGGCGCGGGTCTGTCGAGGACGCAGATCGCGGAGCGGGTTCGCGAGGAGCTCGATCGCCACGGCCTCGCCGCACACGCCGACCAGCCGGCGTACAGCCTCTCGGGCGGGCAGAAGCAGCTGCTCGCACTCGTCTCCGTCCTGATCCGGCGCCCGGCGCTCGTCGTGGCCGACGAGCCGACGACGCTGCTCGACCTCGGCAACTCCCGGAGGATGGCCGACCTCCTCGTCGACGAGGTGGAGTCGCAGACGGTCATCGTGACGCACGACCTCGACCTCGCCGCCCGCTGCGACGTCGTCCTGCGCTTCGCGGACGGACGGCTCGCCGAGACCGGGGCGCCGGACGACGTCATCGCCGGGTATCGCGCGGAGTTCGCATGAACGGGGGAGAGGGATGATCTCGCTCTACCGGCCGGGGGACAGCCTCGTGCACCGGATGCCGGCGGCGGCGAAGCTGGGGGCCGTCGCGGCGATCGCTCTCCTCGTGTCGCTGTGGCCGCACACTCCCGTGACGGCGGGCGCTGCGCTGGCGGTCGTCCTCGCGCTCTTCGCGATCGCCGGGTTCGGGCCGGTCGTCTGGGCCGGCCAGCTCTGGTCGCTGCGGTGGATCGTCCTTCTCATGGCCCTCACGCAGCTCGTGTTCTCCGGCCCCCTCGCGGCCGCGGTGAACACGACGCGCGTGGTGTCGGTGGTGCTGCTCGCGGGGCTCCTCACGCTCACGACGCGCAGCGAGGACATGCTCGACACCGTCGAACGCGGACTGCGTCCGCTGCGGCGCCTCGGGGTCGACCCCTGGCGCGTCGCGTTCACCCTGTCGCTCGCGATCGCCCTCGTGCCCGTCGTCGCCGACTTCGCGCGGCGCGTCCGCGAGGCGCAGGCCGCGCGGGGCGTCCGCTCGGGCATCCGCGCGGTCGTGCCGCTGCTCGTGATGTCGCTGCGGCACGCAGACGACGTCGCGGACGCGCTGAGCGCCCGAGGGATCGCATGACGGCGCGGCCGATCCGCGTCGGCGGCGTGCTCGTGCACGGCGCGGTCGTCGACGGGCAGACGCGATGCGCGCACTGGCACGGAGCAGACGACGTCCTCGCGATCCTCTTCCCCTGCTGCCGGCGGTGGTATCCGTGCCACACGTGTCACGAGGAGGACGCCGACCATCCCGCCGCACGCTGGGGACGGGACGAGCACGAGGCGCAGGCGCTCCTGTGCGGCGTGTGCGGCGCGACGTCGTCGATCGACGCCTACCTCGCGACGTCCGCGTGCGCGAAGTGCGGCGGCGCGTTCAACGAGAACTGCCGACTGCATCACCCTCTGTACTTCGCGTGAAAGGCTCCCAGACGACCGTCCTCGGCGCGGACCTATAATGGGAGGCTGGCCGTTCGGCCGCTGACCCCTCCCCGGAAAGAGAAGGTGCCGCTGTGCTCGCCGTGCAGGACCTCGAGATCCGCGTCGGTGCGCGACTGCTCATGTCGGGAGTCGACTTCCGCGTCGGCCCGGGGGACAAGGTCGGGCTCGTCGGCCGGAACGGCGCGGGCAAGACCACCCTCACCAAGGTGCTGGCGGGGGACCTGATCCCCTCCGACGGCAAGATCACCAAGAGCGGCGACATCGGGTACCTTCCCCAGGACCCGCGTTCGGGAGACCCGGAGGAGACCGCGCGCACGCGCATCCTCAACGCGCGCGACCTCGGCGACCTGGCGGCGGGCATCCGCGAGTCGTCCGAGCAGATGGCGTCGGACGACCCGGCTGCGGCGGAGAAGGCCATGAAGCGCTACGGGCGCCTCATGGAGCGGTTCGAGGCGCTGGGGGGCTACGGCGCCGAGTCGGAGGCCGCGTCCATCGCCCACAACCTCTCGCTGCCCGACCGCATCCTCGACCAGCCGCTCAAGACGCTCTCCGGCGGTCAGCGCCGGCGCATCGAGCTCGCGCGCATCCTGTTCTCCGACGCCGAGACGATGATCCTCGACGAGCCGACGAACCACCTCGACGCCGACAGCGTCATCTGGCTGCGCGAGTTCCTGAAGACCTACAGGGGCGGGCTCATCGTCATCAGCCACGACGTCGAGCTCGTGGGCGAGACGGTGAACCGCGTGTTCTACCTCGACGCCAACCGTCAGGCGATCGACGTCTACAACATGGGCTGGAAGCACTATCAGCGCCAGCGCGTGGCGGACGAGGAGCGACGCAAGAAGGAGCGCGCGAACGCGGAGAAGAAGGCCTCGGTGCTGCAGCAGCAGGCCGCCCGCTTCGGCGCGAAGGCGACGAAGGCCGCCGCCGCGCACCAGATGGTGGCGCGCGCGGAGAAGCTGCTCTCCGGGCTCGAGGAGGTGCGTCAGGACGACCGCGTCGCGAAGCTCCGCTTCCCGAAGCCCGCCCCGTGCGGCAAGACGCCGCTCATGGCGTCGAGCCTCTCGAAGTCGTACGGCGCGCTGGAGATCTTCGCGGGCGTCGACCTCGCGATCGACCGCGGATCGAAGGTCGTCGTCCTCGGCCTCAACGGCGCGGGCAAGACGACGCTGCTGCGCATCCTCGCGGGCGTGGACGAGAGCGACACGGGCCGGATCGAGCCCGGCCACGGCCTCAAGATCGGCTACTACGCGCAGGAGCACGAGAACCTCGACGTCGCGCGCTCCGTGCTCGAGAACATGGTGTCGGCGGCGCCGGATCTGACCGAGACGGAGGCCAGGAAGGTGCTGGGCTCGTTCCTCTTCACGGGCGACGACGTGCACAAGCCCGCAGGGGTGCTGTCCGGCGGGGAGAAGACGCGGCTCTCGCTGGCGACGCTCGTCGTCTCCTCCGCGAACGTGCTGCTCCTCGACGAGCCGACGAACAACCTCGATCCCGCGTCGCGAGACGAGATCCTCGGCGCGCTGTCGCACTACGAGGGCTCCGTCGTGCTGGTCTCGCATGACGAGGGGGCCGTGGAGGCGCTGAACCCCGAGCGGGTGCTCCTGCTGCCGGACGGGGTCGAGGACATCTGGAACAAGAGCTATCTCGACCTCATCACGCTCGCGTAGGAGCCCGGGCCCGGCCGGAGTGTAACGGCGTCGACCGCTCGGCGCGAGCCGTTGCGGGGGAGACGGCATCCGGCGTCGGATGGAGGGCGAACGTCATCCGTCCGAGAGGAGTCCTCCCATGCCCGCATCCGGAAAGAACGTCGCCTTCCTGCTGACGAAGGGCGTCGAGCAGATCGAGCTCACGAGCCCCCGCGACGCCCTCGACGACGCGGGCGCGACGACCGTGGTCGTCTCGCCCTCGACCCCGACGCTGCAGGCGCTCGAGAACGACTGGGACCACGCCGACACGTTCGCCGTGGACGTCGCCGTGGCCGAGGCGAAGCCGGAGGACTACGACCTGCTCGTGCTCCCCGGCGGGACGCTCAACGCCGACAGCCTGCGTCTCGACGACGCCGCCGTCGCCTTCGTCCGGGACTTCCTCGCCACGGGGAAGCCCGTCGCCGCGATCTGCCATGCGCCGTGGATCCTCGTCCAGGCGGGGGCGGCGTCGGGCAGGCGCCTCACCTCGTACCCCTCGCTCGAGCACGACCTGCGCAACGCGGGGGCCGACTGGGTCGACGAAGAGGTCGTCGTCGACGGGAACCTCATCACCTCGAGGGACCCCGGCGATCTCGACGCGTTCAACCGCGCGATCGCCGACGCGCTCGGCTGACGCGCCCTCCTCAGCGGCCCCCGGCGTCGATGAGGGCGTCCTCCTCGTCGGCGTCGCGGTCGCGACGCCGCGGTCGGCGCGTCACCGGGGGCGTCCGCCTCCTGGGCGCATCCTCGAGCTCGTCGTCGTCGTCGTCCTCGTCGTCGGGCTCGGCCTCCTCGCGGCGCGCCGTGATCTCCGTGCGGATCATGTACCCGATGAAGATGAAGCCCATGACGGCGAAGAGGATCCACTGGATCGCGTACGACAGGTGGGGACCGGGCTCGACCTCGGGAGCGGCGAGGGGCTGGGGCCGTTCGGCGGGCGCGGGGTCCTCGGACACCATGAGGCCGTACGCGGCGGTGATGGTGTCGCCGCCCGTGAGCGCGGCGACCGAGGGCAGATGGATGGTCGGCAGCTGGCCCTCCGGCGCGCTGCGGCCGGAGGCCGGCAGCTGTTCGCCCGGTCGCAGCCGCGCGAGGACGGTCACATCGCCCTCGGGCGCAGACGGGACCGCGTCCGGGGCGTCGCCCTCGCCGGGCTGCACCCAGCCGCGGTCCACGACGATGATCCGCCCGTCGTCGAGCCGGAACGGGACGAGCACCTCGAACGCGCTCGTCCCTCCCTGCGCGCGGTTGCGCACGAGCAGCTGATCCTCGGTCAGGTACGTGCCCGTGAGGACGACGGGCTGCCATTCGTCCTGCGCGTCGAAGTCGTCGGTCCCGGACAGGACCTCGCCGATGGGCACGGCGTCGGCGTCGTAGTTCTGCTCGATGAGGGCGTTGCCCGCGGCGCGCTGCTCGTTGCGCGCGAACTGCCAGTTGGACAGGAAGGCGCACGCGACCGCGAAGAGGATGGCGACGACGACGTACAGGGACCATCTGGCCGCGCGGGAGCGCATCATGCGGCGCCTCCCGTGCCGTCGTCGCCGATCGCGGCCGGCGCCTCGACGACGCCGGAGACGACCTCGAGCGGGAAGTCCCTGCTCGCGAGGAAATCCCGCAGGAAGTCCACATGGGCGTCGCATGCGAGCCAGGCCTTGCGCCGTCCGGCCGTGTGGATCCGGGGATTGCGCCACAGGATGCTCCACGACGCCGGCTCCCCGCAGCCCGCGCGGGAGCAGACGGGCTCGTCGAAGGCGCCTCCGAAGCCGATCACGGCTTCCGCTCCTCGTCGGGCCCGGCGGACGGGCGCGTCTCGGACATGCGGATGACCGTGCCCGGCGCCTCCTGCGACGTGTCCGGGGCGCCCGGCAGGGAGCGCTGCCGGGGCGGCTGCGCGCGCGAGACCTGGCCCGCCTGCGCGGCGTTGGCGACGACGACCGCGATGTACGGGAGGAAGACGGCCCCGGCCGCGAAGACGAACGAATACCAGCCGTACGGCGTGACGACCACCATGAGGACGAGGCACAGCGTGCGCACGGCCATGGTCAGGATGTACCTGCGCATGCGATGGGACTCGTCGTCGCGAGGCGATCGCTCGATCGAGGTCGCCGACTGGGGCTTCTGCTTGCGGATCTTCACGGTGAGCACAGCCTACTTCGCGACGCCGCGCGCCGGCCGACAGCGACGCAGCGCCCGTCCCCGCATGAGCGCGGCCGTCGCCGCATAAGCTGGTGCGGTCCCATCCGCCCAGAAACGGGAGTGTGCCGTGTCCACAGAACGCGTCGTCCTTGTCACAGGAGGCAACCGCGGCATCGGCCGCGCCATCGCCGAGCGATTCGTCGCGGAGGGACATCGCGTCGCCGTCACGGCGCGCAGCGGCGAGGGTCCGGAGGGCACGCTCACCGTGCGCGCCGACGTGACAGACTCCGCGGCTCTCGACGCTGCTTTCGCCGAGGTGGAGCAGGCGCTCGGGCCCGTGACGATCGTCGTCGCGAACGCGGGCATCACGAAGGACACCCTCATGCTGCGCATGAGCGACGACGACTTCGATGCGGTCGTCGACACGAACCTCGGCGGAGCGTTCCGCGTCGTCAAGCGCGCGCTGAAGGGCATGATCCGCGCGCGCTTCGGACGCGTCATCCTCATCTCGAGCGTCGTGGGCCTCTACGGGTCGGCCGGCCAGGTGAACTACTCGTCGTCGAAGAGCGCGCTCGTCGGGTTCGCCCGGTCGCTCACGCGCGAGCTCGGCGCGCGCGGCATCACGTCGAACGTCGTGGCCCCCGGGTTCATCGAGACGGACATGACGGCGCAGCTGCCGGAGGAGACCCAGGCGGAGTACCGCAAGTCGATCCCCGCGGGACGCTACGGCAGCGCGTCCGAGGTCGCCGGCGTCGTGACGTGGCTGGCATCGGACGACGCCGCGTACATCTCCGGCGCCGTCATCCCCGTCGACGGCGGCATCGGGATGGGGCACTGAGAGCCCTCACGGCAGCAGGCGGAGGACCTCGCGCAGGTCGACCGGGCCGATGACGATCGGCGCCGCGTCGCGCACCGCGGGCTTCGCGTTGAAGGCGATGCCGAGGCCGGCGGCCGCGATCATCTCCAGATCGTTCGCGCCGTCGCCGATCGCGACCGTGCGGTGGAGCGGCACGCCGTTCGCGACGGCCCACTCGGCCAGCGCCGCCGCCTTCGCCGCGGCATCGACGACGGGTCCGTCGACCTCGCCCGTCAGCGCGCCGTCCGAGGCCTTCAGCCGGTTCGCGCGCCACACATCCGCGCCGAGGACCGGCGCGACCGCGTCGAGCACCTCGTGGAACCCGCCCGAGACGACGCCGACCATCCCGCCGCGCTCGTGCACGGCGGCCGTCAGCTCGCGCACCCCCGGAGTCGGCTCGATGCGTGCCACGACGCGATCGAAGGCCGTGACGGCCACGCCCGCGAGGGCTCTCACGCGTGACCGCAGACTCTCCGTGAAGTCGACCTCGCCGCGCATCGCCGCCTCTGTCGCCGCCGCGACCTCCGCGCCGCGGCCGGCCTCGTCGGCGATGAGCTCGATCACCTCGTTGCGGATGAGGGTGGAGTCGGCGTCGAGCACGACGAGAAAGCGGGTCACGTTCACCGAGGGTACCGGGCGTGCCACGGCGGATCCCAGTCCGGCACCTCGCTAGGCTGGACGCATGCCTCCCGTGCTCGAGTTCGACGGCGTCGTGGTGCGCCGCAACGGCCGCAATATCGTCGACGGCGTCAGCTGGACGGTGAACGACGACGAACGCTGGGTCATCCTCGGCCCGAACGGCGCCGGCAAGACCACCGTCCTGCAACTGGCCGACACGTACCTGTACCCCACCACGGGCACGGTCGACATCCTCGACGAGCGGCTCGGACGCACGGACGTCTTCGAGCTCCGTCCGCGCATCGGCTTCGCCTCGAGCGCGCTCGCGAAGCGCATCCCCGCGGACGAGACCGTCCTCGACACGGTGCTCACGGCCGCGTACTCGATCACGGGCCGCTGGAACGAGCAGTACGAGAACATCGACGAGCGCCGTGCGCTGCGGGTCCTCGCCGAATGGCAGCTCGACCACCTGTCCGATCGCGCCTTCGGGACGCTCAGCGACGGCGAGCAGAAGCGCGTGCAGATCGCGCGCGCGATCATGACCGACCCCGAGCTGCTGCTGCTCGACGAGCCGACGGCGAGCCTCGATCTGGGTGCGCGCGAAGTGCTCCTGCAGCTCCTCAGCGGGTACGCGCAGGCTCCGGGCACGCCCGCGATGGTGATGGTCACGCATCACGTCGAGGAGATCCCCGTCGGCTTCACCCACGTGCTGCTTCTGCGCGACGGCAAGCCCGTGGCGGCGGGCCCGCTCGCCGAGGCGCTCACGGCCGACAACCTCACCGCCGCCTTCGGCCTGCCCGTCACGCTCACCGAGCAGGCCGGCCGGTACGCGGCGAGGGCCGTCACCGGCAATTAGCGTCTGGTAAGATGGACCTTTGGCGCCTCGTGCCCGCAGACTTTCTCATCCGATCGACTCGATCCCGCAAGGACAACCATGAAGACTGACATCCACCCGACGTACCGGCCCGTCGTTTTCCGCGACCTCGGCTCGGGCGAGACCTTCCTCACGCGTTCGACCACGACGAGCGACAAGACGATCGAGCTCGACGGCGTCGAGTACCCGGTCATCGACGTCGAGATCTCGTCCGCGTCGCACCCGTTCTACACGGGCAAGCAGCGCATCATGGACTCGGCCGGTCGCGTCGAGAAGTTCAACCAGCGCTTCAAGGGCTTCGGCGGCTCCAAGTAGTCCGTCCCTGTCCACGCAGAAGGCCCCGCTTCGGCGGGGCCTTCTGCGTGGACAGCGACGCGCGCCTCCACGGGCCCCGCGCACGATCCGCTCGGACGGAGCGCTCTCGATCAGGCGACGAGGGCCCAGATGCCGGCCACCGCGGAGGCGGCGGCGATCGCGAGGGCGATGCCGATGAGCACGGCGTGGACGGTGTAGAACGACGTCTTCCGCCCGTCGGCGTCCCGAGCCCTCGGATCGGCCGCGACGCGCTTCCCGAAGCGGGGCCACACCACGACGTTGAAGACGGCGTTGACGAGCAGCAGGACACCCAGGAGGACGGTCATGCGTCGAGTCTACGAGCCGGGGATCGGATGATCGTCGCCGGCATATATGCCGTAGACTGAAAACGAGTGCAGGCATACTTAGGCATCGCACGCGACCGTCGTGAAGCTTGAAGGATGCCGAAGCCCCAGTCAGCCGTGTCGGTGAAAGTAGGGCAGCGCATCGCCGAACTCCGTCATCGAGCCAGCCTCAGCGCTCGCTCGCTTGCGGAATGCGCCGATCTCGACCTGACGCACCTCCAGCGGATCGAGAAGGGCGCGGGCAACCCCACCGTGTACACGCTCCTGCAGATCGCGATCGCCCTCGAAGTCGAGGTGGGCGATCTGCTTCAGGACCTCGACGCGTCCGATCTGCCGCAGGGGCGGCGCCCGTACGGCTACACCGAGCGCGAGCGGCACCGCCGTCAGCCGCGCACCCTGGGCGACTGAGCTGCTCACAGGGAGAACCGCCACAGATACTCCGCGTCCTCGCCCGGACGGAACCACGCGAGGCTGACGATGACGGAGGCGAGCTCGCGATCGCAGAGGCAGAGCTCGCAGACCTCGCCGGGGAGCACGAGGCCCCAGCGCTCGCTCATCGGCGGCGACGTGTCGTCCATGATGAACGCGCGGACGACGTCGACCGGCTCCGACGCGATGTTCGACACGCGGGGATGCGGAGCGTCCGAGCGGTCGACATGCCACGGAACGCGATAGGCCGGGGGAGTGCGCGCGCCGTCGAGGATCGTGAGCATGCGGCGACGCTACGAGCGGCCGCCGACGCGCGGGGGCTCGGACTCCCTCCTCGAGCGCGGATCTGTGGAGAAGTCATCCGCATCGGCGCCTGTGCACGGGACGTCGCGCCTCGTCGAGGCCCCGCCGAAGAGGATCAGCGTCGTTCGCCGGCGTCGTCGTCCCGCTCGGGATCCGCTGACTCGGCGCGGTCGTCCGTCCGCCGGGAGAGCGCACGACGCACGGAGCCCGCCGCGCCCCGGCCCGCCCTGCCCGCGCCGTCTCCCGCAGCGGCGATGCCGCGCCGCGCCGCGCCCAGACCGGCGCCCACGGAGCCGGCGGCCGCCCACATCGCGGATCGCGCCTGCTCCAGGCCGTGCAGGGCGACGTGTTCGATCCGCTCCGCGCCCGGTCGCGGCTCGATCGCGGACGGCAGCCGTTCCGGGACCTCGCCGAACGCCCGCCGCGACGCCTGCACGACACGGCGCCCCAGGAGGTGGTTCCCGGCGCCGCCGACGGCGGCGCCGACGCCGAACGGAAGGGCCTTCCCGACGAAGCTCGCCCCGCCCCGTGCCGCGAACTGATGGATGAAGGTCTTCTTGAGCCGATCGACCAGCGGACCGACAGCGGCCTTGGGGAGCGACTTCGCGATGAGATCGCCCCAATGCGTCGAGAGCGAGGCCCCCTTGCCCAGGGCCTGCCCCGCAAGCTGACGGACGAGGGCGACGCCCTCACCGCCGAGCATGAGCGTCAGCACGAGGGCGCGCGAGCGATCGGGGCTCTCGACGGCGAAGCCGTGCACCTCCGCGAGCGACTGCGCGAACAGCGTCGTCGCCTCCAGGAACCCCGCCGTCTCGACCCCCGACAGCGCGAGCGTCACGCCCGTCCCGATGCCCGGCACGACCGCCGTCGCACCCACGGCGGCGCCCCCTGCGGTCACGCCGGCGAGATAGCGCCGCTCGAGCATGCGCACGATCTGGGCGGGCGTCGCCTCCGGGTGACGCAGGCGCATCGATCGCAGGTGGGCCAGCACGACCGGACGCTGGACGGCGAGCACCCCGTCGAGGGCGCGGATCGCGATCGGGTGCTCGGCGGAGCCCACGGGCGGCAGGCCGCTCTGCCACGGCGCATCCTCGGGCAGCGAATGGATGCGATGGACGTCCTCGGGCATCAGCCGATGGTCGGCACGGGTCGAGGGGGGATGCTCAGACGAGGGCCGCGTTCGCTCGCTCGAGGTCCTCGGCGAAGTCGACCTCGACGGCGTACAGGTCCGAGATGTCCATCGGCGCGATGCGCAGCCCGTCCTCGGCGATCGCGAGCTCGAGACCGCGCTCGAAGTAGTCCTGATCGTTCACGCGGCCCAGCTGCCGCATGAAGGCCCGCTTGTCGCGCTGCGAGACGTAGTTGATGCCCACGGCCTCGCCGATCCCGCCGACGACCGTCTTCGAGAGCTCGTCGATGTGGCCGTCGGGGGCGACGGTGTACTTGACCTCCTCGTCGCTCACCTTGGAGGTGTTCACGGTGACGAAGGACTGCTCGCGCTCGATGAGGGAGACCGCCCGGCCGAGGATCCGAGGGTCGAAGACGACGTCGCCGTTCATCCACAGCACGCCGCCGCGGCCGGTCGCGGAGAGCGCGCGCAGCAGGCTCTTCGAGGTGTTCGTCTGGTCGTAGCGCTCGTTGTAGACGTAGTTCGCGTCGGGGAAACGCTCGACGATGTCCTCCGCGCGGTAGCCCACGACGGTGGTGATGCGCGCGTCGTCGCCGAAGGCGGCGCGGACGTTCTCGTGCTGCTGCTGCATGATGGAGCGTCCGTCGCTCAGCACGGTCAGGGACTTCGGAAGCACCCGGCCGAGGCGCGATCCCATGCCTGCGGCGAGGATGACGGTCTGGATGGTCATGCTGATCTCCTGGTGCTCGGTTCACGGCCGATTCATCGAAGATTCACGATGAGGTGCCTCGCCCATGGTAGCCGCCCGCGCCGCGATGTGTCAGAATGCCCGCTCTGGCCGGGAGGATTTCCAGCACATGCCAGGCGACTCGTGATCCGATCGTGACCGCTCAGCGGGGATCGGGCGCTCCCTTGGTACGTTGGGTCGGTGACCGACGCCGAGATTCCCGACCCCGATCCGGGGATCCCCGTGCTGACGCTCCGGGGCGTCTCGAAGTCGTACGGCGGAACACATGCCGTCGCAGGCATCGACCTGACGGTGCCTGCGGGGATGTACTACGGGCTCCTCGGGCCGAACGGCGCGGGGAAGACGACGACGCTCTCGATGATCGCGGGGCTGCTGCGTCCCGACCGCGGCGAGATCCGGGTGGGAGACGTCGACCTGAGAGCCGAGCCGCGTGCGGCCAAGAAGCGCATGGGCGTGCTGCCCGACAGGCTGCGCACCTTCGATCGCCTGACGGGACGACAGCTGCTCCACTACACGGGCATGCTCCGCGGGATGAGGCCGGACGTCGTGGCCGATCGCACGGCGGACCTCGCGGGGGCGCTGGGCCTCGACGACGCGCTCGGCCGCGTCGTGTCGGACTACTCGGCCGGCATGACGAAGAAGGTCATGCTCGCGGCGGCCATGATCCACTCGCCGCAGCTGCTCGTCCTCGACGAGCCCTTCGAGGCCGTCGACCCCGCTTCCGCCGCGAAGGTCCTGGAGATCCTCGACGCCTATGTCGCCGGCGGCGGGGCCGTCCTGCTCTCGAGCCACGGGATGGACCTCATCGAGCAGGTCTGCACCCGCGTCGCCGTGCTCGTCGCCGGGCAGGTCCTGGAGGAGGGGACCGTCCACGAGGTGAAGGGCGATCTCACCCTCGAGCAGAGGTTCGTGGAGCTGTCCGGAGGCCTCGGCGAGGTGGAGGGGCTCGAGTGGTTGCAGACGTTCTCCGACTGAGGGCGGCGCTCCTTCTGGGGGCGTTCCGAGCGACGGCGGGCAGGGCCGCCGCGCGCATCGCCGGCGCCGTGGCGCTGGCGGCGGCCTGCGCCTTCCTCTTCGCGCGCACGGCGGCGCTGTCGTCGCTGCCCCGGGAGACGGCCGCCACGGCGCTCGTGCTCGCCGGAGCGGGCATCACGATCGCCTTCATGGTCGTCCCGCTCCTGACGGCGGCGACCGATCCGCTCGATCCGCGGCGGTTCCGGACGGCGGGGCTCGAGCCGCGTCCGCTCGCCGCGACGCTGCTGCTGTCGGGCCTCATCAGCGTTCCCACGTGGCTGGTGGTCGCCTTCGACGTCGCCGCGGCCGTCGCGTGGACGGCGCTGGACGTGCCCGTCGCCGTCGCCGTGGCCGCAGCGGCCGCCCACGCGGCCACCTGCGTCGTCCTCGCGCGGGTCGCGATGGCGCTGCGGGCGCTGCTCGCCGCCGGAGACGGCCGCGGGATCGAGCTCGCCGGAGGATTCGTCGTCGCCGTCGTCCTCGCGGGCATCGCCGCGGCCATCCTGCTCGCCGGCTCGTGGGGCGAGAGCACGGCGCAGGCGTTCGGGCGCGTCGCGCGGGCTCTCGTCTTCACCCCGTTCGGGGCGTGGTCCGGGATCCCGGCGGCGGTCGGGACGGGAGACGGGTCCGCAGCGTGGCTCGGAGCCGTCGTGGGCGTCGCGACGCTCGCCCTGACCGTCGCGGCATGGGCGGTCGCGGTGCGCCGGCTCGTCACGACCGTCGAGCATCCGGTGGCCGTTCGCAGCGGGACGGGCCTGGGATGGTTCGCCGTGCTCCCCGGCACCGCGACCGGCGCGATCGCCGCGCGCAGCCTCGTCTACTGGCTCCGCGACAGCCGCTATCTGGCCAACGTCGTCGTCATCCCCGTGGCGGGGGTGCTCACCGTGGTCCCCCTGCTCGTCGCCGGTGTGCCGCTCGAGGTCGCCGCGCTCCTCCCGGTCCCGCTCATCGCGCTCTTCTACGGATGGCTTCCGCACAACGACCTCGCCTACGACTCCTCCGCCCTGTGGCTGCACATCGCGAGCGGCGTGCGCGGGGTCGCCGACCGCGCCGGCCGGCTTGCTCCGGTCGTGCTCGTGTCGGTGCCGATCCTCGTGATCGCGGTGCCGATCGCGCTTCTTCTCCACGGCAGGGCGGACACCCTGCCCGTCCTGATCGGCGTCGCCGCCGCCCTGCTGCTCTCGGGGTTCGGACTCTCGAGCATCGCGTCGGTGGTCTCCCCCTACTCGGTCGCGCGACCCGGCGACGGTCCCTTCCGGCAGCCGCAGCGCAGCGGTTCGGCGGGCATCTGGTCGCAGGCGCTCGTGCTGCTGGGGGCGCTCCTCCTGAGCGCGCCGACGCTGTGGCTGGGCGTGCTCGCCATCGGCGAGGGGCATCACGACGCGATGCCCGCGCTGTGGACGGGGCTCGGGACGGGCGCCGGGGTGCTGATCGCGGGGATCGCCGTGGGCGCGGCGGTGTTCGACGCGCGCGGCACGCGACTCATGGAGTTCGCGGGCGCGACGTGACTCCTCCGACCCGCGACGCCCCCGCGGAGCGCGGCTAGACTTCACGGCATGAGCACCCCGCTTGACAGCCCCGACGAGGGCGGCACCGCGCTCCTCGACCGCGAGCTCGAAGAGCTCATCCGCGAGGAGACGATCGAGCCCGGAGACCACGAGCGCTTCTCGCACTACGTCAAGAAGGAGAAGATCCTCGAGTCGGCGATCACCGGCAAGCCGGTGCGTGCGCTGTGCGGGAAGAAGTGGACCCCGGGGCGCGACCCCGAGAAGTTCCCCGTGTGCCCCACCTGCAAGGAGATCTACGAGTCGCTGCAGAAGTGAGGCAGGGGGCGCCGACGCCCCCGCTTCCTTCCGTCAGCGCCTTCCCGCATCGGAGAAGACGGTGGGGATCGCCGGATCGGACTTGCTGAGCGCCAGCGCGCGCACGGGAAGCTCCTCGCGCACGCGGAGATGATGCGCGCGCGCCGTCCGGACGCCCTGCGGGCCCTCGTGCGCGGCGTCGATGGCGCCGTGGTCGACGAGCGTGACCTGCAGCGGGCGGGAATCCGCGATGTCGCCCGGATCGGCGGAGATCTCGAAGCCGTCCGCGATCTCGACGAGCTCCTCGCGCGCGACGCCGCGCACGAGACGGCGGAACGCGCTCTTGCGGCCGCCCTGAGAGTTCTTGCCCTCGGCCTTCTTCGAGACCGCCACCCATCCGCCGTCCGCGCCCTGGCGCGCGACGAGCTTGTACACCATGCCGGCCGTCGGATAGCCGGATCCCGTGACGACCGACGTCCCCACGCCGTAGGCGTCGACGGGCGACGCGGCGAGGGCGGCGATCGCGTACTCGTCGAGATCGCTCGTGACGGTGATCCTCGTCCCGGTCGCGCCGAGCGCGTCGAGCTGCGAGCGCACGTCGGCCGCCACGATCGGCAGGTCCCCCGAGTCGATGCGCACGCCGCCCAGCCCGGTGCCGGCGACCCGGACGGCCAGCTCCACCCCGCGGGCGATGTCGTACGTGTCGACGAGGAGCGTCGTGCCGGTGCCGAGCGCGTCGATCTGCGATCGGAAGGCGCCCTCTTCCGTGTCGTGGAGGAGCGTCCAGGCGTGGGCCGCCGTGCCCATCGTGGGGATCCCCCACAGGCGTCCCGCCTCGAGGTTGCTCGTCGCGCCGAAGCCCGCGATGAACGCCGCTCGCGCCGCGGCCACGGCGGAGTGCTCGGCGGCCCGCCGCGACCCCATCTCGGCCAGCGGCCGGTCGCCCGCCGCGATGCTCATGCGGGACGCCGCCGTGGCGACGGCCGAGTCGTGGTTCATCACGCTCAGCGCGAGCGTCTCGAGGATCACGGCGTCCGCGAAGGAGCCTTCGACCGTGAGCACGGGAGAGCCGGGGAAGTAGAGCTCGCCCTCCCGGTAGCCCGTGATGGTGCCGGAGAAGCGGTAGTCCTCGAGATGTCGGACGGCTGCGGGGCTCACGACCCGCTCGTCGCGGAGGAAGCGCAGCTCGTCGTCGCCGAAGCGGAAATCGCGCAGCAGGCTCAGCAGCCTTCCGGTGCCCGCGACGACGCCGAACCGCCGTCCGCCGGAGAGCCGGCGGGCAAAGAGCTCGAAGACGCAGTTCCGGCCGGCCGTCCCGTCGCGCAGCGCGGCGTCGAGCATGGTCAGTTCGTATCGGTCGGTCATCAGGGCCGTGGAGGCGCGCATGGCGGTCAGCCTACCGGCGCGGGGATGCCTCCCGGCGACGGCGGGTAGGCTGGGTCATCGTGGACAACGCGCCGATCGGGATCTTCGACTCGGGAGTCGGCGGCCTCACGGTGGCCCGTGCGATCGGCGACCAGCTCCCCCGGGAGTCGATGGTCTACATCGGCGACACGCTGCACTCGCCGTACGGCCCCAAGCCCATCGCCGACGTCCGGCGCTATTCGCTCGAGGTCCTCGACACGCTCGTGGAGCAGGGCGTGAAGATGCTCGTGATCGCGTGCAACACCGCCTCGGCGGCGATGCTGCGCGACGCGCGCGAGCGCTACGACGTGCCCGTGGTGGAGGTCATCGGCCCCGCCGTGCGGAAGGCGATGGCCGCCACGCGCAGCGGGCGCATCGGTGTGATCGGCACGGAGGGCACGATCGGATCGGGCGCCTATCAGGACATGCTCGGCGTGAACCCCGGCATCGAGGTGTTCGCCGCCGCCTGCCCGCGGTTCGTGGAGTTCGTCGAGGCCGGCGTCACGGACTCGCCCGAGCTGCTCCGGGCCGCCGAGGAGTACCTCTCGCCGTTGCGCGATGCCGGCGTCGACACGCTCGTCCTCGGGTGCACGCACTACCCGTTCCTGAAGGGGGCCATCGGATACCTCATGGGCGACGGCGTGTCGCTCGTGTCGAGCGACACCGAGACGGCCAAGGACGTCTACCGCCAGCTCGTCTCGGGAGATCTGCTGGCCGACCGCGATGCGACGCCCGCTCACACCTACGAGGCCACGGGGGCCGACACGGCGACCTTCACGAGCCTCGCGAACCGGCTGCTCGGGCGCGAGGTGCGCGACGTGCGCCTCGTGCGCACGGGCGCCATCGACCTTCCACGATAGAGACGAGGAACCCATGACGCAGCGCGCGGACGGCCGCACCCCCGACCAGCTCCGGCCCATCGCGATCGAGCGCGGCTGGAGCGGCCAGGCGGAGGGCTCCGCCCTCATCAGCTTCGGCGAGACGAAGGTGCTCTGCACCGCGTCCTTCACGAACGGCGTGCCGCGCTGGCTCACGGGGAAGGGCAGGGGCTGGGTCACGGCGGAGTACGCGATGCTCCCGCGCGCGACGAACGAGCGCAACCAGCGCGAGAGCGTGAAGGGGAGGATCGGCGGACGCACGCACGAGATCTCGCGTCTGATCGGTCGTGCCCTGCGCGCGGTGGTCGACACCCGGGCGCTGGGCGAGAACACGATCGTCATCGACTGCGACGTCCTGCAGGCCGACGGCGGCACCCGCACCGCCGCGATCACGGGGGCGTACGTCGCGCTCGCCGACGCGATCGAGTGGGGCCGCGAGAAGAAGTTCGTCGCGCAGAGGTCGCAGGTGCTGACGGACTCCGTGGCCGCGGTGTCGGCCGGCATCATCGACGGCGTGCCCATGCTCGACCTGCCCTACGTCGAGGACTCGCGCGCCGAGACCGACATGAACATCGTGGTCACGGGCCGCGGGCTCTTCGTCGAGGTGCAGGGGACCGCCGAGGGCGCCCCGTTCGACAAGCGCGAGCTCGACGCGCTCCTGGAGCTCGGCGTCGACGGCTGCGCCCAGCTGCGCTCGCACCAGCTCGCGGCGCTCGGCCAGGAGGGCTGAGGATGGCGCAGATCGTCCTCGCGACGCACAACGCCCACAAGGTGGCGGAGTTCCAGGCGATCGTCGCGCTGACGCGCCCCGACCTCGAGGTGGTCTCCTACGGCGGCCCCGAACCCGTCGAGGACGGCACGACGTTCGCCGAGAACGCGCTCGTCAAGGCGCGTGCGGCCGCCGCCCACACGGGCCTGCCCGCGCTCGCCGACGACTCCGGCGTGTGCGTCGACGTCCTGGGAGGGTCTCCCGGGGTGTTCTCCGCCTACTGGGCGGGACACGCGAAGGACGACGCCGCGAACGTCGCCCTGCTGCTGGACCAGATCGCCGACATCACCGACCCGCATCGTTCGGCGCACTACGCCTCGACCATCGCGCTCGTCACCCCCGAGGGCGACGAGCACACGGTGGAGGGCGTCTGGCCGGGACGCATCGCGCTCGAGCCCCGCGGCGACGGCGGCTTCGGGTACGACCCCGTCTTCGTCCCGGAGGGCCAGGATCCCGCGGACGAGCGGACGGTCGGGGAGTGGACGGCCGAGGAGAAGAACGCCGTCTCGCATCGCGCACGCGCGTTCGAGCGGCTCGGGCCGCTGCTGACGGCGCTGTGACGAGAACCGGACCCGTTCCCGGCCGGCGGCGCCCCATCCCCTGTCGCGGCCGTCGTCATCCTCGCGCGACGAGGCGCGGGCCGGGGCGATCCCGAACGGCCTGCGGGAGTGCCTCGCCGAACACTTCGACGTCGCGCTCGACGTTCCCGATCGAGCCGGCGGGACACGCCGACCGCGACGTCGCACATCGCTGACGCGGATCACGACTCGCGGCGGACCTCCGGCGGGGACTTGTCCGGACGCAGGCCGCGCCAGCGTGCGTGCCGCAGCCTGCCGCCGGGCGTCCACGCGGCGAACTCCACCTCGCCGACGAGCTCCGGGCGCACCCAGGTCGCGTCGTGGGCGTCCTCCGGCGGCACGCCGACGAGGGCGGGCTCGCCGGTCTCGCGCGTCCGGAGGGTCTCCCGCAGATGCCGCAGCTCGCGGTCGTCGAGCCCCGTGCCCACGCGTCCGACGTAGGCGAGCCCGTCCGGGCCGGGAACGCCCAGCAGCAGAGACCCGAACGTGGACGTCCGCCAGCCGTTCCCTCGGCGGAATCCTCCGATCACGACCTCCTGCGTCCGGACGAGCGTGACCTTCAGCCAGTCCTCGCTCCGTTCGCCGCCGCGATAGGGGGAGTCGGCGCGCTTCGCGACGATCCCCTCGAGACCGTGCTCCTCCGCGGCGCCGAGCGCGGCGTCCACGTCGTCGGAGACGGGAGGGACGACGACCGCTCGACCCGCGTCGGCCGTCGCCTGCTCGAGCAGACGGCGGCGCTCGCGCAGGGGGAGCGGCGTGAGGTCGCGGCCGTCGAGCCGCAGCAGGTCGAAGAGGTAGAGCAGGACGGGCACGCGGCTCCGCTCGCGGGCGATGTCCTCCGGCCGCTCCAGGTGCATCCTCCGCTGGAGGAGGGAGAAGCTCGGGCGGCCCCGGTCGTCGAGCGCGACGATCTCGCCGTCGACGACCGCGTCCCAGGCGTCGAGATGCGCGCGCGCCGGTTCCGAGAGCTCCGGATAGCGGACCGTGATCTCCGACCCGGAACGCGCGAAGAGCCGGAGGGCCCCGCCGCGCCACTCGCCGAGCGCGCGCACGCCGTCCCACTTGAACTCGACCCAGGGCGGCGTCGAGAGGGCGCGGGCGAGACCCGGCGTGCCGTGCGTCGCGAGCATCGGGGCGGGTCGCGGCGGCCGTCCACGCTGTCCGTCGTGCGTCGCCGGCTGCCGCTTCGTGCGGTGCAGCAGCCACGACGACCTCTCGCCGGCGCCGTCCGTGCGGATGAGCGCGATGCGCGCGTCGCGGATCGGTCCCCCCGGTCGCCCGCGCAACGTGACGATGACCTCCGCATCGCGCCATTTCTCCGCCTCGTAGGTGCCGGCGTCCCAGATCGTCATCGTGCCGGCGCCGTACTCGCCCTGCGGGATGGTGCCGTGGAAGTCGGCGTAGGCGAGCGGATGGTTCTCGGTCTGCACCGCGAGATGGTTGCGCTCGACGGTCTCGGGGATCCCCTTCGGGACGGCCCAGCTCACGAGGACGCCGTCGTGCTCGAGTCGCAGGTCCCAGTGCAGCCGCGATGCATGGTGCTCGTGGATCACGAAGCGGGGGAGTCCATCCGACGTCGTGCCGGGCCGATCGGGCTCCGGCACGGGTTCCGGGGTCCGCGCCGCCGCGCGCCTGGCGCGATACGAGCCGAGCGGGTCGACGTCGGACGGCGCGTCGACGGGGGCGAGGGGATCGCCGAGGGCCTCTGTGCGCCCGAGCACCTCGTCGAGCTCGAGCTGGCGGAGCCCCGGATCGTCGAGCTCCTCCCACGTGCGGGGGACGGCTGCCCACGGCCTCGCGCGGCCGCGGAGGGAGTAGGGCGCGATCGTCGTCTTCTTGCCGTTGTTCTGGCTCCAGTCCACGAGCACCCGCCCGGCGCGCGCGTCCTTCCTCATCGCGCTGACGACGAGGTCGGGATGGTCGGCCTCGAGCGCGCGGGCGAGCTCATGCGCGAGGGCCGACGCGCGGTCGCTCGGGAGCGGCTGAGGCAGCGCGGCGTACAGGTGGATGCCCTTGCTGCCGCTCGTCACGGGGAACGGCTCGAGCCCCATCCCGGCGAGGATCGGGCGCACGAGCCGGGCCACCTCCGCGCACTCCGCGAGACCGACGCCCGCGCCGGGGTCGAGGTCGAGCACGAGCCGGTCGGCGGGGCCCTGCGCGCCGTCAGCGTCGAACCGCCACTGCGGCACGTGCAGCTCGAGGCTCGCGACCTGGGCGAGGTAGACGAGGGCGGCGACCTCGTCGACGAGCGGATACTCCTTCGGTCCCGTGCCATGGACGATGCGGCCCCTCGGGATCCAGCTCGGCGCTCCGGCCTCGAGCGCCTTCGCGAAGAACGCCTCCGCGGGAGCGCCCGCCGTGCCGACGCCGTCCACCCACCGCTTCCGCGTGACGGGGCGACCTGCGACATGGGGGAGCAGGAGCGGCGCGACGCGGGTGTAGTAGCCGATCACGTCGGCCTTCGTCGTGCCCGACTCGGGATAGAGCACGCGGTCGAGGCGGGACACGCGCAGGCGGCGTCCCGACACCTCCACCGTCTGCTGCCCCGTGGCCATGCGCCCAGGGTATGCGGGTGCCGTCGCGCGCCGTCAACCCCTGGTCGCGGCGCCGGTCACGCGCTTCACTGGTCGCATGAGATCGATCTGGAAGGGCGCGCTGAGCTTCGGCCTCGTCAACGTGCCGGTCAAGGTCTACGCCGCGACCGAGGATCACGACGTGCCGCTGCATCAGGTGCACGCCGCGGACGGCGGACGCATCCGCTACCAGCGCCGGTGCGAGGTGTGCGGCGAGGTGGTCGCCTACCGCGACATCGAGCGCGCCTACGACGACGGCGAGCAGACCGTCGTCCTCACCGGCGAGGACCTGAGGTCGCTGCCGTCCGAGCGCAGCCGCGAGATCGAGGTGGTCGAGTTCGTGCCGAGCGAGCAGGTCGACCCCATCACGTTCGACCGTGCGTACTTCCTCGAGCCCGACTCCGCCTCGCCCAAGTCGTACGCGCTGCTGCGTGAGACCCTCGAGCGCACGGAGCGCACGGCCATCGTGCGGTTCTCACTGCGGCAGAAGACGCGTCTGGCCGCGCTGCGCGTGCGGGGCGACGTCCTCATGCTGCAGACGCTGCTGTGGGCCGACGAGGTGCGGCAGGTCTCGTTCCCCGCGCTCGAGGGGCCGGTGAAGATCAGCAAGAAGGAGCTCGAGCTGTCGGCGAGCCTCGTGGAGAGCTATTCGAGCGACTTCGACCCGGAGTCGTTCGTGGACGAGTATCAGAAGGAGCTGCGCACGCTCATCGAGGCCAAGCTCGACCAGGGCGACGCGGTCGACATCGAGGCGACCTTCGGGGCGGAGCCCGAGACGGACGGCGAGGTCATCGACCTCATGGAGGCGCTGCGGGCGAGCATCGAGCGCTCGCGGGCGGAGCGGGGCGGCGGAGAGGGCGAGACTCCGGCGGCCGCGAAGCCCCGGGGGAAGGCGTCGAAGAAGGCGTCCTGAGCCTCCGGCGTCAGAGGCCCGGCCGGCCGTCGCCGTCGGGAGCGCGCTCGAAGACCTCGGGATCGAGAGCCACGCTCGCGCTCTCGGGGCGTGCGGCGCTCTCCCGGGCCTTGCGGCGCTCGGAGAGGAAGTGCCAGAGCACGATGAGCGCGGTGCCGGCGACGGCGGCCAGCAGGATGAGGTCGATGTAGTCCGTGACGAAGCGGCTCACGAAGGGGATGTACGCGATGACGTAGCCGAGCATCGTCAGCCCGAAGCCCCAGAGCACGGCGCCGATGAGGTTGTAGATCGAGTACCGGCGCCACGACATGTGGCCGATGCCCGCGGCGACGGGCGCGAACGTGCGGACGATCGGCACGAAGCGGGCGAGCACGATCGTGAGGCCGCCGAAGCGCTCGAAGAACGCGTTGGTGCGCTCGACGTTGTGCCTGCTGAAGATGCCGGAGTCCTTGCGCTCGAAGATCGCCGGACCGCCCTTGTGCCCGATGAAGTAGCCGACCTCGCCGCCCACGAACGCGGCGAGCGCGATGAGCGCGCTCACGACCCAGATGTTGAGGCCGAACACGTCGTTGGTGTGCGTCAGCAGCCCCGAGATGACCAGCAGCGTGTCGCCGGGCAGCAGGAACCCGACGAGGAGCCCCGTCTCCGAGAACACGATGAGGCACACGACGAGCAGCGCCCAGGGGCCTGCCGCGTCGATGATGGCCTGCGGGTCGAGCCACGGCAGGAGAGCGATGTGACGCACGATGCTCCGAGTATCAGCTGAGGGGGAGGACGTCTGACCGGACGCTGTGGACAGTCTATGTCGCGCGTCTGAGCGTGGTCTCGGGAGGGCCCGCGGGGCTCACTGCGTGCGGAAGGTGGGACTCGAACCCACATGCCCGGAGGCACAGGAACCTAAATCCTGCGTGTCTGCCAGTTTCACCACTCCCGCGAGACCGCCCAGTCTACGGGGCAGCGCTTCGCGTCCCGAGGCGGGCGCTCATGCCCGCAGGCCCGCGGAGGCGAGCACGTGCTCGACCGCGATCTCGAGCGCGACCCGCCGCGGGTTCGCGCGCGGGGCGCCGTACCGTTCCGTGTAGAGCTCGACCGCGAGGGCGACCGCCTCGGGCTCCTCGCGCACGACGGCGGGGCCTTCGAGGCTGATCCAGCGCCGTCCGTCGACCGTGCTGACGCTCGCGCGTCCGGATCTCCGCGCGTTGACGAACTTCTGCGTGCCGCGCGATCCGATGACGCGGACGATGCCGTCGCGGTAGGTGATCCCGACGGGGACGGCGTGGATGCGGCCGTCCCTGCCGAAGGTGGAGAGGGTCGCGAGGTGGCGCTCGGTGAGGAGAGCGAGTCCGGCGTCGGTGATCACGGGTCCAGCGTGCCAGACGGCGCGCTCGCCGCCCTGTGGATAACTTTCGAGGCGGTGTCGCCGTTTCGGCCAGGATGGCGGCGTGGGTTCTGTTGTGAGTGCTGTCGCGGAGCGGGTGCGCGATCGCCTGCGCGCGGAGCGGACGGATCCGTCGCGTGCGCCGGAGGCGGTGCGGCGGGTCGTGCAGGCGGAGGTGCGGCGTCACAACGACTTCGCGCTCGCGCGGGGGCTCGCGACGGTGGACGACGAGCCGGGTGCCGTGCGGGAGGTCCTCGCTGCGGTGACGGGGTACGGGGCGTTGCAGGAGTTCCTGGACGACCCGGAGGTCGAGGAGCTGTGGATCAACGCCCCGGACCGCGTGTTCATCGCGCGAGGCGGCGTGTCGGAGCGGCTTCCGCTGGTGCTGACGGAGGAGGCCGTGCGCGATCTCGTCGAGCGGATGCTGCATGCGACGGGGCGCCGGATCGATCTGTCGCAGCCGTTCGTGGACGCGTCCCTTCCCGACGGGTCGCGTCTGCACGTCGTCCTGGGCGGGATCGCGCGCAGGCACTGGGCGGTGAACATCCGGAAGTTCCTGCCCGCGGTGCGCACGCTCGATCAGCTCGTCGAGATCGGCTCCCTCGCGCCCGGGGCGGAGGCCATCCTGCGCGAGGCGATGCGGCACGGCCGCAGCATTCTGGTGTCTGGCGCGACGCACGCCGGGAAGACCACCCTCCTCGGCGCCCTCATCGCCGCGTGCCCCGACAGCCATCGCGTCGTCACGGTCGAGGAGACGTTCGAGCTCGGCGTCGACGCCCCCGACCTCGTCGCCCTGCAGGGACGTCAGCCGAGCCTCGAGGGCACGGGGGAGATCACGCCGCGGCGGCTCGTGAAGGAGGCGCTCCGCATGCGCCCCGACCGGCTCGTCGTCGGCGAGGTGCGCGACGCCGAGGCGCTCGACCTCCTGCTCGCGCTCAACACCGGGATCCCCGGCGCGGCGACCATCCATGCGAACTCGGCTGTCGACGCCCTCGCCAAGCTCGCAGCGCTCCCGCTACTGGCCGGCCGCAACATCGACAGGGGATTCGTCGTCCCGGCCATCGCCTCCAGCGTCGACCTCGTCGTCCACTGCCAGCGCGCGGACGACGGGCGCCGGCGCGTCCAGCAGATCATCGCCCCCACGGGGCGCGTGATCGAGGGCGTGCCCGAGACGCGCACCCTCTTCCGGATGGGGGAGAGATGGCGGTGATCCTCCTGCTCGGCGCCGTGCTCGCCGGGGGTCTGCTGCTCGCCGCGGCGCCGTGGCTCTGGCCGGTGCGGGAGAAGCGCGTGCACGACGGGCCGGCGCCGCTGTCGTCGCTGTTGGAGGCCGCGGGCTTCGCGCATGTCGCGCCGCGCGTGTTCGTGGCCCTGTGCGCGGCCGCCGCGCTCGCGGCGGCGGCCGTCGCCTGGCTCCTCACGACCGTGGCCGTGCTCGCGGCCCTCGCCGCCCTCGCCGCGGGGCTCGGGCCGATCGTCTGGCTGCGCGGGCGGGCGCAGGGCCTCGTGCGACTCCGCCGGGGCCTGTGGCCGGACGTGTGCGACCTGCTCGTCGCGTCCGTGCGGGCCGGCATGTCGCTCCCGGACGCGGTCTCGAGCCTCGCGCACGCGGCCCCGGCTCCGCTCCGCGCGGCGTTCGAGGGGTTCGCGCGCGACATGGCGGCGTCGGGACACTTCGACTCCAGCGCCGACCGGCTCAAGACGGCGCTGTCCGACCCGATGGGCGATCGGATCATCGAGACGCTGCGGATGGCCAGACAGGTCGGGGGCACAGAGCTCACGCCCGTGCTGCGGGCGCTGTCGGCGTCGGTGAGGGTCGACGTCGCCGTGCGTGCGGAGGTGGAGTCGCGGCAGTCGTGGACGCGCGGCGCGGCGATCCTGGGCGCCGTCGCGCCCTGGGTGATCGTGGCTCTGCTGGCGATGCGGCCGGAAGGCGCCGAGGCCTACTCGAGCCCGGAGGGCGTCGGCCTCCTGCTGGTCGGCGCCGCCGTGTCGTTCGTCGCGTTCCGCGTCATGCTGCGCATCGGCAGGCTCCCGGAGGCGCGGAGGTGGTTCGCATGAGCTCCGCCACCGACGTCGCGATCGCGCTGCTGCTGGGAGGCGCGTTCGGCACGGGCGCGTGGGCGCTGCTGATGGTCCTGCCCCGGTGGGCTGCGCCGAGCCTCGCGCGGCGCGTCGCGCCGTACGTGCGAGATGTCACCGACCCCGCGGGGACCACGGTTTGGACGGCCGTCGCGGATCCCGGAGCGGCGATCGCCGGCGGCGCGAGCGCCGTGTGGAGGGCGGCGCAGCGGCGTGCGACCGCCCTCCTGGGAGGCGCGGACGGCATCGCCCGGCGTCTCACACAGGCCGGGAAGCCCGCCGACGTCACGGCGTTCCGGGGGTCGCAGCTCGCGTGGGCGCTCGCCGGGTTCGCCGCCGGCGTCGTCGTCGTGATCGGCTTCGCGCTCACCGGGGCGCTCACGGGGCAGTCGCTCGTCGTGCCGGTGCTCGGCGCCGTGGCGGGAGCCGTCGGGACCGATCTGCTGCTGACGTCGAGAGCACGTGTGCGGATGGACCGGATCGGGGACGAGCTTCCGACGGTGCTCGAGTTCCTCGCGCTGTGCCTCGCCGCCGGCGAGGGGATCTTCGACAGCGTTGCGCGCGTGGCCGAGCTCGGCAGCGGCGAGCTGACGGGCGAGCTGCGTCGCGTCGTGCTCGACGTGCGCACGGGCGACACCCTGCCCGACGCCCTGCTCGCGATGTCCCGGCGGCTCCAGGCGCCGGCGCTGGGTCGTGCCGTCGAGCACGTCGTCGCGGCGATCGACCGCGGCTCGCCGCTGGCGGGGGCGCTCCAGGCGCAGGCGGTGGACGCGCGGGAGGACGCCAAGCGCCGCCTCATCGAGCAGGCGGGCCGCAAGGAGATCCTCATGCTGCTGCCGCTCGTCTTCGGCCTCCTGCCGCTCAGCGTCCTGTTCGCCGTCTTCCCCGGCATCGTCATGCTGCGCCTCGGCATCGGCTGACGCCTCCGACCCCATCCCTCACGACGCGAAGGAGAACCGCATGAACACATCGAGAGCCCGCCGCACGGCCGTCCGCGTCCGCACGGCGTGGGGCGACGTCTGGAACGACCTGCGTGACGACGAGACAGGCGACGTGCCCGGATGGGTGCTCATCACGCTGATGTCCGCGGGCCTCGTCGTGCTGATCTGGGCGCTCGCGGGCCCCGCACTGACGGGGCTGTTCGAGCGGGCGATCAGCAGCGTCAACGGGATCTGAGGATGCGCGGGCACGGCGTCGCGGACGAGCGCGGGTCGAGCACGGTCGAGTTCGTCCTCGTCGGCAGCCTCCTCACCGCGCTCACGCTCGCCGTGCTGCAACTGGGTCTGGCGGTCTACGTGCGCAACGTCGTCCACGACGCCGCGGTGGAGGGCGCCTACCACGCGGCCCTCGCCGATGTGGGGCCGGCGGCGGGAGCGGAGCGCACGCGGCTCGTGATCGATCGCGCCGTGGGGCCCTCGTACGCTCAGGACGTCACGGCGGCCTACGCGGACGGGCCCGGTGCCCCCTCGATCGCCGTGACGGTCCGCACGGGACTGCCGGTCTTCGGTCTCATCGGCCTTCCCGGCGGCTGGGAGGTGACGGCGCATGCGCCGGTCGAGCCGAGGGGCTAGGCGCGGTCCACCCACGCGCGTGCTCGGGGACGATGCCGGGTCCGCGGCCATCGAGTTCCTCCTCGCGGGCATCGTGATGCTCGTCCCCCTCGCGTATCTCGTCGTCGTGCTCGGGGAGGTGCAGGAGCAGACGCTCGGAGTCGAGGCGACGGCACGCCATGCGGCTCACACCCTGGCCCGGACGGGCGGTCTCGACGAGACCTTCTCCCGGCTGCCCGCCGTGATCGGATCGGTCTCCGCCGAGTACGGCATCGATCCCGACGAGATGGACCTGTCGATCGTCTGCACGCCCGCGCGGACGACCTGCCCCGAGGCCGGCGCGTCCGTCTCCGTCACGATCGGCGCGGACGTGCGGCTGCCCTTCGTGCCGCCGCTCCTCGGCCTCGACCGCTTCCTCGCGATCCCCGTCGAGGCGACGTCCGTGCAGAAGGTCTCGCGCTTCTGGGGCGGCTCATGACGAAGGACTCCGAACGCGGGAGCATCCTGCCGCTCACCATCGGCTCCGCGATCCTCGCGATCGCGCTGATCCTCGTGTGCGTCAATGCGACGTCGCTCCATCTCGCCCAGAAGCGGCTCGACGCGCTCGCCGACGCCGCGGCGCTCGCCGCGGCCGACGGCTTCACGATCGCCCTCGACGGCGACACCGTGCACGCGCGTCTCCACGACGCGTCTGTGCGGGAGCAGGCACAGGTCGTCGTCGCGGCGACGCCGGTCGATGCCGCGCTCGTGTCCGCGTCGACGCCGGACGGCCTGTCGGCCCGCGTGACCGTCGCCACGACGTGGCGTCCGTTCGCCTTCGGCGTCCTCGTGCCCGAGGGCGTCGCGTTGGAGTCCACGGCGACGAGCCGGACGACGCTGAGGCGACGGGACCGGCCGCCGCGAGGTCGTGCTCAGCGCTGCCGGGGTGCGAACCGGGGCACGTACCGGACGAACGCGCCGGCGCCGACGAGGCCGATCACCCCGACGAGGCCCGTGGCGACCGAGAGGGAGGAGATCGCCGTGACGCCCGAGATCATCAAGGGCGTGAGCGCGGCGCCGCCGTCGGTGAGCGTGCGCCACGCGCCGAGGAACGACGCGGGATCCGCCTTCGGGGCGACATCGGCTCCGAGCGTCATGAGGGTGCCCGACGAGAGCCCGTTCCCGACGCCGATGACGAGGGCGAGCACGCCGAACCACAGCACCGACGTGTCGAGGTCGTGGGTGAAGGCGAGGGCGCCGAACCCCGCGCCCATGAGCAGCAGCGCCGGCACCGCGGCCCAGAGCCGGCCGAAGCGGTCCATCACCTGGCCGCTCACGTAGAACAGGGAGAACTCGACGGCCCCCGCGACGCCGATGACGAGCGCGAGGGTCTGCGAGTCGAGGCCGATCGACACGCCCCACAGGGGCAGCACGGCCTGACGCGCCGACCGGACGGCGGAGAGCGATGCCGCCGCGGATCCGAGGCGGGCGAGGAGGCCCCGGTACCGCCAGATCGTCCCGGCGACGCCGAGTCTCTCCCCGGCCGGGACCGAGCCCGTGACCGGCTCGCCCGTGTCCTCCGCCGCCTCGGACGGCGAGGGATCCCTCGCGGCCAGGCGCTCAGCGGCGATGGCCTTCTCCTCGGGGTCCGGTCCGAAGGCGACGAGCAGCGCCACACCCAGGAGGCACGCCCCGAAGAACCAGACGGACGCGTGCTCGTCGCCGAACAGGGCGAGCAGGCCCGCCGTGACGAACGGTCCGGTGAAACCGCCCAGCCGGAACGATCCGCCGACGAGCGAGAGCGCCCTGGCCCGGTAGCGGAACGGCACGCGCGTGGTCATGAAGGTGTGCCGGGCGACGGCGAACGACGAGGCGCAGAAGCCGAGCACGAACACCGAGATCCCCAGCACCCCGATCTGCCGGGCGAGCAGCACGCCGGCGATCCCGGCGAGCGAGGCGACCGCGGCGATGAGCATCGTGGAGCGTTCTCCGACCCTCGACACGAGCCATCCCGCGGGGATGTTCCCGCACAGCTGGCCGACGACGATCGCGGCGGCGATGAGGGCGGCCGAGGCGATGCTGGCGCCGAGGTCGGCGGCGAGGGCCGGGAGGAGGGGGAGGATGGCGCCCTGCCCGAGCGAGTAGAGGGCCGTCGGCCCGTACACCATCGGCGCGTATCGGCGGAGCGCGTCGAAGGCGGCGTCGCCTGGCTCGGGCATCGTGGTCATCGCCTTCGACAGTACGCCCCCGCACGGCGGCGCCGCGGGGGACCGCATCGGGCGCGCACCCGCCCGCGATAGGCTGAGGGGAAATGTTAGAACTCGATCTCTCCGCCGACATCCAGGCCCTGCGCACCACGTTCACGAACATCCGCGAGGTGGTCGACGTCGACGCGCTGCGCGCCGAGGTCGCGGGGCTCGAGGACCGGGCGGCGGATCCCGGTCTCTGGAACGACACCGACAACGCGCAGAAGGTCACGAGCGCGCTGAGCCACCGCAAGTCGACGCTCGCGAAGGTCGAGCGGATCGACCAGCGCCTCGACGACCTGGAGGTGATGGTCGAGCTCGCCAACGAGATGGACGACGAGGACGCCGCCGAGGAGTCGCGCAGGGAGCTGCGCGATCTCGAGAAGATCATCGGCGAGCTCGAGGTGCAGACCCTCCTCGACGGCGAGTACGACGCCAGGCCCGCCGTCATCACCATCCGCGCGGGAGCGGGTGGCGTCGACGCCGCCGACTTCGCCGAGATGCTCCTGCGCATGTACCTGCGCTGGGCCGAGCAGCACGGCTACAAGGCGACCGTCATGGACACCTCCTACGCGGAGGAGGCCGGCATCAAGTCGGCGACGTTCGAGATCGACGCCCCGTACGCGTTCGGCACCCTGAGCGTCGAGGCCGGAACGCATCGCCTCGTGCGCATGAGCCCCTTCGGCGCAGCCGGGAAGCGACAGACGAGCTTCGCGGCCGTCGAGGTCATCCCGCTCATGGAGGAGGCGCAGGAGGTCGACGTCCCGGAGAACGACATCCGCGTCGACGTCTTCCGCTCGTCGGGCCCCGGAGGCCAGTCGGTGAACACCACCGACTCCGCCGTGCGCATCACGCACCTCCCGACGGGCATCGTCGTGTCGATGCAGAACGAGAAGTCGCAGATCCAGAACCGCGCGGCGGCCATGCGGGTGCTGCAGTCGCGCCTGCTCCTGCTGCAGAAGGAAGAGGAGGCGGCGAAGAAGAAGGAGCTCGCCGGCACCATCACCGCGAGCTGGGGCGATCAGATGCGCTCCTACGTGCTCGCGCCCTATCAGATGGTGAAGGACCTCCGCACCGAGCACGAGGTGGGCACGCCGTCGGCCGTGTTCGACGGCGACATCGACGGCTTCATCAACGCGGGCATCCGCTGGCGCAAGCGCAAGACCGAGGACTGATCGGTACGCTGGCCGTATGCCGTCGCGTGAAGATGAGGCCCTGACCTGGGAGGGCGACGACGACCCCACGCTCCAGCCGGGAGGCGATGCGCTCGCCGACGGCGGGGCACCCGACGCGGAACCGCAGGCATCGCCCGATGCGGAGTCGCCGTCGCCCGACGGCCGGCACGCCGTCGGCGGGGGCGGCGGGGGCGGCGATGCGGTCCCCGAGGGCTCCGAGCCCGCGGACGCGGACCGTCGCGCCGACGCCGAGGAGCGCGCGCCGCTGGGCAACGTCGCGCTCGTGTCGCTGGGCCTGCTCGGCGGCGTCTACCTCCTCTGGAGCGTCGGCTGGTTCCTCGGCGCGACGCGCCTGCGCGACCGGATCGAGACGAGCACGGACGCCGTCGCCGACTTCATGTACCTGGGGAGCATGTGGCTGGCGGTCGCGTCGCCGCTCATCTGGTTCGCCGTTGTCTGGCTCGGCACCCGGAGGGCGCCGCTCTGGCAGCGCTTCCTCTGGCTCGTGGCGGGTGCCGTGCTGCTCGTGCCGTGGCCGTTCGTCATGGTGGGGGTGATCGGGCAGTGAGCGGGACGGCGACGCGCACCGCGCCCGGCTGGGCCGTCGGCGTGGTGACCGGAATCTTCGCGCTGTTCTACGCGTACGCGGTGTGGAGCGCCGTGATCTATCTCGTGACGCTCTCGCAGACCACGGCGGCGCAGGGGATCGCCCTCTCGGTCACGGCATGGATCGTCCTCGTCCTCGCCGTGCTCGTCCCGATCGCCGCGTTCGCGATCGCCTTCGCGATCGGGCGCGGGCGCGGGATCGGATGGCTCGCGGCCGCGCTGTTCACGGGGCTCGCCCTCACGGCCGTGTTCTGGCTCGACATGCAGGCGTTCACGTCCAACCCCTCCAATCTGTTCTGACCGCGCGGCTGGCGGGGGACAAGCGCGGCCTCCGATAGAGTGGTTCGCGATCGCGCCCCCACGGCGTGTGGCGCGTCGAACCCCCTCCGTGCGCGCCCCGCGCACACACGCATCGAAGGATCCACCCGTGCCGAAGCCCGTCGTCCTCATCGCCGAAGAACTCTCCCCCGCAACGATCGAGGCGCTCGGCCCCGACTTCGACGTCCGCAGCGTCGACGGGACCGATCGTCCCGCCCTGTTCGACGCCCTCGCGGACGCCGACGCGGTCCTCATCCGGTCGGCGACGAAGATGGACGAGGAGGCGATCGGCCACGCGAAGGGCCTCAAGGTCATCGCCCGCGCCGGCGTCGGCCTCGACAACGTCGACATCAAGGCCGCCACGACGGCGGGCGTCATGGTCGTGAACGCGCCGACCTCGAACATCGTCTCCGCGGCGGAGCTGACCTGCGGCCACATCCTGAGCCTGGCCCGGCACATCCCCGCCGCTCGCGCGTCGCTGGGCGCGGGGGAGTGGAAGCGGAGCGCCTACACGGGCATCGAGCTCTTCGAGAAGACGCTCGGCGTTGTGGGCCTCGGCCGCATCGGCGCGCTCGTCGCCGCCCGCATGCAGGGCTTCGGGATGCGCGTGGTCGCGTACGACCCGTATGTCACGAGCGCGCGCGCGCAGCAGCTCGGGGTCGAGCTGCTGACCCTGGACGAGCTCGTCGCGCAGGCCGACTTCCTCACGATCCACATGCCGAGGACGCCGGAGACGACGGGCATGATCTCGACGGAGCAGCTGAAGGCCATGAAGCCGACGGCGTTCGTGGTGAACGTCGCGCGCGGCGGGCTCATCGACGAGAGCGCCCTGTACGAGGCGCTGACGACCGGCGAGATCGCCGGGGCGGGGCTGGACGTCTTCACGAGCGAGCCGCCGGCCGACACGCGGCTCACGGCTCTTGCGAACGTCGTCGCCACGCCGCACCTGGGCGCGTCGACGGACGAGGCGCAGGAGAAGGCCGGCGTCTCGGTCGCCCGGTCGGTCAAGCTCGCCCTCGAAGGCGACCTCGTGCCGGATGCGGTCAACGTCGCCGGCGGCGTCATCGATCCCTTCGTCCGCCCCGGGATCGCGCTCGTCGAGAAGCTCGGGCAGGTCTTCAGCGGCCTCGCGACCTCTGCGCTCACGAGCCTCGACGTCGAGGTCCGCGGCGAGCTCGCGGACTACGACGTGAGCGTCTACCGCCTCGCGGCGCTCAAGGGCATCCTCTCCAACGTCGTGAGCGAGAGCGTCTCCTACGTCAACGCCCCCGTCTTCGCCGAGCAGCGCGGGATCGAGACGCGCCTCATCGTCGAGAAGGAGAGCCCCGAGTACCGCAACCTCACGACCCTTCGCGGCGCGCTCGCCGACGGCACCGTGCTGACGGTCGCCGGCACGCTCGCCGGCACGCGCATGGTGCAGAAGATCGTCGGCGTCAACGGCTACGAGGTCGAGGTTCCGCTGGGCCGGCACCACATCGTCATGCTCTACACCGACCGCCCCGGCATCGTCGCGGTCTACGGTCAGAGCTTCGGCGAGGCGGGCATCAACATCGCGGGCATGCAGATCGCGCGCCGCGAGGCGGGCGGGCAGGCCCTGTCGGTGCTCACGGTCGATTCGCGCGTGCCCGACGAGCTGCTCGCCGAGGTGGGAGCCGCGATCGACGCGTCGGTCATCCGTCAGATCGAGATCGTCGAGGCATGAGAGTCCTCTGACGCGGGCCGTCAGGTCCGGGTGGCGCTCTCGACGAGGCGGATGAGCGCGTCCAGGGCGTCGCCGGTCGGCACCGGGCCCGGGACGTCGTTGAGCAGCGCGGAGTTGATGTAGAGCCCGTCGCTCAGGAGCAGGACGAGGTCGAGCGACGCGTCGTCGCGCACATGGGGCCGGATGGCGTCCGCCCAGGCGCGGCGCAGCTCCGTGAGCGCCGCGGTCGCCGTGGCGTTGCCGCCGTTGGCGAGGCGGCTGACCGAGACGATGGTCCGGTCGAAGGGGCTGCCGACGTGCGCGGATGTGGCGAGGAAGTAGCCCACGGGTCCTTCGGGCGCTCCCTGCGTGGCCGCGACGTCGTCGGCTGCGAGCAGGCGAAGGCGTTCGACGAGGCCGGCGTCCAGTGCGTCCCGTGAGCCGAAATGGTACAGGAGACCGCCCTTGGACACGCCCGCGCGCCGGGCGACGGCGTCGAGGGTCGCGGCACGCTCTCCGTCCTCGATGAGGATGCTCTCGAAGGCGTCGAGGACCTTGTCGCGGGCGCGGGGCGGGCGGCTCATGGTGACGAGCCTCTCATGCGGATCGGCCTGCCCAGGACGTGCACAGCCATGTGAATTACTGTACCATCTGGACGGTACAGAAACATCGGCGAGCACATTCGGAGGGAAGTGACATGGCGACCGGGATGATCGAGGCTCCGACGACGCAGCGCGCGGGGTGGCGGGCATGGGCGGCGCTGGCCGTCCTCATGCTGCCCGTGCTGCTCGTCTCGATCGACAACACGATCCTCAACTTCGCGCTTCCGGCGATTGCGCAGGAGCTCGAGCCGACGAGCGCGCAGCAGCTGTGGATCATCGACGCCTACTCGCTCGTGCTGGCGGGGCTGCTCGTCACGATGGGATCCCTCGGCGACCGGTTCGGGCGGCGCCGCCTGCTGCTCACGGGAGCGATCGGCTTCACCGTCGTATCGGTGCTCGCGGCCTTCGCCCCGACCGCGGGATGGCTCATCGCCGCCCGCGCGGCCATGGGCTTCTTCGGCGCGACGCTGATGCCGTCGACCATGTCGCTGCTGCGCTCGATCTTCCCCGAGCGTGATCAGCGCCGCATCGCGGTCGCCGTCTGGGCGGGGATGTTCTCCGCGGGCGGCGCGCTCGGCCCCATCGTCGGCGGCTTCCTCATCGAGCACTTCCCGTGGCAGAGCGTGTTCCTCCTGGCCGTCCCGATGCTCGTCCTCATGCTCGCGCTCGCGCCGGTCTTCGTGACGGAGAGCCGCGACCCGGATCCCGGCCGCATCGACCCTGCGAGCATCGTCCTGTCGATGCTCACCCTCGCGCCCGTCGCGTACGGCATCAAGGAGATCGCGGTGCAGGGCGCCGCGGGTGCCGTGCCGGTCGCGATCGGCGGGCTGTTCGGATGGCTGTTCGTGCGACGCCAGCTCCGGATGGATCGGCCCATGCTCGACATGTCGCTCTTCCGCCGCGCCGGCTTCAGCGGATCGCTGCTCGTCAACCTGTTCAGCGTCATCGCCCTCGTGGGCTTCCTGTACTTCGTCTCGCAGCACCTGCAGATGATCGTCGGGCTCAGTCCCATGATGGCCGGCCTGGCACTGCTGCCGGGAGCCGTCACGTCGATCGCGGGCGGCTTCGTCGTCACCCCGATCGCACGGCGCGTGCGCGCGTCCGTCGTGATCCCGAGCGCGCTCGCGCTCGCGGTGGCGGCCTACCTCATCGTCGCGTTCGTCGGCGCGCACGACGTCGGGATGCTCGTCCTCGGGTTCGCCCTGCTGGGCGCGGGGGTCGGCGCGGCGGAGACCGTGTCGGGCGAGCTCATCCTGGCGAACGCCCCCGCGGCGAAGGCGGGCGCCGCCAGCGCGGTCTCGGAGACGGCTTACGAGCTGGGCGCCGTGCTGGGCACGTCGATCCTGGGCGGCATCCTGACCGCGTGGTACAGGGCGACCCTCGTCGTCCCTCCGGGTGTTCCCGCAGGCCTCGCGGGGCCGGCCGCCGAGACGCTCGCGGGTGCGATGAACGTCGCCGATCAGGTCGGCGGCACGGCGGGGGAGGCCCTGCGAGCCGCGGCGGCGGAGGCCTTCGACGGGGGCGTGACGGTCACATCGCTCATCGGCGCCGCGCTGGTCGTGCTCGCGGCCGTCGTCGCGGCGACTACCCTGGGAGGACGCCGGAGGAGCACGTCGGAGTGACGCGCGCTTCCGGCGGACGCAGAACGTCTGAAGGAGAGCAATGCCGCGCGTCGTGAAACTGGCCGTCATCCCGGGCGACGGGATCGGCCCCGAGGTCGTCGCAGAAGCCGAGAAGGTGCTCGACGCCGTCACGGCCTCGAGCGACGTGTCGTTCGAGAAGACCCGTTTCTCGCTGGGCGCCGGACGGTTCCTCGAGACCGGCGACACGCTCACCGACGACGACCTCGACGCGGTCAAGGCGCACGACGCGATCCTCCTGGGCGCCGTCGGCGGCGTGCCGGGAGACCCGCGCCTGAAGGACGCCAACATCGAGCGCGGGCTCCTCCTGAAGCTGCGCTTCGCGCTCGACCACTACGTCAACCTCCGTCCGTCGAAGCTGTATCCGGGTCAGGCGGGCCCGCTCGCGGAGCCGGGCGACATCGACTTCGTCGTCGTGCGCGAGGGGACCGAGGGCCCGTACGTCGGCAACGGCGGCGCGATCCGCCAGGGCACGCGGCACGAGATCGCCAACGAGACGAGCGTCAACACGGCGTATGGCGTCGAGCGGGTCGTCCGCTACGCGTTCGAGCTCGCGAAGCGCCGGCGCAAGCGGCTCACCCTCGTGCACAAGACGAACGTGCTCGTGAACGCGGGGCGCCTGTGGCAGCGCATCGTGGACGTCGTCGCGCAGGAGCACCCCGATGTGGTCGTAGACTATCTTCACGTCGACGCCGCGACGATCTTCCTGGTCACGAACCCGGGTCGGTTCGACGTCGTGGTCACCGACAACCTCTTCGGCGACATCCTCACGGACCTGGCCGGCGCCGTCACCGGCGGCATCGGCCTCGCCGCCTCGGGCAACATCAATCCCGACGGCGCCTTCCCCTCGATGTTCGAGCCCGTCCACGGTTCGGCGCCCGACATCGCGGGAACCCAGCAAGCCGACCCGACCGCCGCGATCGGGTCCGTCGCCCTCCTGCTCGACCATCTGGGACTGCGGGACGAGGCGGATCGCGTGTCGCGCGCGATCGAGGACGACATCGCCGCCCGCGCGGGCGCATCCCGCACGACCTCGGAGATCGGCGACGCGATCGCGGCCCGCGCGCAGGCCGTACGTTGACCGGCGCCCCCGGCGCAGACAGGATTCACCCATGACCACCGCAGACACCACGTTCGCTCCGCTCGAGTTCGCCGTGACGAAGAACCTCGCCGCCCTCTCGCCCGCCCAGCGTGCCGAGAAGCTCGAGGACCCCGGCTTCGGCACGGTCTTCACGGACCACATGGTCGACATCTGCTGGTCCGCCCGGGGCGGCTGGCACCGACCGCGCGTGCAGCCCTACGGACCCCTCAGCCTTTCCCCGGCGGCCGCGGTGCTGCACTACGCGCAGGAGATCTTCGAGGGACTGAAGGCGTACCGTCACGTGGACGGAGGCATCTACACCTTCCGGCCCGAGCAGAACGCGCTCCGCCTGCAGCGCAGCGCGCGACGCCTGGCCATGCCGGAGCTCCCCGTGGAGCACTTCCTGCAGTCGCTGCGCGAGCTCATCGCGGTCGACGGCGCGTGGGTGCCGGAGGGTGAGGACCAGACCCTCTACCTGCGGCCCTTCATGTTCGCCAAGGAGGCGTTCCTCGGGGTGCGCCCGGCGAACAAGTACGCGTACTACGTCATCGCGAGCCCGGCCGGGTCGTACTTCACCGGAGGAGTCAAGCCCGTCTCGATCTGGCTGAGCGAGAACTACGCCCGCGCGGCGCGCGGCGGCACGGGCGCGGCCAAGACGGGCGGGAACTACGCGTCGAGCCTGCTGCCGCAGGCCGAGGCGTACGAGCGGGGATGCGACCAGGTCGTCTTCCTCGACGACGACGGCAACGTCGAGGAGCTCGGCGGCATGAACATCGTCTTCGTGAAGAAGGACGGCACGCTCGTCACGCCGGCCTCGGACAGCATCCTCGACGGCGTCACGCGCAACTCGATCCTCGAGCTCGCCCGGACCCGCGGCCTCGCCGTGGAGAAGCGCCCCGTCTCCCTCGGGGAGTGGCGCGAGGGCGTCGCCTCGGGCGACATCACGGAGGTGTTCGCGTGCGGCACCGCCGCCGTGGTCACCCCCATCGGCTCGCTCAAGGCCGAGGGGTTCGAGGACGCGCAGCCGCTGGGCGAGCTGGGCCTGTCGCTTCGCGAGGAGCTGACGGACATCCAGTACGGTCGCCGCGAGGACACGCGCGGCTGGCTGTACCGCCTCGACGGCTGAGCCGCGGTCGCTAGGCTGAACGGGTGAAGATCGCCCGGTTCAGCCACAACGACGCCATCACCTTCGGAATCCTCGACGGCACGGAGCTCGTCGTGCTCGCGGGGGATCCGATGTTCGCGGGCTTCGAGCCCACGGGGGAGCGCGTGCGCCTCGGCGACGTCGCGCTCCTGGCGCCCGTCATCCCGCGCTCGAAGATCGTGGCGGTCGGGCGCAACTACCGCGACCACGTGTCGGAGCTCGGCAACGAGGTGCCGAAGCAGCCCCTGCTGTTCTTCAAGCCGAACACGTCGGTGATCGGCCCCGGCGATGCGATCGTGCGCCCGCGGCAGAGCGACGACACCCACTTCGAGGGCGAGCTCGCGGCCGTCGTCGGGCGCATCGCGAAGAACGTGACGGCCGAGGACGCGCTCGACTACGTCTTCGGCTACACGATCGCGAACGACGTGACCGCGCGCGACCTGCAGAAGCCCGACGGCCAGTGGGCGCGCGCGAAGGGCTTCGACACGTTCTGCCCCGTGGGGCCCGCCATCGAGACGGACTTCGACATCGCGCAGAGCGGCGTCACGACGCGCCTCAACGGCGAGGTCGTGCAGCAGGCCCCCTTCACGGACATGATCTTCGACCTGCCGACCGTCATCGAATACGCGTCGGCGGCCTTCACACTGCTTCCCGGCGATCTCATCCTCACCGGCACACCGGCGGGAGTGGGCGCGTTCACGGCGGGGGACACCATCGAGATCGAGATCCCCGGCATCGGCGTGCTGCGCAACACGGCGCGGGATGCGGCCGCATGAGGTGAGGCGCGCCGCCCGCGCCGCGGGATCGCCGCCGACGCGCGCGAACTAGACTGGACGGGATGTCTGCTCCCGATCCCCGCACCACCACGGCCACCGGCTCCGATGTGCGCGTCCGCTTCTGCCCGTCGCCCACAGGACTGCCGCACGTCGGCCTCATCCGCACCGCGCTGTTCAACTGGGGCTACGCCCGTCATCACGGCGGCAAGCTGGTCTTCCGCATCGAGGACACCGACGCCTCGCGCGACAGCGAGGAGAGCTACCGGCAGCTGCTCGACGCGCTCCGGTGGCTGCGCATCGACTGGGACGAGGGCGTCGAGGTCGGCGGCCCGTACGCGCCGTATCGTCAGTCGGAGCGTCACGACCTGCACCGCGAGGTGCTCCGGAAGCTCGTCGACGCGGGCCTCGTCTACGAGAGCTTCTCGACCGCCGAGGAGATCGACGCGCGCAACGAGGCCAACGGACGCGCCACGCAGCTCGGCTACGACAACTTCGACCGGGACCTCACCGAGGAGCAGAAAGCGGCGTTCCGCGCAGAGGGACGTCAGCCCGCGCTGCGCATCAAGGTGCCCGACGAGGACATCACCTACGACGACCTGGTGCGCGGCGAGGTGACATTCCCGGCCGGGTCGTTCCCCGACTACGTGGTGGTCCGCCCCAACGGCATCCCGCTCTACACCTTCGTGAACCCCGTGGACGACGCCCTCATGGGCATCACCCACGTGCTGCGCGGCGAGGACCTCATGCCGTCGACCGGTCGTCAGCTCGTGCTGTACCGCGCGCTCATCGACGCCGGCGTGACGTCGTTCATCCCGCGTTTCGGGCACCTGCCCCTCGTCCTCGGCGACGGGAACAAGAAGCTGTCGAAGCGCGACCCGCGTGCCGACCTGTTCCTGCAGCGCGACAAGGGCTTCATCCACGAGGGTCTGCTCAACTACCTGTCGCTGCTGGGATGGTCCATCGGCCCCGACCGAGACGTCTTCTCGCTCGACGAGTTCGTCGCCGCCTTCGACGTCGCCGACGTCAACCCGAACCCGGCCCGCTTCGACCAGAAGAAGGCCGAGTCGATCAACGGCGACCACATCCGCCTGCTCGAGCCCGCCGACTTCGCCGAGCGTCTCGTCCCGTACCTCGTGAAGGCGGGCGTCGTGGGGGAGCAGCCGACGGACGCGCAGCGTGCGCTCATCGCGGAGGCGGCTCCGCTCGTCCAGGAGCGTCTGACGCTGCTCGGCGATGCGCCCGGCATGATCGGGTTCCTCTTCACGGACGAGATCTCGTACGACGAGGACGCCCTGTCCGGTCTGCCGGAGAACGCGGCGGTCGTGCTGAACGCGTGCGTGGCGGCCCTCGAGGTCGTCCCCGAGGCCGACTTCCACGCGCAGGCCGTCCAGGATGCCCTGAGCGGCGCACTCGTGGAGGGGCTCGGTCTCAAGCCGCGCGTCGCCTACGGCCCGCCGCGCGTCGCGATCACGGGGCGACGGGTCTCCCCGCCGCTGTTCGAGTCGATCGAGCTCCTCGGCAAGGCGGAGTCGATCCGCCGGCTCGGCGCACTCGTCCAGGCCCTGGGTTGAGGCTCCGCGACGACACGCCATGTGTCGGGGGCAGATTTGTCGGCCCTCTGAGCATCGGGTAACGTAGACCCTCGGTACGGCTCAGGTCGTCACCGCCTTGGGGTATGGTGTAATTGGCAACACGGCTGATTCTGGTTCAGTTGTTCTTGGTTCGAGTCCAGGTACCCCAGCAACGAATCGCTAGAGTTCTCTAGGAAGTCCGGCTCCCTTCTCACTCCATCGAGTGGCCCGATTTGGCGTCTGGTGACCAGATTGGTGACCAGAAACCCCCACGGGGCGCGTCTCGCCCTCGTCTCTGCCGATGAGGTACGCACTCGTCCCCGATGGTTCGCTTGGGTACGCGCTCCGCACCTGTCTGGCATGGAAGCTCATGTACGCATCGAGGTCGAGCCCGCGTTCCTGACCCAGGCCGAGGTCGCCGTGCTGCTGGGCGTGCCCGAGCGCACGCTCGAAGGCTGGCGGCTCACGAAGTCCGGGCCGCCGTGGCTGAAGCTCGGCCGGCACGTGAAGTACGACCGCGACGACGTGCTCGCCTGGGCGCGTGAGCAGCGTCATGGCTAGGCCGAAGATCGCCGCGGGCGGGGTCGGCCAGGTGCAGGTGACACAGCTCACGAACGGCAAATGGCGGGCACGCGCCCGGATGCGCAACGACTCCGGCGAGCTGGTGCAACTCCGCGCCGAAGGCGCCACCGAGGATGCAGCCCGCGAAGAACTGCTTTCACGAGCGAAGACGATGACGACTCACACGAAGGCCATCGTCACTGCCGGATCGACCATCGCGGAGGCGGCGGAGGCGTGGCTGCCGACGGTGAAGGTGCGCGCTGAGAACGGCACGCTGTCGTGGTCGACGTACGAGAATTACGAGACCACCGTCCGTCTCACGCTCGTCCCCGTCTGTGGTGGCGTCACGTTGGAGGCGCTCACGGTCGGCCGCTGCGACCGGATCATTCAGAACCTTCTCGCCGACCGGGGCGTGTCGTCGGCGCGGAAGGCGCGTTCGGTGCTGTCGCTCATCTGCGGGTTCGCCGTGCGCGACGACGCGATCCCGACGAACCCGGTGCGCGACGTCACCCGGCTGCCGACGCCGGAGAAGAAGACCGCGATGCTCCTCCCGCAGCAGATCGAGGCGATCCGCGATCTCATGACGCACTGGCGCGAGACGGAGGGCATGGGGCCGCGCCCGAACTGGCGGGCGCTCGTGGACGGCATGGACATCATGCTCGGCACCTCCGCCCGTGTGGGGGAGTGCATCGGCCTGCGTCGCTGTGACGTGGATATGACCACCGCCCCGCCGACAATCCTGATCGACGGCACCGTGATCCAGAACAAGGTGCAGGGCGTCCAGCGCAAGAACGCACCCAAACGCACTCGACAGCGTCGCCGCGTCGCGCTGCCAGCTCTCGCAGCCGACGCGGTGCGACGCCGACTCGCACTCGCAGAGCGTGGGCCCGAGGCGTTGCTGTTCCCGACGAAGACCGGTAAGCCGATGAGCGTGTCGAACTATGAGCGGCTGCTGCGCTCGTTCATCGACGACAACCGTGATGAGCTCGTGCGTCTCGGCGTCGAGGTCGACGAGTACTCGACGCACATCTACCGGCGCACCACTGCGACGCTCGTGGAGCGCGCGGCGGGGCTCACGATCGCGTCGAGGTTGCTTGGGCACGCGAACGAGATGGTCACTCGCAACAGCTACGTCATCACCGCTGAGCAAGTTGATGTCGTCACCGCCGACATCCTCGACACGATCCTTGGCACGTGAGTCATGCGGCTCGCTGGTCGCGTGGGACGGGCCGCGTACCTTCCTCACTGAAGCCTTGCGCCTCTGCGAGAGGAGAGGTAGCGTACCTGCACCACAAGTCCATGAGCGTGCGGTGGCGGTGTGGAATCTCAACCACCGTAGGTTGGGCGGAGACGGCTGCACCGCGGTGCCGGGTCGAGGCTCGGCGACGGGGGTGTCGATTCGGCACCCCCAGTGAAAGTCCTCCGGTTGTGCCGAATCGACACCACCGTGGTGGCGCAAATCTTCCACCCCCACGAAGCCCGAGCCCCGGGATTGCAGGCGGTGTCAACTTGCCACCACCGTACGAGGACTCGGCCATCTGAACTTTGGGAGGCCGGACGGTTCCGTCAATTTGGCGGCACCGTGGACGACGCGGATGGATGATTTGCGACAGCTTCTTGGACGTCCTCAATCACGGTGCCGGAAAATGTCCGGGACCGTCGTGCTTGAGTCGTCCTACGAAGCTCAGAACTCGAAGACGGCGTCCGGGTCGTCCATCGCTGCGCGCAACTCCGCGAGATTACCGAGGTTCGCGAGCGGAGAGGTTCGGGCGACTTCCACGATGCCGCCGATGACAGCCTGCATGGCGGCGACGTCTCCGGACTTGAGCGCCAGGTCGAGGCCGGCGAAGAGCTGTCGGTGAGTCTCTTTGCGTTCCTCGAAGATGCGGTCGAAATAGTTCTTCAGGACACGTTCGGACGCCTGGATGCGGGCAACCTCAGTCTCCCTGTAAGTCCTGAGCTTCTCGCGCTTGGTGCTCTCTACCTCGTGAATCTTGATCGTCTCACGGGTCGCATTGACCAACTGCGTCAGAGCGCCAAGTGCATCAGTCGCGCTGATCTTGCTCACGGCGGCGAAGATGACGTCACCCGCCTTGGACGGCACGATGCTGCCCTTGTCCGCTCCAGATTCAGTAGCCATCGGCCGTCTCCTTGCTCGTGTTGCGGTACTTGAGGACGAGTTCCTCAGTTTGTTGGTCGAGGTTGCCCTGCTCATCGGCGACTGGCGCAGTCGCCACATCTCGGACGGCCTTCACGAGGATGAGCGCCCTCTGAAGGCGCTCTGCGTGCCGCTCCATATCGAACGGCTCCGACTCCAGAGTGTCCATCGACACGGTCGCGTCATCGGTGAGACGAATGAGGATGTGGTCCAATTCGTTGGCCCTGGCATTGACGGCGCGGAGTAGTTCGTTCTGCGCGTCCAACTTGACGATCTCGATCTCAACATCCGTGCGGTGTTTCTCAGCTTCAGTCTTCGCCTTCGTGCCGCGGTTCTTGACTGTCATCCCCGCGACCAGTGCGCTGGGGCCAATGACTGCGACGTTGAGCATCACAGCCCCAAGCGCCATGCCCCCGCCGCCCGCCGCTGTCCCGCGTCAAGTAGTTGGCAGGGTTTCTTCTCTTTCGAAGTTGGGGATGGTGGGGTCGGCGTGGCCGAGGTGGACCTCGGCTGGCCGGTTCCAGGCGATCGCCTCGTGAGGGCGGATCGTGTTGTACTCGATCCGGTAGTCCTCGGCGCGCTCGACGAGAGTGAGGGCGTCGGGGATCTCGTCGAGGAACAGCCGCTCATACTTCAGCGTCCCGAACCCGCGTTCGCGTGACCCGTTCTGCCCCGGCGACTTCACTCGGGTGCGGACGTGCGTGAGCTCGGGGTGGCGGGTGATGAACAGCTCGAAGTTCAGCGACCGGAACGGGCCGCCGTTGTCCGTCACGATCGTCACCGCGGGTGTCACCTCGCCGGTGTCGGGGTCGACCTCGCAGGCATCGATGAGCGGATGCCCGAACATCGCCTCGTAGTCTTCGAGGGCGAGTTCGACGGCGGCGATCGCGTCGTACTGATTCGCCGTCGGCGACGTGTGAAACCGGTGCTCGTACTTCGAATACCAGTCTCGGCATCCGGCCAGCCGCCAGGTGCCGCCGCTGGTGGTCTCGAACTCGCTGAAGTCCAGCTGCCACACCTGGTTCGGGCCCGTCGGGGTCCTCGCGAACGCGTCCTTGCGCGCCCGGGCGAGGTCGCGGCGCTGCTTCTGGTACTCCGACGGGAGGATCAGCCCGTCGTCGCGGAGGAGCCGCAGCACGGTCGCCTGCGAGACCCGGTGCCCGTCGTGACGGGTCATCGCCCAGATCTTCCGGTGCCCCCACTCCGGCTTCGCCAGCGCATGCTTCGTCACCAGCGGCCGGGCGGCGTCCCGCGCGGGCTGCGGCCACGGGCCCTTCGGCGGGCGGTCCTGCCGCGCTTTGGCCTGCCAGCGCCGCCAGGTCCGCTCGGGCACGCCGAACCTCTCGCACCACCTCGAAGTCGGCATGCCCGCCTCGACGCGGATCACCTCGAGGTCCTCGAAGGGCCCAAGCGGCCCTCGGCGGACTTCTTCCAGACGCGGACTTCGAGATGCGCTTCCCCGAGCGCCTGGGTCAGCTCCGCGACCTCGGCTTCGAGCTGCTGCTCCCGCGTCGACGGACCGGACCTGCCCGCCGCCAGGCCCGTCTTCCCCGCCTCGAGGAAGTCAGACTTCCAGCGGCCGATCGACTGCTCGGACACCTTCTCACGCCTCGCGGCCTCGGCGATCGTGACCTCGCCAGCGAGGACGCTCAGCACGATCCTCGTCTTCTGCTCCACCGGGATCACAGGTGGTCTTCCCATGTCAGAACTGCTCCTTCAGAACTCAACCAACAGTCCTGCCAACAAGTCTGACGCGCGACACCGCCAACGCGCCACCACCGAGCCAGGCCAACGTCGCACTTGTCGTCGCCGCGCCGCTCAGTCCGGCAATGGCCGTGCCAGTGCTCGCTGTCGCGAGCTGAATTACCCCGGCGCGGATCACCGTGGGGGTCGCTACACCGACGATGGTTGAGCCCACGACGCCGCGGACCCAACCAGCGACATCGGCCTCAAGCTTTGTGAGGCCAACAACGTGCTGACTTGACCCGTCGACTCCGTCGAGGATCAAGTGCTCGTGCGCCTTCACCTGCTTGGCGTTTCGCTCCAGGAAGTCCTTCATTCGGTAGATGACTTCATGCTGCGCGCGCTCCTGCGAACGGCCAAGAGCCTGAAAGATGAGGTTCGTTTCCTCGGTCTTCCCGAGATGCGCAGCATAGCGATTTTCATACAGCTCAGCCTGCGTCTTCATGTCCTTCTTGGCGCGAGCGATCTGTGCGCCGCCCCAGACTCCCGTGCCCACGCCCGCTGTGCCGGTAGCTGCGGTGACCACGACGATTATCAGAGGAACGAGCGGCAAGACCATCGGCGCACCTTCCTCAGCTCATCTCCATCTGCACGTCGTGAGGGTCTTGGGCATATCACGTCGTGAACCCAGGGTAGTGCTCGTGGCTGACATTCAGGCCATGAGAAGGCGTCGCCGCCTGCGAGCACGCCCCAGGCTCTGAAGCCATAGCCGATGGCCTGACACAGCTGCGGCTCCAGCGAACCTCACCACCGCGAGCTCTACAGATTGCGGCTCTCCTCTCAGATTCATTCATGGACGTATGCCACCGCTGGTGGGGCGTGCGCACCTCCCTCATGAGACGAGTCGTGAGGAGGCCCGGGGTGAAAGGCGGTGTGATCCTGTTTCGCGGTACCGGCGCGGCCGCACGCCGATACCTGGAGGCGGACAGGTCCACTGCCGACGAGTACTACTTGGAGGGCGGCACCGCGCTCGCGGAGTTCACCGTCACCGATTCCGCGGGCGAGGTCATCGAGGGACGGACGCTCGACCCGGAGCAGTACGCCGCATGGGTGGACTGGACGGACCCGATCAGCGGCACCTCGATGGGAGCCCCGCGCGGCGCGGGCGAGGGCATGCGGGGTTCGCCGCGGTTCGCGGAGATGGTGATCAACGCCCCGAAGTCCCTCTCCATCGCCGCCGCCCTGCACCCGGAGGTCTCCGACGCGCTCGACGCCGCGCAACAGGATGCGGCGGCGGAGATCCGCCGGTGGCTCGCTCAGCACTCGGTCACCCGGGTCGGGCCTCGGCACGCGCGAGAAGTTGTGCCGGTGCAGCAGTTGCAGACCGTCGCCGTCGCGCACAAGACCAGCCGTGCGGGTGACCCGCACCGGCACATCCACTTCCAGATCGGCACTCGCGTCTACGCCACGGGAAAGTGGCGCGGTCTGGACACCGCAGCCTTGTTCAAGCAGCAGGGAGCCATCCGTGCTCTCGGCACCGCCATCATCGCCGCGCACCCGCAACTCGCCGCCGTACTCGACAAGCACGGTCTCACGCTCGACCCGGCGACCGGAGAGGTCGCGGAGCTGGAGCCATACAACGCGGCGCTGTCGAAGCGCGGCGCGCAGGTCGAACGCAACCTCGCCAACTTCGGGGCCGAGTGGGAAGCTGCGCATCCTGGTGAGGAACCCGGGCCGGTCGTGCGGGCGCGGCTGAAAGCGAAGGCGTGGGAGCACCAACGCCCAGGGAAGAAGCCCACGGTGCTTGGCAGCGAGGCCGGTTGGCGTGCGGAGATTGAAGACGCCGGCTATAGCCCGGATGCACCTCGGGTGCGCAGGCCTGCACCGGTTGCACTCGACGAACTGCGCATCGAGGAAGTCGCATCGCGTGCGCTTGACCGTGCGGCGGCGGGTGCATCGGCGTGGACGGTGCACACGCTGCGCGAGCACGTCACCCGCATCACCACCGAGCACGGTGTGCAAGCCACCCCCGAGGAGCTGCGAGTGTTCGGGCAACTGGCGACGCAGCTCGCGGCATCGGATTGCCTCTCCGTCCTCCCACCCGGTGCGCCGACGCCGGAACACGTCGCGCATCTGACATCGCTGCGCGTCGTCGCTGCCGAGACGGAACTGCGCGACTTGCTCACCGCTCGCGCGGAGAAGTCCAACCAGCACATTCCGGACGTACACGAGTTTGCGGTGCTGGCGGGACTGGATGATGCCCAGGAACATGCAGCCGCAGTCGTCGCATCCCGCAACCCGCTCGTCGTGGTCGAAGGCGCGGCCGGGTCGGGCAAGACCACGATGCTCAAGACTGCGATTGCCGCCGCAGCCGCGGAGGGCCGTGGAATGCGGGTCGTCACGCCGACGAAGAAGGCTGCCGACGTTGCTGCCCAGGAACTCGGCATCCCCGCTGACTCCGTGGCCACGCTCATCTACGCGCATGGGTTCCGGTGGAACAGCGACGGCGTGTGGACACGCCTGCGACCCGGGGACGCCGATCCCGAAACCGGAGGCATCTATCGGGGGCCGGTGCAGGAGGCGCGTCTCGCGCGAGGTGAGCGGATCGTCGTCGACGAGGCAGGGATGCTCGACCAAGACTCCGCCCTCGCCCTGTTGCAAGTCGCGGACGAAGCCGGGGTGACTGTCGCGCTCGTCGGAGACCGGGCGCAACTCCCCGCGGTCGGACGCGGAGGCGTTCTCGACATCGCCACCAAACTCAGCCCAGCAGTCGTCGATATGACGAGCCTGCACCGCTTCACCGACCCTGCGTATGCGGCGCTCACGCTCGAGCTGCGGCATGCCCGCAACCCCGCCGCGATCTTCGATCGGCTGAACGAGCACGGACTGATCGTCCTGCACGACACCGACCACGACGTGCGGGAGAACATTGCCAGGACGACGCGCCCGGCCGATGCGATCACCGCGGCGACGAACGACGAGGCCCGGGGGCTGAACGAACGCGTCCGTGCCGAGCGGGTCGACCGCGGCGAAGTCGACGACGCGCGGACGGTGCTCGGCAGCGACGGGCTCCCCATCGGCACCGGGGACGTGATCCAGACCCGCCGCAACGAGTCCACGCTCGGCGTTGCCAACCGGCAGACCTGGACGGTGCAGCACGTCGGCGAAGACGGCGCGCTGAACATCGTCGAGACCGGCAACGGCCGTAAGCAGCAGCGCACCATGACCTTGCCTGCGGAGTACGTGACCGAAGATGCGCATTTGGCCTACGCGGTCACCGCGTACGGCGTCCAGGGCTCGACCGTGAACGCGGCACACACGTTGCTCTCCGACGCGCTTGATGCGGCAGGCATCTATGTCGGCATGACCCGCGGGCGCGAGACGAACAGGCTGCACATCGTCGCCAGCGATCTCGCAGACGCGAAGCAGCAGTTCGTCGATGCGCTCGCCCGAGACCGCGCCGACCGCGGCCTGGAAGACGCCGCCGAACGCGCCCGTGAGGCCGTCGCGGACCTCGTTGCGGACGGGCCTATGTCCATCGTCGGCGCGGAGCGCGACCGGATTGTCGAGCGGATCTCGAAGGCTGACGCGGAGCGAGAGCACTGGGTGGCGGCAGCCGCCAGATTGCACGACCAGTCCGAACGACACAAGGCCGAGTACGAGCCGCAGCGCGAGCTCGCGGAAGCCGCAGATGCGAAGGCAGCTGCGGTACTCGCGGACGTTGTGGAGTCGCTGACACAGGAAGCAGTCGCGGATGGCGCCGCGTTCCTGGCTGCGCAGCAGGACGCTATCGCGGCACGCCGGGCCAAGGAGAGAGCATCTCGGTTCCGCAAGCGCTTTGCCACCCGAACCGCGGACGGCGCAGACGCCCGTCGCGAGGCGGCAGAGAGGGTCGTGCGTGACCGGTGGCAGAGCGTCCCCCGCAGCGAGAGCAATCTGCCCGCGTGGTCCGAGTCAGTCGCCCAGCACGAAGCCGGCCATGTGCCCGCCGTCGTCGAAGCACGCGCGGAAGCCACGCAGGTCAGCGAGATCGCCGCGAGGCAGTCGCGGGAGCACATAGCGCCGTACGAGCGCGTCCTCGGGAACCGGCGTCCGAGCGCGATTGCCGCGCGGGTGAAGGCCCTGAGCGAGCAGGCGGCGCAGGATCGCCGCTACCTCGCCCAACTTGATGCGCTTTCGCCAGATGAAGCGGTCAAGCTCGTCCACCAGCGCGCTGCCAAGGTCGAGGTTCAGCGCCTCGCCGCTGCACGGGCGCGGAAGGCAGCAGAAGTGCGCGCGAAGCGGCTCGACATCCTCGGGCATGAACAGAGCCGAGGTTCCTCCGCATACCGTGACGGGCCATCGTTGTAGGGCCCGAGTGTTCGCGCTGCAAGTCTCCAGCAGGCGGTTTCGTCTTCGTGGCCGCGGAGCTATTGCTACGCCCAGCCGTCGATGATCTTCTGCTCTTCATCGGTGGGCGGCGATGCGGGCGGAACGTACGGCGGCCACCAACGTGACACCACGCGAGTAGGTGCGTCCGATCGACCTTCCCAGCGCGACGGCGCCCAGAGCCGGAAGAGCATGGCTTTCGTCTCGGGGTTGGTATGGCGACTGGATCGGTAGCTTCGTGGCGCATCGGGAAGGAAGAGCCGTTCCGCTATTCGGTCCCCGGGCCGTGCGATCGCGAAGCTGTGGGCGTTGGCCAGCAGGGCAGCGTTCAGATCCAGCGTCTCCTCGATGCTCAACCTGGAGCCCGCCTGACGAGGCTCGATGTCTCGACGGTAGAACGCGGCCACTCGGTACGGGCCGATCGGGAACGCGAAGATCGGTGCGCCCCAGACGCCTCCCCAGAGCGCAGGGGCTGCCATGTCCTCGTGCAGTTCGACCATCGGCTCGTCGGAGGTGATCAGGGCGCGCGGCGTCGTATAGATCGCGAAGTGGCGCATCGTCAGGAGGCCGGCGACGTGTGCTGCCGTGCGCGCGAACACTTCCAGGTCCTGCTCGCGGGTGAGCGGGAGCTGTGACGGGTCGGCGCGGAATCGCTCGACATCGGCCATGATCGTCTCGAGTGAGTCGTCGGCGCCATAGGCGAACAGGTCGCCCTGCCTGAGCTCGTCGGCAAGGTTCTCTGGGCCGTATGCGTCAAGAACCTGCGTGAGCTCCTCTGCGAGCATCGCACGCCGCTTCTCACGCGCCTTCCGGCCCCGCGTCATCTGCGTCGCGAGGAACAGCGTCAGCCATTGGTGCTGCTCCTCGTCTAGGTCTCCGGGGCGATCCGTGTCGAGCACCTGAAACGCAGACGCCGCGTGGCCCTCGACTTGCGAGAGCCACGCCTCCCAATAGACGGGAGAGACGCCGTCCGCATCGGGCAGACGATAGAAGTCCGTCTCAACCGCTGCCTGTTCGGGTGCCGGTTCGTAGGCGTTGCGGTTGCGCTCGAGGTCGATGACGCGCACGCGATCCTCGACAGCCCATCGCTGCAGGTAGAAGCGCGGCAGCAGATGATGGCGACGTGGCTCCTGCCCAGCAGCGGTCATCGCCTCGGCGTTTCGCCAGGCGACTTCCCAGATGCTGTCGGAGGTGGTGCCGCTCATGACTTCGAGTCGTCGAGATCGCTGAACAGCACCACCTCGTCGAGGGGCGCGAACTGCCTCGCATCCTCGACCCACGAGGTTTTACCCGGTGCGCTCTTCACGATGCCCGCGACGACAACATGGCGATGCTCGCTGAACCATGAATGTGCTTCGTCGGTCTGTGCTTGGGTCAGTGGGATATCGATGCGTACTTGCCGTCCGCGCCGGAAGGTGCGGATCGTAGCTCGTCCGCCAGGTGCTTGGGGGTCGTCCTCGAGATCGATGATCTGGCCGGAGAGCGTCTCATACGGGTTACGTGGGCTGGGGACGAACTTGTCGGCGGCAAGCCGCAGGATCTCGGCGCTGTCGTGCGGGAACGAGATCTGGCGGAGGTCACCCGGCGGCGGTGTGAAGGCCCCTGCCCAGTCGAAATTGACCTCGAAGACGGCGACACCCTCGGAACCGACGATCTTCTCGACCGCAACCACCATTTCGCGGCTGACGCCAGTGGCCACCAAGTCATTCACGACGGAGCCGCGCGGCTCCCGGGCTGGTTCGACGATGCCATGCTGAATCGCAGCAAGCGCCTGCGCAAGCATGCGTGTCGTGCGTCGTTCTTCCGGTTCCACCAGCGGGTGCGCGACGCCCTGGCCCTCGAACTCGAGCGGGGTGTCCGACGTGGGTTCCTGGGGGCGATCGAGCGGCATCAGGAGCGGCACGATGTACGAGCCATGGATGGTGTGGCCGAAGCGAGCCTTCTCCGCAATCCGAAGCGCTGCCGGGCCGTAGTTGCCGCCGATACGGGCTTTATGGGAGCGTGCCGTCGCAGCCGCCGCGCGGATCATGGCGCGAGCTGATGAGAACAGCGTGAAGCCCGCCTCGACGGGGATCGAGCCCTTGATGTAGATGTCGTCGGCCGCTCGGAACTCCTGAACGTCGAAGTACATGCGCCCAATTGCTTCGTCGACCTCGCGTGGCGAGGTTTCGACGGCACTGGCGATCCGCTCGACGGTCGACGTCCATTCGTAGTCTTCGCGACTCAGGTCGTCGAGCACGGGCAGCGGCTTGTCCCAGCCCTCCCGTCGCCAGACGGAGCCCGACTGTCCGCTGGAATCGCGGCGCCAACCCGTGAGGGTGAGGTAGTCGATGAGATCGGTGAATGAGGCGGTCATGGGTTACGCCGCCTTTCCGTTGACTGCAAGCTGTCGTTCGAGTGCCCAATCCCGTAGCGTCTCCACCGTGAGCTGCTGATTGCGGTGAACCACCAGACTCTTCGGCGTCGTCGACGGATCCATCGCTGCCCAGTACGCGGTCGCGGCCACCAGCGTGTGGGATGCCGGGTAGTCGATCCACTTCGCCTGCTCGGGCACCTGAACGACCACAAGATAAACCGGACCTCGAACACGCAACTTCTGCCAGGACGCGACCCACTCTTCCTCGACCGGGATGCGGATGGTCTGGCGCTTCGGGCTGAACGTCTTCGTCGTGCATTTCACCTGCACGTGGGCGTCACCGTACTCGAAGCCGATCGTCGCGTCGATCGCGCGAACGTCCTCGCCCGGGCGAGGCTCGCTGCAGCCGAACCCGGCGTGGCTACAGGCGAGCTGCAGGTAGTCGACGCCGAAGCGGCCCTGTGCTGCGGAGAGCGACATGGTGGGCGCAGGCGATGGCATCGCGTCGTCTCCGATGATGCCTGCCATGTCCCGATCCTAGAGGGCGGCATAGATCGGGCAGAAGAGGCATGCGACCCAACTCGCCCTACCTACGCCCAAGTGCAGCCCGGTAGGATCAAGGGAACCGGGTCAAACCCGGTCTGATTCGGCGTAGGAGGTCGCTTGTGACTGAGCCTTGGCTCTCGGCCGACGACATCGCGGCCCACCTCGGTGTGACGAAGGACACCGTCTACGCCTGGATCGCGGAGAAGGACATGCCCGCCCACAAGGTTGGTCGCCTCTGGAAGTTCCAGACGAGCGAAATCGACGAGTGGGTGCGGAGCGGCCGCGCCGGAACGGCGGACGTAGAGTGAGCGGCGCAACTGCCCACCGTGGGCTCAGGGCACGACACGGGGGAGGCCCGATCCGATGAGGCTCAACCTCAAGTCCGTCCAGGAGCGTGTCAGGCCGCTCGGCGGACGCAGCCACTACGACCGGGAGTTCATCTTCGAGCTGCTGGCCGCGTACGGGCGCTCGTCGAGCAACATCACGCGCCTGCGCAACGGCTCGCTCAACGTCGCCGATGATCCGTCGACCGAGGTCGCTCAGAAGAACGTCATCTACTTCAAGGAGACGACGGACGACCTTCTGGGGGTGATCGATGAGCTCCGCAGCGCACCGACCGTGGTTCGCTACAACACTCGCTTCGTCGTCGTCACCGACTACGAAGAGCTGCTGGCCGTCGACACGAAGACGAACGACTCGCTCGCCATCCCGATCTCGGACATCGACAAGCACTTCACATTCTTCCTGCCGTGGGCAGGCATGGAGAAAGCCCAGTACGTTGCTGAGGCCCATGCTGATGTCAAGGCTGCCGAGCGCATGGCGAAGCTGTTCGATGAGCTGCTGGCGCTCAACCCCGAGCTCAACACCATGACGCTCGGGCGTCACGCCCTGAACGTCTTCTTTACACGGCTGCTCTTCTGCTTCTTTGCAGAGGACACCGGCATCTTCAAGGAGGGGCAGTTCACCGGGGCCGTCGGCACGCTCACACAAGCCGATGGCTCGGACGTCAGCCAGTTCCTGACTGATCTCTTCACCGCGCTGGACACTGCCGACCCTGCCAACAAGCCGACACATCTTGCAGGGTTCCCTTACGTCAACGGGCGCCTATTCACGGTCGAGGAGCACCACACGGTGCCGACCTTCAACAAGAAGGCTCGCGACCTGCTGCTGGAGAGCGGTCGGCTGCTCTGGAACGAGATCAACCCCGACATCTTCGGCTCGATGTTCCAGGCAGTCGTCACGCCCGGTCAGCGCTCCGATCTCGGGCAGCACTACACTTCGGTGCCGAACATCCTCAAGACCATCGAGCCGCTGTTCCTCGACGGACTCAAGGAGCAGTTCGATGTTGCCTTCGACAGCGCGCCCAAGCTAGAAGCACTGCTGCGGCGCATCGCGCGGATTAAGGTGTTCGACCCCGCCTGTGGTTCTGGCAACTTCCTCGTCATCGTTTACAAGGAATTGCGCAAGCTCGAGCATGCCATCCTGGAGCGGCTTCAGGGGCTCCAGGGCGACAAGTTCACCTTCAACCTGCTCGGCTCCCGGATCAATGTCGAGCACTTCTACGGACTCGAAATTGACGACTTCGCGGTGGAGGTCGCGATCTTGTCGCTCTGGATCGCGAAGCATCAGATGAACGTTGAGTTCCGTGAGAAATTCGGCATCGACCTGCCACTGATCCCGCTGAAGGAATCTGGAAGCATCCATCAGGGGAACGCGATCACGCGCGACTGGAATGAGGTGTGCCCGAACACGGGTGCCGAAGAGATCTATGTGATTGGCAATCCGCCGTACCTCGGAAGCCGCAACCAGACGTCTGAGCATAAGCGCGATCTGCAGTCGGTCACGCCACGGTACAAGAGTCTCGACTACGTCAGCGCTTGGTTCATCAAGGGCGGCGAGTACATCCGGGGAACCAAAGCTGAGTTGGCGCTCGTCTCGACCAACTCCGTTACACAGGGTGAACAGGTAGGGCTTCTCTGGCCGGACGTACTCGAGGACGACCTAGAGATCGGGTACGCCTACACGTCGTTCAGGTGGTCGAACCAGGCGAAGAACGCAGCTGGCGTTACGTGCGTCGTTGTCGGGGTTCGGAACAAAGGGGAGGCGCCGAAGTTCATCTTCTCGGATGAGCTTCGGCATGAAGTGAATCGGATCAACGCATACCTGGCGGACGGCCCAGACATCTGGATTGGTCGTAGGAGCGCGCCTCTGAGCCCAGTGCTCCCTCGACTTGGCTTCGGATCGATGCCGAACGACGGAGGCAATCTCTTGCTCACCGATGACCAGCGCGACACGCTCCTCGAGCGCTGGCCGGAAGCGTCTCGGTTCGTTCGGGGCTTCAGCGGTTCCGACGAGTTCATCAAAGGTAAGAGCCGGTGGTGCCTCGTTATCAGCGACGACGATCTCGAAGCCGCGCTCGGTATCGATGAGATCGCAGTACGGCTGGATAAGGTTCGGGACCACCGTGCCAAGAGCACCGAGAAGTCAACTCGTGCTCTTGCTGAAACCCCGCATCGGTTCTATTTCTTCGCTCACCGGGAGAGCGACTCGGTGATCGTACCGGCTACCACCTCCGAGCGCCGCGAGTACATCCCGATTGGCTATCTCGACCGGAACACGGTCATTTCGAACTCAGCCAATGCCGCCTATGAAGTGGAACCGTGGACGTTCGCCCTTCTCACCTCCCGTACACACATGACCTGGGTTCGAGCGGTCGCAGGCCGAATGAAGACTGACTACCGCTACTCCGGCACCATCGTCTACAACAACTTCCCGGTGCCGTCACTGTCCGCCGCAGCCAAGGAACAGCTCACCGATGCCGCCCTCCGCGTGCTCGACGTACGCGAGTATCACTCCGAGAAGACGCTGGCGGAGCTGTACGACCCTGACCTGATGCCCGACGACCTTCGCCTGGCACACCAGGAGCTGGACGAGCTCGTGGACGCGGTCTACCGCAAGCGCGGCTTCGACAGCGACGAAGAGCGCCTGTCATACCTCTTCGGTATGTATGAACAGATGACTGCCGAGGAGAAGCGCAAGTGACCGAGATCAAGAAGCCGACGAACATCGTCAATGTGACGTATGCGCAGACTGGCAACAGCGTCCACACCAACGAGCTCGGCATGCGTGAGATGCAGCAGCGTGTCTGGGAGCAGCGTGGTGCGCAGTACCTGCTCGTCAAGGCGCCGCCGGCCTCGGGCAAGTCTCGAGCCCTCATGTTCGTCGCGCTCGACAAGCTCTACAACCAGGGCCGCAAGAAGGTCATCGTTGCTGTGCCCGAGCGCTCCATCGGTGGATCGTTCTCGACGACGACTCTGAGCCGGTTCGGCTTTTTTGCGGACTGGGAGATCAAGGACAAGAACAACCTCTGTATGCCCGGCTCATCGTCGGGCAAGGTGCAGCAGTTCATCGACTTCCTGGAAGGGCCGGACGCCACCCTTGTCTGCACCCACGCCACGCTGCGCTTCGCCTACGAGAAGCTGCCCGCCTCTACGTTCGACGGCACGGTGCTCGCCATCGACGAGTTCCACCACGTTTCGGCGGACACCGCAAGCAATCGCCTCGGCGATCTCCTCAAGGGCGTGATGGCCGGGTCGGATGCGCACATCGTCGCGATGACCGGCTCGTACTTCCGGGGTGACTCGGTGCCGGTGTTGCTGCCGGAGGATGAGGCGAGGTTCACGCCGGTCACGTTCAACTACTACGACCAGCTCAACGGCTACGAGTATCTCAAATCGCTCGGCATCGGGCACCACTTCTACCAGGGCCGCTACACGAGCGCGATCCACGAGATCCTCGATCTCGACAAGAAGACGATCATCCACATCCCGAACGTCAACAGCGGCGAGTCCACCAAGGACAAGATCGAGGAGGTCGGCTTCATCCTCGATGCCATCGGTGAGGTCATTTCGACCGAGACCGAGGAATCCAACGTCATGCGGATTCGTCGCCGCGACAACGGCGAGATCGTGCGTGTGGCGGATCTCGTTGACGACACCGACCAGATCGCCCGTGCTGAGACCCTGCACTACCTGACCTCGGTCGCCTCGAAGGAGCGCGACGCGGTGGACATTATCATCGCACTCGGCATGGCCAAGGAGGGCTTCGACTGGCCCTTCGCGGAGCACGCCCTGACTGTCGGTTACCGGGCGTCGCTGACCGAGGTCATCCAGATCATCGGGCGGGTTACCCGCGACAGCCCTGGCAAGGAGCACGCGCAGTTCACCAACCTCATCGCCCAGCCCGACGCGACCACCGATGAGGTGAAGCTTTCGGTCAACAACATGCTCAAGGCGATCACCGCCTCCCTGCTCATGGAGCAGGTGCTGGCACCGAACTTCACATTCAAGACGAAGACCGGAAACGACGATGCGCCGCAGCCGGGGGAGCTTCGGATCAAGGGCTTCAAGGAGCCGTCTACTGATCGCGTGAAGCAGATCGTCGCCACTGACCTGAACGACCTCAAGGCGACGATCCTGCAGGACGACACCTTCGTCAAGGCCGCGGCGGGCAACCTCGACGCCGAGGTGGCCAACAAGGTGCTGATCCCGAAGATCATCCGGGAGCGCTATCCCGATCTCAACGAGGCCCAGGTCGAGGAGCTGCGCCAGCAGGTTGTCGTCGACTCCGTGATCAAGAACGGCGAGGCACGTGAAGTTGGCGGGAGCAAGAAGTTCATCTTGAACAATCGCTTCTTTGATGTCGACGATCTCGACATCAACCTAATCGACAAGGTCAACCCGTTCCAGCGCGCCTTCGAGGTGCTCTCGAAGTCGGTGACGCCACAGGTGCTGCGCATCATCCAGGACACGATCACGGCGACCCGTATCGAGATCACCGAGGAAGAGGCGCGGCTGCTCTGGCCGAAGATCCAGCAGTTCGCCAAGGTCAACCGACGCCAGCCCGACGTGCGCAGCGATGACCCGACCGAGAAGCGTTACGCCGAAGCGCTGCTGTTCCTGCGCAAGAAGAAGCGCGAGCACGAAGCCCAGCAGAGGTTGCAGGAGTCATGAGCGATACCGACTTCCAGAGCATCTTCGACTCGGACGAAGACGGCCTCCTCGACACCCCGGAGAAGGCTCCCAAGCTCACCAGCTCCGACCGGCTCGAGCGGTCGTTCCTCGAGATCGTCGAGTTCTACCTCGAGCATGAGCGGCCACCGCGCTCGGACACCAGAGAGATCGCGGAGCGCAAGCTCGGTGCACGTCTCGATGGCATCCTGGCCAGCGACGACAAGATCGCGGCGCTCAAGCACCTGGACGAGTTCGGCTTGCTCGTCGAGCCGGAAGCGCCGGCCTCCCTCGATGATCTCCTCGAAGGTGACGATCTCGGGCTGCTCGATGACGACAGTGGGCTTCTCGACACCTCCGATCTGCCGCAGCGTAAGAGCCCGGAAGCATCGGTCGATGCGGCCCAGCGTGTGCGCGCAGAGGACTTCGAGCAGTTCGAGCCGCTGTTCCAGCAACAGCATGCAGAGCTCGCGAACGGCGCATCGAAGCTGGTGGCGTTCCCGGGGATGCAACACATCGTCGAGGGCGCGTTCTTCGTCCTCAACGGTGTGATGCTCTTCATCGCTGATGTTGGCGAGACCGAGTACAAGACCACCACCGTTCGCGTGAACCGCCGGGAACGGCTGCGCGTCATCTTCGAGAACGGCACTGAGTCCTCGATGTACCGGCAGTCGCTCGGCATCCGCATGGGCGAGGGGCACGGCCAGGCTGTCGTTCCGGCAGAGTTCGAGTCAATCCTGGCCGATGACGTCGCAACCGGCTACGTATACGTCCTGCGCTCGCTCAGCGACGACCCGCAGATCGCAGGCATCGCGGATCTCCACAAGATCGGCTTTTCTCGCGGACCCGCCGAGGATCGGATCGCCCATGCTGAGAAGCAGCCCACCTACCTCATGGCACCAGTGGAAATCGTGGCGTCATACCGCACGTACAATATGCGGACATCGGCGCTCGAGAACCTGCTGCACCGTGTGTTCGCTGAGGTACGTCTCGACGTTAGCCAGGTCGGCAAAGACGGGCGCCGCTATGAGCCGTCAGAATGGTACATCGTGCCGATCGAGGTCATTGACCAGGCTGTTTCATTGATCGCGTCGGGCGGCATCATCGACTTCGTCTACGATTCATCCGCGCGCAAACTGACTGGACGGGCCGAACTATGAGACTCTCTCCGGAGTTTGCGAAGAGTCTGCGCTTCGAGGAGTCGGCGAAGGAAGTGGTGTCTCGGCCGCTCTTGGAGCTGCCGCTGTTGATCTCCGAGCGGGCTCTGGTTGACGGGGTTGACGTGCTGGCAGGATCCGCTGAAGCGATGTCTATTGCGGGTCACACTCCCACTATGGACGTGATTGCGATGCCGAAACGGGGGTACGGTCCGAGGCCGATCGGGATCCTTTCCCCAGTTGCACGGACGATCTATGAGTCAATTGTCGGCCGACTCCAGCCGCACCTTCCTAAGCCGTCTCGTGAGCAGGGAATCCACGCTCATCGTGCGTTCGGCGTCGATCCGGGACGACCATCCGAAGTGAGGATTGTCGACGTGGATATCGCGGCCTGCTACGAGTATGTCGATCACCGCATCCTCGCCGACGAGATCTTGATGCAGAGCCTGGATCATGAAGCGTCGCGCTCACTGTCGGACCTTCTTGGAGATTTGTTTCCGCGAGCGGTCGGAATCCCGCAGGCTATGTCGGCAAGTCATTTGCTCGCCGATGTGTATCTCGATCGTGTCGAACGCGGTATCCGTCGGGGAGGCTACGAGGTCAATCGCTTTGCCGATGACTTCCGAGTCATCTCGCAGGACTGGGCATCCGCGCACCATGCTATTGAGCTTGTCGTAGAGGAAGCTCGGTCTCTTGGGCTCACTCTCGCCGATGGCAAGACACGAATCCACTCGGTGAAGCAGCTACAGGAGGCGGAGGAGGAGCGTGAGGCGCTACTCGACGGCTATCGCTCACGTGCGGCAGACAATCTTCGCTCGATGGAGTTTGTCCAGGTTGGCTACGAAGACTTTGAGCTCGAAGAGATCGACGCGCCCGACGATGAAGTCGACTTCGCAGCACTCAAGGGGATTGTAGAGGACTGGGTACAGGGCGACCCTGAGCAGCGCACTCTGCACGCCACATTCGGCTCCCGCGCACTGCGCGTTCTTCGGGCGGCACCGGAGCGGCTTCCGGACGACTGGCTGTTGGAAATCGTCGCAAGGGAGCCTCCTCATCTTCGCAATGTGCTCGTCTACCTACGAGCGAGGCCAGAGCACCGCGAGAACTGGGCGACGGTAGCTCGTCTGGTAGCCCTACCCAGGACGTCATCGTGGGCGCGAATATGGCTGCTCAGGATGGCCGAGACGCTCACGGTACCAAAGGCCGCCGATCGTGTTCCCTTCGATGATTGGGCGCAGCTATGCCTAAAAGACAGGTCTGAAGTAGTTCGTGCAGAAGCGGCCTGGGCACTATCTCATTCACATGCCATCACTGCTGAGCAACTTGCCGACCTGTTCGTGGAGTCGACGAGCATCACACGGTGCGGCGTTTCTGCAGTCGTGGGAAAGCTTGACGGCGAGGCTCCCTCGAAACTTGGTAAAGCAATGCAGGCAGATTCGCAGCTAGTTCGAGCCGCGTACGAGTGGGGGAGTGTGAATGCTGGTTAGCGGCATGGTCGGCGCAGAAGCGGAGGTGACAGCTCGCAGACTGGCACGAGTACTCATAGAGCGAACCCCACCTTCATCCGCCCTCACAGTCGCGGTTGCGACGACGGAAGCCCACGTCGATGAAACTATCCAGCAGCTCTTCGACCTGTCGCCCGCGCGGCGATCCAGGCTTGGTGAGTTCTTGATCGGGCGTTCTACACCGGCGTTCAAGCAGAACTGGTCGGCCCGTCAGGAGGTCTTGCGGGATGGGTTCGGCATTGTCATCGAACCTCAGACTCTTGTTCAGCACTTGATGCTCATCGTCGATGCCCGTAATGCTCTCGCACATGGTGACGGAGCACTGACTACCATGCAGACCACGAATTGGTCTCGGGCGAACGAGTTGCGCCGAAACCTGGAGCGGAAGTTGCATGTCTCGGTGGTGGGTCGCAGCATCATCATTACTCGAGAGTCGGTCGAGGAGGCGATCAGAATGCTGATCGATTACGTTGTCGCGTTGGATGCGGCGGTGGCGGTGGCGGGTATCGGCGACTAGGGAGTCGGCCCCAGGCCCGTATTACTCCCCGTCGAGTAACCGGGCTCGAGCCGGACGTGCGGAGCTCATCACGGCCGATGAGGCGAACCTGCCGTGCAACTGACGTTTGGGTACTCATGCGAGTGCTGCAGGCCTGTCATAACCGTACCGTTAATGGTACTATTTTGGCGAAGGGTGGAAGCGATGGGATACCGGATAGATCTCTGGGAGCTCGCTGCATCCCGCAACGGCGTGGTGACTGTCGCCGAGGCGGAGGACGCGGGCGTGCCTGCCGTCGAGGTGCGGAAGCTCGCTGCTCGCGGTGCGCTCCGCGGATACGGGCAGGGTGTATACACGCACCGCGACGTGCCGACGTCCCCGTTCACCGAACCGCTGGTTGCCGTGGCTCTTGCCGGGGAAGGCGCGTTCCTACACCGCGAATCCGTGCTCGATCTGCTCGGGCTCGGGCAATTCAATCCGCCGAAGGTGCGTGTGGGCACGCGCCGCCGCGTACGGCGCACGTTGCCAGAGTGGATGGAACTGGAGAACCGGCCTGACGTACCCGAAGAGGATCTCACTCACTACGAGGGCATCCCGGCGACGACTGTTCAGCGGGCACTGGAGGACATGCGCGATCGGATGCCGCCGGATCGATGGGAGGACATGGTCGATGAGGCGCTCAGACGAGACTTGATCGGCGAGCAGGACGCGGCTGCAGGGAAGGCGGTGTCGGCGTGACTGAAGTGGCCCCGCCGCTGAACGTGACGCAACTCAATGCCCGGCTCGCGCAGGTCGCCGCCGAACTCCGTATCCCGATTGCGCGTGCTCGAGTGATGCTCTGCACGCTGATCGTGTCACAGATGCTTCCCGATGCTGTCGCCGTCAAGGGCGGCATGGGTGTGAAGCTGCGCTTCGGCGAGCGCGGTACACGCGCTACCTCCGACCTCGATGTCTCCACCCGCGTCCGCGGCGAGGAGTTCGAGCAGGCGTTCCGTGCGCGTTTGGCCGAGGGATGGGGAACAGTGCCGGCGTCGAAGGGCGAGCTGCGTCGCGATCCGGATGCGCCCGAACGCGTCGCGTTCACCGCGACCGTCCGAACGGTGAAGCTCCATGACCCGGGGCTCGCTCGACCGGAGTATGTGATGCACCCGTACCGGGTGTCGATCGCGTTCCTCGGCGCAGCCTGGGGTGCGCTTGATGTTGAGGTCTCGGATCCCGAGATCGATCCCTACGCGCATGCGCGAAAGGAGATCGACGGCGAGCTTGTGCAGTTCGGTGCCTACTTCGGATTCGGGGATCTGCAACCCGTTGAGCTCGTCGATCTGGAGTACCAGATCGCGCAGAAGCTCCACGCTGTCACCGATCCTGCCTACGTGAGAGCACATGACCTGGTCGACCTGCAACTCCTCTGGAATGCCGGCCCTGATCTGCCAGTCTTGTGGGGGTTGTGCGTGCGCACGTTCGACTGGCGACGGCAGCAGGCATGGCCGCCGCTCCCGTTGCGCCCGATGGGCGGGTGGGAACTCGCCTACGCCGACGCGCGCGCCGAGACGGAGGTCGACGGCCAGACGCCCGTACTGCCGGACATCGCCGCTGCGCGTGAGTGGCTTAATCAGGTCATCGACGCTATCGCCTCGTCGTCTGTCCCGAGCGACAGTCTCCCGGAGGGCACTTGATCTGGTGACCAGATTGGTGACCAGAAATCCTCCTGAGAGGCGCGAATCAGCACGAATCACTGCGTAGCTGTCGGTAGACTCGACCCCATGAGATCCCTGAAATTACGGGGAACTCCACCGATTCGGGGCTTCGCTCGGACGGGCCAGGTGGCTCTCAGTTGTTCTTGGTTCGAGTCCAGGTACCCCAGCCACTCTGCCGTCGACATCTTCGCAGACGCGCGGATCGTTCGACGTGATCCAGGAGCTCCGCTGAGCGGCGTTTCACGTCTCGGCGCGCGTGGCTCTCATCGCTGCCCGAAACGGCCGCGTGGCCGGCCGGTGCGCGTTGACGACAGACGCTCCGGCCGATCGTGAGGCGGCGACGCTCAGACGGCGAGCGGCGTCCGACGGCCGAGCATGCCGCGTGCCTCCCGCGTCTGAGGCGGGATCGCCGACAGCAGCGAGCGGGTGTAGGGATGCGAGGGATGCGCGTAGACCTCTTCCGTCTCGCCGATCTCCACGATGTCGCCGAGGTACATCACCGCAACGCGGTCCGCGATGTGCCGGACGAGCGAGAGGTCGTGCGCGATGAAGACGATCGACATGCCGAGGCGCTCGCGCAGCTCGCAGAGCAGATCGATGATCTGCGCGCGGATCGAGACGTCCAGCGCCGAGACGGGCTCGTCGCACACGAGCACGTCGGGATCGAGTGCGAGGGCTCGCGCGATCCCGATGCGCTGTCGCTGACCTCCCGAGAACTGATGCGGGAAACGGGTGGCCATCTCCGGGGAGAGGCCGACGAGCTCGAGCAGTTCTCCGACACGTGCACGACGGGATGCCGGAGTCCCCGTCCTCGTCGCCGCCAGCGGCTCCGCGATGATCTGCTGCACCGTCATCCGGGGGTTCAGGGACGTGTACGGATCCTGGAACACCATCTGCACGCCTCGACGCAGGATCTTCCGGTCGCGAAGGCGACCACAGGTCACGTCCTGCTCCCGGTAGGTCAGAGTCCCTTCGTCGGGGGAGTCGAGGCCCACCAGCATCCTGGCGAGCGTGGATTTGCCGCTTCCGGACTCCCCGACGATGGCGAGGATCTCGCCGCTGTGCAGGCTCAGGTCGACGCCGGCGACAGCGACCACCCGATGCGCGCGTGGTCCGCTGCCCGCCCGGAAGGTCCGCCGCAGCCCGACGCCCGACAGGATCGGAGTGGCGTCCTCCTCCGCGGTGGGGATGGCGGAGACCTCGTTCGGCATCGAGTTCAGCAGTTGGAGCGTGTACGGATGCCGCGGCGCCGTCAGCAGCGTGTCGGCGTCGCCGGCCTCGACGATGCGACCGGAGCGCATGATCGCGACCTCGTCGGCGACCTCCATGACGACGCCCAGGTCGTGGGTGATGAGCAGGATGCCCATGCCGAGGCGATCGCGCAGCGAGAGCAGCAGCTCGAGGATCTGCGCCTGCACCGTGACGTCGAGCGCTGTGGTCGGCTCATCGGCGATGATGAGGTCGGGTTCGAGGGCGATCGCCATCGCGATCAGGATCCGCTGCCGTTGGCCGCCGGAGAACTGATGCGGATGGTCGTGCACGCGCGTGGCGGGCGACGGGATGCCGACGAGCGTCAGCAGCTCGACGGCGCGCTCGAGCGCGGCGCGACGGCTCACCGCGCGGTGCGCGCGGATGAGGTCGACGATCTGGTCGCCGATGCTGAGGACGGGGTTCAGCGCTGAGAGGGCGTCCTGGAGGACAAGGCTGACCCGAACCCCGCGCAGGCGGCGGTGTTGCTCGGGCGTGAGGCGGAGCAGATCCGTCCCGCCCAGCGTCATCGAGGTCGCCTCGATCTCGCCCTGGTCGATGAGCCCCATGATCGCCCGTGCCGTCATCGACTTGCCGGAGCCGGACTCGCCCAGCAGCGCGAACACCTCGCCTCGGCGCACCGTGATGTCCACGCCGTCCACGACGCGGGCGGGCCGCGCGTCGTTCCCGAGCGTGACCGTGAGGTTCTGGACGTCGAGCACGATGTCGTGCACGGGTGCGGGCGCGTTCTCCATGGAGCCCATCATGACAGCCGCATGAATCTGTTTTGTTTCGAGTAAGAAACATAACAGCCGAAATTCACCAGAACAGTTGACATCTACGCCGAAATCCCCGAAGTTCGAGACGTTCTCTCCGTCCGTCACGCGGAGAGAGGCCCGCGCATCATCGAACCGAAGGAGCGCCTCCGTGCTCGAACCCGCAGCCCGGTACACCGGCTACACCGCCTACGACTATCTCGAAGCGGGCAAGGACTACCGCGCGTTCCGCTACGCCCAGCAGATCGGCCGCGTGCCCGCCTACGCCGGGCTTGAGCTCGGCGACGCGCAGAAGGAGCGCGCTCAGCGCCTGCTGCGCGAAGAGACCGTGATCTCCCTGCACGAGCACGTCCAGGTGTTCCCCGAGGACATGGGGGAGCTCCGCGACCACATCCGTCAGGGCCGCGAGCCCACCGGGTACGAGGGCCTCTCACGTTCCGGGCTGACCGCCGTGTTCGACAACGGCATGGACGGCACGTGCTGCATCTCCAGCGACGCAGGGTGGAAGTACCAGGACGTGCTGTTCGACCTGGGCGTGCGCATGGCGGACCTCGCCCACCAGGACTTCGTCATCAAGGCCGAGACCGTCAAGGACATCCAGCGCGCGGCGGAGACCGGCCGGGTCGCTCACGTCTTCGCGCTCGAGGCCGCCACCATGATCGAGAACGAGGTCGACCGTCTCGACGTGCTCTACGGGTTCGGCGTGCGCCAGATGGGCATCGCCTACTCCGAGGCGAACATGCTGGGCTCCGGTCTCAAGGAGCGGGCCGACGGCGGACTGACCTACTTGGGCGAGCGCGCCGTCGAGCGGATGAACAAGCTCGGCATCGCGATCGACATCTCGCACTCGGGCGACCGCACCTGTGTCGACGTCATCACGCACTCCAAGGTGCCGGTGTTCATCACCCACGCCGGCGCCCGCGGCCTCTGGCCCACCAACCGGATGAAGACCGACGAGACGATCATCGAGTGCGCCAAGCGCGGTGGCGTGATCGGCATCGAGGCGGCTCCGCACACGACGATCTCGCCCCAGCATCCGAAGCACTCTCTGGAGTCGGTGATGGACCATTTCCAGTACTGCGTCGACCTCGTCGGCCTGGACCACGTCAGCTTCGGACCCGACACGCTGTTCGGCGATCATGTGGGCCTGCACGACGCGTTCTCGTCGAACCTGTCCCTCGGCCAGGCGCACGCCGACGTCGAGTACGAGAAGCAGCCGTATGTGGACGGTGTCGAGAACCCCGCCGAGGCCTTCTCCAACATCATCGGCTGGCTCGTCAAGCACGACTACTCCGACGACGAGATCCGCGCCGTCGTCGGCGGCAACACCATGCGCGTCCTCGAGGAGGTCTGGGTCTGATGAAACACCGCAGAGTGCTCGCCCTCGGCGCGGCCGCGGCTCTCGCCGTCGGCCTCGCCGCGTGCGCCCCTTCGGCGCCGGAGCCGGGGGAGTCCGGCAGGAGCCCGGGCCCCCGCGATGCGACCCTCGGCATCGGCACGACCACGGACGTGGTGAACTTCAATCCGGTGCTCGGCAACAGTCGCACCGACTCGTGGATCACCAACCTGATGTACCCGCACCTGCTGAGCATCAGCGACGACGGCACGAAGGAAGCGCACGTCGCCACCGACTGGGGCTACGTGGACGAGACGACCGGCTACTACGAGATCCGCGACGACCTCACGTGGAGCGACGGAGAGCCGCTCACCGCGGAGGACGTGGCCTGGACCCTGAACGCGGTCAAACGCGATCAGGCGGCGGGCACCTTCTACGGCCAGCTGGGCAACCTCGACACGGCCACCGCGGTGTCGGACACGCGCGTCGAGCTCGCGCTCACGCAGCCGGACTCCTCGATCGTCGACGAGATCGGCTTCTGGGGCGTCGTCGTGCCGAAGCACGTGTTCGAGCCGCAGGGATCGATCGCGGAGTTCGCCAACGACGGCAGCGACGGCGGATGGGTCGGCATGGGGCCGTTCGTCCTGACCGACTTCCAGGTCGGGCAGCACTACACGCTCGAGCGCGTCGAGGACTACCCCCTCGTCGAGGGCGGCGTCCCCGGACCCGCCGAGGTCGTCTACCGCGTGTACCCCGACGTGAACACCGAGATCCTGGCGCTGCAGAGCGGCGAGATCGACGTCATCGCGAACGCGCTTCCGCCCGCACAGGTCGAGCAGCTGAGCAGCGCCGACGGCCTGCAGGTCATCGAGGCGGCGGGGCTGGGCTACGCCCACCTCGTCTACAACATGGCCAAGCCCGAGCTGGAGGACGTCCTCGTCCGGCAGGCGCTCGCGCACGCGGTCGACTACGAGGCGATCCGCACGGTGGTGCTCCAGGGGCAGGCGGTGTCCACGGGCTCCAGCGCGCTCATGCCGGTGTTGGCGAGCTACTACGACGACACGGTCACCGAATACGCGTTCGATCCCGAGCTGTCGCGCTCCCTCATGGAGGAGGCCGGCCACACCGCGAACGCCGACGGGACCTTCCCGGTCTCGTTCCGGCTGATCTACTCGCTGCAGGACAGCGTGACCAGCCAGTGGGCGCAGATGGTCAAGGACAGCGCCGCAGAGGCCGGCATCGCCATCGAGCTTCAGGGCACCGAGCGGAACACCTACCTGTCGATGACGAGCGAGGGCGACTACGACATCTACGCCGGGAACTTCGCGATCATGGACGACCCGGTGACGAACTTCGCGCTGTCGTACCTGCCCGGCGGGGCGATCAACTACACCGATGTCGACGATCCGGAGCTGAACGCCCTGATCGAGCAGGGCATGGTCACCTTCGACGAGGAGGAGAAGATCTCGATCATGCGCGAGGCGAACCGGATCGTGCACGAGCAGGTCTACGACAACATCATATACACGCAGAACCTGTTCTTCGCCGCCAGCGACGAATGGGCCGGATTCATCTCGAAGCCGAGCGAGCTCCTCTCGATCGTGAACCCGCTCTCCCTCGCCAGCGCGTACCCGGTCGAATAATCCACCGTCGAATCTCGAGGAAGGTCGCCCGGGTGTCCCGAGCATCGTTCGTTCTCCGTCGTGCGGGGCGAGGCCTGCTCACGATCTGGTTCGCCGTGACCGTGACGTTCCTGCTCCTGCGTCTGCTGCCCGGCGACCCCGCTCTGGCGCTGGCGAGCCCGAACATGACGGATGCCATCCGGGCGACCATCCTCGAGCAGTACGGCCTGGACCGGCCCCTCGTGGTGCAGTACGCGCTGTACATGTGGCAGCTGCTGCAGGGGAACCTGGGGATCTCGTTCACCCAGTCGATCCCCGTGTCGGACGTTCTCCTGCAGCGGCTGCCGTGGACGCTTCTGCTCACCCTCTCCGCGCTGGCGCTGACGATCGTCATCGGCATCCCGCTCGGCGTGGCCGCGGCTTCGCACGAGGGCCGCTTCGTCGACAGGTCCGTGCAGGTCCTCGGCGTGACCGGCCAGTCGCTCTTCGTGCCGAGCGTCGCGATCCTGCTCCTGTTCGCGTTCGGCCTGAACCTGGGCTGGCTGCCCATCGGCGGCGCGTACGCGAACGGCGCCTACGGGCTCGAGTGGTACACGAGCGTGGCCAGGCACCTGGTGCTGCCGGCCGTCTCCCTCATGCTCGTCCAGGTCGGCTCGTACGTGCTGACGATGCGCTCGACGCTCATCGAGACCCTGGGGGAGGACTACATCCTCCTCGCCAAGGCCAACGGCGTGCACGGCCGCCGCATCCTCTGGAAGCACGCGCTGCGCAACGCGCTGCTGCCCACCACGACGCTCATCGGACTGCAACTCGGCTTCCTGGTCGGCGGCGCGGTGCTCACCGAGACCGTGTTCGCCTACCCCGGGATCGGGCGCGGCATCTTCGAGGCGGTCACCCAGCTCGACTTCCCCGTCCTGCAGGGCGCCTTCCTGATGCTCGCCGTCACCGTCGTGGTCGCGAACACGATCACCGACATCGTCTACGGCTACCTCGACCCGAGAGTGAAGACGTCATGACCGCTCCCTTCCTCGCCGGAGCGGCCCCGCTGCCGGTCTCCGACACCGCGCCGTTCGCCGAGCCGGTCGCCTCCGGCAGGGAGCGCGCCGGCGCGCACACCTGGCGGGCGTTCCGCCGAGACCCGCTCGGGATCGTCTCGCTCGGCCTGCTGCTCCTGCTGGTCGCCATCGCGCTGGCCGCACCTCTCATCGCGCCGTACCCGGCTAGCTACGGCCCCGATGTGCTCCGTCCGCCGGGCGGGCAGCACTGGCTCGGCACGGACGCGCTCGGACGCGACGTGTTCTCCGAGGTGATCTGGGGAACCCGGCAGAGCGTTCTCGTGGCCGTCGCCGCCTCCGTGATCGCCATCGTCTTCGGCACGATCATCGCCGTGATCGGCGCCTACTTCCGGCGTCTGGACGGCGTCATCAGCGTCGTCGTCGACATGACGCTCTCGCTGCCCGTCCTGCCGCTGATGATCCTGGTGGCGGCGCTGGTCGGTCCGAGCACCACGACGATCATCCTCGTGGTCGCGGCCTTCTCCTGGCCGGAGGTGACTCGTCTGGTCCGGTCGCAGGCGCTCACCGTCGTCGGGCTCCCGTACGTGGACGCGTCCCGGCTGATGACGACGTCGCCCTGGTGGATCATCACCCGGCACCTCCTGCCCGCCGTCACTCCGGTGCTCGTCGTCTCCGTCGTCGTCACGGCGTCTCGGGCCGTCCTGTCCGCCGCGGGGCTGGCGTTCCTCGGTCTCGGCGATCCCACGACCTGGTCGTGGGGCCGGATCCTGTTCGAGGCGCAGCAGGCCGGGGCGATGGTCAGCGCCTGGTGGCTCACGCTCTTCCCCTCGATCGCGATCCTGATCCTGGTCCTGTCCGCGACGCTCCTCTCCATCGCCTACAACGACGCGCGCAATCCGCGCCGCCTCGCCCGGTGAGGGAACGGGAGCCCCCCCACCGGGTCCGACCAGCGTCCGAGACCGGATCGCGCTCCGGGCGCGCGGCACCGATTTCGAGAAAGAGGACATCATGGCAGCAGATCAGACCGTCTCCCCGGAGTTCGCTGCGGCGACCGGAGAGCACCAGCGGGTCGAGATCAACGGCAACCACCTGGCGGTCGAGGTGCTCGGCCCGGAGGGCGCCCCGGTGATCATCGCCCATCACGGCGCTCCCGGGCTGGGGTCGCGCGCCGAGCCGCGAGCGAGCTTCGGGCGACTCGCCGACGAGTACCGCGTCGTGGTGTTCGACGCGCGGGGGAGCGGCCAGAGCGAGGGGAAAGGCAGCTACAGCCATGAGCAGTGGGCGGCCGACATCGACGGCCTGCGCGCATGGATCGGCGCCGAGAGGATCGTGATGGCCGGTGGCTCGTACGGCGGCTTCATGACGCTGGAGTACGCGCTGCGGTATCCGGACCGTGTGGAGGCCATCGTGCTGCGCGACACGTCGCCGGACAACTCCCACGCGCACCTCGCCCGCGAGAACGTGCTCGCCTCGGACCGGGTGACGATCGACATGGACAAGTTCGACCGGATCGATGCCGGGCGGGTCCGCGACGACGAGGACCTCAAGGACTGCTGGCGGGAGATCCTGCCGCTGTACGACTTCGTCTACGATCCGGAAGCGGTCGAGCGCAAGGCGGAGGCGACGCCGTACCGGTACCGGGCGCACAACGACGCGTTCTCGCTGAACCTGCCGGGCTACGACCTGAAACCCCGCCTGCACGAGATCGTTGTGCCGACACTCATCACCGTGGGGCGGACGGACTGGATCACGCCAGTATCGTGTAGCGAGGCGATCGCCGATCTCGTGCCGGACTCCGAGATGGTGGTGTTCGAGAGATCCGGGCATTCCCCGCAGATCGAGGAGGCAGAGGCGTGGACGAGGACGGTGCGCGGATTCCTCCATCGGGTCTGTCCGCCGACCCGATGAGCGGCATCCGGCTCGGCCGGGAGGTCAGCGATCTCGACCGTCGCATCGTCGTGGCGCTTCAGCAGGACGGACGGGCGAGCTGGACCTCGATCGCGGAGTTCGCCGGGGCGTCCGTCTCGACCGTCACCCGGCGCGGGCAGCGTCTGCTCGCAGAGGGCATCGTCCGAGTGGGCATCGTGCCGACGCTGGGCAGCGAGGGCCACGTCGAGACGTTCTTCGTGCGGATCAACTGCAGCCCCGGCTCGCAGCTCGCCGTCGCCGAGGCGCTGATCGAGTCTCCGTACGTGCGCTTCGTGACACTGGTCACGGGCAAGTTCGACGTGTTCGCCGAGGTCGTCATCCCGGGGGACTCCGCCACGTACGCTCATGTGCTCACCGATCTCCAGGGGATCCCCGGTGTGGAGCGCTGGCGCAGCGACCTGGTCGTGCACACCTACAAGGTGAGCTTCGACTGGGGTCGTCAGCTCTACGACGCGCACGCCGAAGCGACCACCGATCCACTCTCGTACATGCCGGCGCCGAACACGTGCGATCCCACGCACTTCGATGACGCCGATCGGGCGATCGTCGAGGAGCTGCGCGACGACGGCCGTGCGTCGTTCCTCTCGATCGGCGCGAAGCTCGACATGAACGAGAGCAGCGTGCGCCGCCGGTACGAGCGGATGCGCGCCGCGGGCTGCCTCACGACCGTGACGATGGTGCCGGCATCCGCTCTCGGGATGAGCGCCGAGACGCTGCTGATGCTGAGGGTGGAGCCGTCCCGGATCGCCTCGGTCGCGCAGACCCTCGCGCAGCACGTGTCGGTGCGCTTCCTCGCGGCCGCGCTGGAGGAGAACTCGCTGTACTGCGAGATCATCCTGCCGAGCACGGAGACGCTGCACGACTTCATGACCGGCACCATCGCGCACCTCAAGGGAGTCCGGGGCTGGAGCGCCTCGATGGAGCTCGTCTTCATGAAGCGCGGCTTCATCGAGACGCCGTGGTGGCGCGCTCAGGTCGCGTCCGGGGTGACGCGCGCGGCGGTGGACGCGGCGCCCGGCGGCTGACGTGTCCGAGGCGCGGCGGGCGCCGGGGCGCCGTCGCTGCGCGGGACGTCATGCGCGTCGCAGCACGAACCCGCCGTGGTGGAGGATCCCGTCCACCTGCTCGCCGAACGCCCAGAACCCGGTGTCGTCGAGGTACGCGATCCGGTCCCGGTGCGCCCAGAAGCGACCCGTGTAGGCGTCGGCGCGACCGCCGCGCGTCTCGGAGTAGCGACCGTGCGCGGTGAGGAACTGCGTCATTCCGCGGCGGCCGTCCGTCCAGGCGCCGGTCCAGGCGGGACCGGGATCGTCCGAGTCGGCCACGGCGCCATCCCAGGCCACCAGGCGGTCCTCCAGGACGACGGCGAGCATGTCCCTCGGATCGACCATGAGCATCTCGCCGATGCGGGATGCGCGCACGGCGCCGCGGATCACGGCGAAGATCGCCGGGCGACCCGGCGCCAGCTCGTCGCGGTCGCGGGCGTCGTCACCTCGTGCGCGGATCGCGCCGTCGACCAGGAGCGGGACCACGGAGGCTCCCGGAGCGTCGAGCACGAGGGCGCCCGGCGGGTCGGGCCGCTGCGCCGGCCCGACCCGTGACAGCATTCCGTCCGTCGTCACGACGTCGCCGCGCACCGTTCGTGACGACGTCACGTGCACGACGGCGTCGCGGACGACGATGGTGTGCGATTCGGGCACGGGCATCGATCCCTCACCTCCTGGTCAGACTGAACGAGGTGTTCTGTCATACGGTCCAGCCTCCCCGACGGCTCCTGCATCCTGCGACCGCCGTGCCACCGCGCGTGCGGGGGTCCGCAGCTATCCGCCCGCCGGCATGCAGACGGACGGAGCGGGCCCGGCCGGTTCCGTCCGAGCACGTCCTCGTCGAGGATGGTGCCGCCGAGGCTCCCGCCGCCGTCGTGGACCTCTTCGAGGATCACGAGTCGGGGCGAGGGGGCAGGCGGACGCCTCGAGGTTCGCGAACGGCACGGGAACGGTCCTTTCCTCGCAGGTGCGGCCTGTCAGAGTGCGGCGTGCGTGGGGAGCAGGTCGGTGATCCCGATGCGGCGGTAGAACTCGACGCGTATCCGGTCGGCGACGGCGGACACGACCTCGCTGCCGTCCTTCGACGGATCGACATGGGAGCGGAAGGGGCGCCGCCCGGCGGGAAGGCCGACGATGCGGACGATCTCGTCTGCGACGGCCCGCACATCGGCGCCCTCCGGTTCGAGGTCGGCGAGGCGTCCGTCGATCTCGGATCGCAGCTGCCCGTATTCGACATCGTATGCGGCCTCGGTGTCGGTGTCGGCTGGGGTTCCGGCGTGGGCGAAGTGGTTGGTGCCGGAGGTGAAGGCGCCGGGGACGAGGATGGTCGTGTCGATGCCGAAGCGGATCAGCTCGGCCGCGTAGCTCTCCGCAAGAGCGTCCATTCCGGCCTTGGCGGCGAAGTACGGCGCGAGGAAGGGCGGATGGCCGCCGCGTGTGGAGGAGCTGCCGACCCACAGCAGCAGCCCGGAGCGCCGCGCCCGCAGGTGCGGGAGCACCGCCCGGTTGACGCGCTGGGTGCCGATCACGTTGACGTCGTACAACTCTGCGAGCTGCTCAGGCGTGAACGCCTCGGCAGGGCCGAGGACCATGTGGCCGGCGTTGTGGACGACCACGTCGATCCGACCGTGGCGGGCGAGCACCTCGGCGATCGCGGCGTCCGCCGATTCCCCGGACTGCACGTCCAGCTCCACGGCACCGAGCTCGATGCCGTCCGCCGCCGCGAGGCCGGCCAGGGCTGCGGCGTTGGGGGCGTTGCGGCCCTCGATGTCCCGCATGCCCGCGACCACGGTGTGTCCGGCGCGGGCGAGGGACTCCGCCGCCAGTCTGCCGAACCCGCTGGAGGCGCCGGTGACGACGATGACCTGGTCTCGTCCCGTCATCGGGCCATGCCGCCGTTCGCGCGCAGCACCTGGCCGTTGACCCAGTGCCCGTCGGGGCCGGCGAGGAAGGCGACGACGTTCGAGATGTCCTCGGGGGTGCCGAGCCGTTCCAGGGGCGGGTTCTTGGCGAGGGCGTCGATCTGCTCCGGGGTCTTGCCGTCGAGGAACAGCGCGGTCGCGGTCGGGCCGGGCGCCACGGCGTTGACCGTGATGTCTCGCCCGCGCAGCTCCCGGGCGAGGATGAGGATCATCGTCTCGACCGCGCCCTTGCTGGCCGCGTAGGCGCCGTAGTCGGGGAACTGGGTGGAGACGACGGTGGTGGAGAAGCCGACGAAGGATCCGCCGTCGTGCAGGCGGCGTGCGGCCTGCTGGGCGACCACGAAGGCGCCGCGGATGTTCGTGCGGTGCAGCTCGTCGAGCACCTGCAGGTCGAGGTCGGCGATCGGCGAGAGCGCCATGCGTCCGGCGGAGTTGACCACGACGTCGACGCCGCCGAACTCCTCCTCCGTCCGGTCGAACAGCGCGGCGACCTGGTGCTCGTCGGCGACGTCCGCCTGGACCGCGATGGCCGTGCCGCCCTCGGCGGAGATCGACGCGACGGTCTCGTCCGCGGCCGCGGCGTTGCCCGCAAAGTTCACGACGACGGCGAACCCGTCGGCGGCGAGCCGTTTCGAGACGGCGCGGCCGATGCCGCGCGAGCCTCCTGTGACGATGGCGATCCGCGAGGCGGCCGAACCGGCGGGGGCGGTGGTGATGTCGTTGTCTGTCATGTCTGCCACGATGCCCCTGTTCGCGCATCGCAACCAGGGGATGTCGTCCCCTGTATCGGCGGCCCGCCCAGGAGCACACTGGATGCATGAGTCCTGCAAAGCACGGTGAGCTGGGTGTGTTCCTGCGATCCCGACGCGAGCGCATCCGCCCCGGAGACGTCGGGCTCGTGTCCGGGCCCCGCCGACGGGTTCCGGGGCTTCGTCGCGACGAGGTGGCGCAGCTGGCCGGCGCGTCCGTCGACTACTACAACGAGCTCGAGCGGGGCGCGGGGTCGCAGCCGTCGGAGCAGATGCTCTCCGCGCTCGCCCGCGCCCTCAGACTGACCCGCGACGAGCGCGACTATCTCTTCCATCTCGCCGACCGTCCCGTGCCCGCCGAGACCGGTCCTGGCGCCCACGTGCATCCCGGCATGCTCGACCTGCTCAGCCGTCTGCCGTCCACACCCGCCCAGGTCATCACCGACCTGCACGTCATCCTCGTCCAGAACCCGCTCGCCGTCGCCCTGCTCGGCGCTCAGCCCGGGTTCCCGGGCAATCGCGCCAGCTTCCTCTACCGCTGGTTCACCGACGACGACGCGCGGCGTCTCTACCCCGAAGAAGACCACGAGACGCAGTCGCGTGCCTTCGTCGCCGATCTGCGTGCCGCGGCCGCGGCACGCGGACCGCGCGACACCGAAGCCGCGGTGATGATCGCGGAGCTGCTCGCGACCTCGGCCGAGTTCTCCGCGCTGTGGGCCGAGCACGACGTCGCCTTCCGCCGCAACGACCGCAAGCGGATCGTCCACCCCGTCCTGGGCCTGCTCGAGGTGAACTGCCTCAACCTCTTCAGCGAGGACGGACGCCAGCGGCTGCTCTGGTTCACCCCCGCCCTCGGCACCGACAGCGCCGACGCCCTCGACATGCTCTCCGTCATCGGCACCCAGAGCCTCACCGCCGATCCGGCCTGACGTCCGGGCCCGGACGCGGAGTCGCCCCTGCCGCCCCGGCGGACATCATGCAGCGCCGGACCGCCCGCTCCTCAGTCGCCGCGCTGCCGTCTCGGAGCGGTGCGCGGGATGCCGCGATCGAGGGCGAGGAGGAACAGCACCACGCCGAGCCCTGCGACCACCCATCCCTGCAGGCGCAGACCGGCGTCGGACGGCTGCGCGCCGAAGGTGACCGAGATGACGCTGGCCGAGAAGATCGCGCCGATGTGACCGAAGCTGCGCAGCAGACCCGCCGCCGTGCCGATCCGATCCGCGGGAGCCTGCAGGTAGAGCGCCGTCTGGGTCGCGACGCTCGTCAGACCGTTGGCGGCGCCGTAGACGATCGCGACCCCGAGGAGCAGGGGCACGAGACCCGGCATCCCCGACCGGAGGAGCGATAGCATCCCTCCGGCCGCGATGACCGCGAGCGCGCCGCCGACGAGGGAGCCGCGCACCCAGCCGCGCACGGAGACGATCCGGGCGAGCAGGATGCTGACCACGGACAGCGGCAGGAGGATGACGCCGATGGCGGCCGCGTCGAGGCCGGCGGCATCCTCCCTCCATTGGCTGAGCCCGTAGAGCGCGGTGGAGACGGCGAGGCCGACCAGGAGCTGACGCAGGTAGGTGCGGGCGAGCGCGGGCTCGGATGCGAGCAGGCGCACGTCGAGGAGCGGATCGGGCGCTCGTCGCTCCCAGGCGATCAAGAGGGTCAGGACCGCGACGATCACCGCGAGCAGCCACCAGCGCGGATGCGTGAGATCGCCCAGGAAGACGAGCAGCCCCGTGGTCGCAGCGGTGAACAGGACGACGCCCGTCGCGTCGAGCGCCGTGAGCATCTCCCGCACGGTGTGCCGCCCGATGGCGGGGTCGCGTTCGACCCCGCGCGCCACCGCGACGAGGGCGATCAGCGCGAGCGGGAGGTTCATGGCGAGGAGCGACCGCCAGCCGAGAGCGCTGGTCAGCAGACCGCCGAGGGGAAGCCCGGCCACGAGCGCGACCTGGGCGGCGATGGACAGGAGTCCGATCACCCGGGTCGGCGCGGCGAGCCCGGCCCGATCGGCACGTGCCCGCACGAGTGCCATGGACGTCGGGAACGCCGCGGACGTGCCGATCCCGATCAGCGCGCGCGAGGCGAGCAGCCATGGGAACGAGCCCGCGAGCGCGCCGACGAGCCCGCCGATCATCACCACCACCAGCCCGCCGAGGAAGACGCGCCGCGGGCCGAGCACCGTGCCCAGTTTGCCGACGGCCGGCTGCGCTGTCGCGCTGCACAGGTACAGCACCGAGACGAGGGTCACCGCCGCGCCGGGGGCGAGGGTGAACTCGCGGGCGATGTCGGTGAGCCCCGTCGCGAGCATCGAGCTGTTGATCGGATTGAGCGCGGAGGCGAGCAGCAGGGGCGCCGTGAAGCGCCATCCGAACAGCCGCCTCTCGTCTCCTGCCGTGGTCATGGGGCGACCGGGAACGGAGACGCGAGTCGCGCGCCCGTCTCAGGGAGCCGCCGCGCCGGGTGGGTCATCGTGCGCTGCGCGGCTCGAGCCGGTGCCGCGTCTCCTCCGCCGGCAGGACGATGGAGATCACTCGCCGCGCTCCGCTTCCACGTACTTCTCCTGCTCGGCGAGCTGCGACGGCGCGTACTCGCGGCGGACGCCGAAGGTGAGCAGGAGGCCTACGAGCGAGAGCCCCGTGAGGAACAGCATGAGGAAGCTCCAGTCGGTGGCGTCGACGAGAGCGCCCAGCGCCGCCGGCGCCACGGACGAGCCGACGGCCTGCGCGACTGCGAAGATGCCGGTGTACACGCCGATGAGCCGCTGCGAGGGAGCGAGGTTCCACAGCATCACCGTCGCGTTGACGGCGAAGCCGGAGAAGCCGGCGGCCGCGATGAGGACGCCGGAGAGCGTCGCGACCGTCGACGTGTTGAAGACGAAGGCGATGAGGGCGCCCACGGCGAACACGACGATCCCGATGCGCATCATGCGACGCCGACCGTACCGGTCGGAGAGGATCGCGACCGGGATGATCACCACGAGGAAGGCCACGCTCGCCGGCAGCGTCAATCCGCCTGCCTCACCGCGCGACAGTCCGAGCTGCTCCACCCCGTAGAGCGTCAGCAGGGCGCGGATGGCCGCCCATGCGCCCCATGTGACGATGACGGCGGCGATCATGAACAGACGGCTGCGGTCGCGATCGGCGAAGATGTCCGTGAACACCGCGAAGAAGCCGGTCCCCTCCCGGCCCAGCTCCCGGTCCTCGTCGACGACCGCGCGATAGGCGGCCGTCCGCGACTCGCGCAGCGAGACCAGCAGGATGGCGAAGCAGGCCACCATCACGACGGCCGAGATCACGTAGGCGAGCTCGACGCTCTCGTCGACGACGAACAGGCTCAGCAGCGCCGACACGATGATCGTCAGACCCGACGCGAACCGGCCGACCGCGTTCGCCTTGCTCCGGTGCTCGGGCAGCTGATTGTCGGCGATGAGCGCCTCGGTGAGCGGCTTGAACGAGTTCGCCGTCAGCGAGAACAGCACGATGATCGCGATGAGGACGGGGAACGTCGGGGCGAGCGGGACGAGCACGAACAGCAGCGCGGCGACCGGCACGCCGATGACGATGAACGGCGTGCGCCGACCCCATCGGCTGCGGGTGCGATCGCTCATGTAGCCCATCAGCGGCTGTACGAAGATGCCGATGATGTTGTCCAGCCCCATGATCAGGCCGATGAGCGCGACGCTCGTCGTGTACTCCGACAGGGTCACCGGCGTCTGCGCGTCGTGGAAGTTCCAGACCGACTCCTGTGCGAAGACCCCCAACGCGACGAGCATGGCGAGGCGGAGCTGGAAGCGCCTGCGAGGGGACCGGTCGGTGCGCGCACTGTTCACGGGTGACTCCATCGTCGGGTAGCGCGGCGTGCGACGGTGCACGCAGCGTGTGCGGAGCACGTTACCATTTGATATTGCAAATAGTAAACCGGGTGAACGCGCCCGCCTCACGGAGAAGTGCAGGGACATGACCTCATCGCCATCGCCGGCCGAGTCCGACCTCCTCTATCTGCGCGGGATCGACAGCCCGACCGTCGCCAACGCGCTCGAACGACTGGAGCTGCGTGATCGCAGCGAGGGATACATCGGAGGTTCCGTCCAGTGCGCGTTCCCCGAACTGGGAACGATGGTCGGGACCGCGCTCACCGCGACCGTCGACAACGCGGTCGGCCGGTCCGTCCGTCAGCACGGCTACTGGGATCTGTGGACGACGCTCGAGCGGATGGAGGGCCCCGTGGTCATCGTCATGAAGGACGCCAGCGGGACCCCCACCCGCGTCGCGTACGCGGGCGAGATCATGGTCGCCCTCGCGAGCCGCCTCGGCGCGGTCGGCATCGTCACCGACGGCGCGCTGCGCGATGTGGCGGAGGTGCGGGCGAAGGGCTTCCACTACTTCATGCGGCAGCCCGTCGTCTCCCACGCGAACTTCGAGCTCTCGAAGATCGGTGACCCGGTCTTCATCGACGGGCAGCTCGTCCGCACCGGCGACATCCTCCACGGCGACGCGAACGGCATCGTCGTCGTCCCGGGGGAGAGCCTCCCGTCTCTCCGCGACGCCGTCGAGGCGATCCGGGCCGCCGAGCGGCGGGACCTCGACTTCATCGACAGCCCGGAGTTCACCCTGGACGGGTACAAGGAGATGCGCGGCTACGGCGCGTAGGGGCGCATCATCCCGCGGGCTGCGCGTGCCGTGCGGCCTAGAGGTTCCTGATCGCCGAACGCGCGTGCCCGCGCATCGTGAGCTCGGCGGCGTCCTCGTCGCCGGCGGCGAGCGCCTCCACGATCGCCCGGTGGTCGGCGATCCTCGTCTCGATCCAGTCGGGATCCTTCGCATCCTCCGCGGCTCGCGTGAGGCGGTGGTCGGCACCGTAGATCGCGTAGCTCTCGATGAGGGTGCGCAGGGCCGGGTTCGCGGCGGCGCGCGCGATCTCCGCGTCGAATCGCTGCGCCATCTCGAACTGCTCCGCCAGTGTGAGCGATTCGCGGGCCTCGACGAGCTCTTCGATGTACCCGCGCATCCGCGAGATCGTCTCGGGGGCGATCTTGCGCGCGGCGAAGCGGGCCTCGGCCCCGCGGAGCATGATCTCCACCTCCATCAGCTCTCGGAGAGTCTCGGCGGGGTGATCCGCCACCTGCAGCCGCCGGGAGCCGACGCGCTCGACGAGGCCCTCGTGCTCGAGCTTGCCGAGCGCCTCGCGCACGGGGGTGGGGCTGACGTCGAGGGCCGTGGCGAGCTGACGTTCGGTGATCCGGCTGCCCGGCGCGAGGCGCCCGTCTGCGATGCTCTCGCGCAGCGAGCGATACACCTGTTCCGACAGGGAGCCGGTACGCGCGACCTGCGGAAGAATCCCGTGCAGGCTCACGTGGTCTCGTTCCCGATCGACATCCCCTCACGCTACCCGGCACCGGCGTCCCCGGCGAGCAGTGACGCGCTTGACACCATTTGCTATAGCAAATAGGTTGCTCGAAAGAAAGGTGAACACCCCCATGACCTCACACGATGACGTGACGAACGATCCGCAGCCGCGGGATGGCGACTCGGTCCGGGTGATCTTCCCCATCGGCATGCTGGGCGGCGGGATCAGCGAGGAGACCGTGGCGCGCGGGATCTCGCTCGGCGCCGACGCGATCGCGGTCGACGGCGGGTCCACCGACTCCGGGCCGCACTATCTGGGCGCGGGCATCGCCAAGACCTCCCGCGGCTCGCTCAAGAGCGATCTGCGGACGATCCTCGTCGCCGGACGGCGTGCGGGCATCCCCGTCGTCGTCACCACCTGCGGCACCTCCGGCACCGACTCCGGGGTCGAATGGGTCGCCGGCATCGCGCAGGAGATCGCCGACGAGGAGGCTCTGACCTTCACGCTGGCGAAGATCTACAGCGAGCTCACCCGCGAGTCGGTCCTCGCGGCGCTCGCGGACGGGCGGATCGCCTCGCTCGAGCCGGCCGGGCCGCTGACGGCCGAGACCGTCGGCCGGTGTGAGCACATCGTCGGCCTCATGGGGCATGTGCCCATCGCCGAGGCCCTCGCCGCCGGGGCGGACCTGGTGCTCACCGGACGCGCCTCCGACACCGCATCCGTGGCGGGCATCGCTCTCGAGCGCGGAATCGCGGCCGGCCCGACCTGGCACGCGGCGAAGACCGTCGAGTGCGGCAGCCAATGCACGACGGACCCGCTCGGCGGCGGCGTCCTCGTGGAGATCGACGACGCCGGCTTCAGCATCCATCCGCTGGACGACACGTCCGCGGCCACCCCGATGACGGTCGCCGCGCACATGCTGTACGAGAACGCCGACCCCTTCCGGCTGCGCGAGCCCAGCGGCACGCTCGACACCAGCGCAGCCGTCTACACCGCCGTGGACGAACGCGTCACCCGTGTCGAGGGCTCGGTCTTCGAGGAGGCGGCGCAGCCGACCATCAAGCTGGAAGGGGCCGCGATCGGCGGGTACGAGACGGTCTCGCTCGTCGGGATCCGCGATCCGCACATCCTCGCCCACATGGATGCCTGGCTGGAGCGTTTCGCCGGAGAGCTCGCGCGCCGCGTCCGGACGCATCTCGGCCTCGAGGAGGGCCAGTACGACGCCGAGCTCCGTGCCTACGGCCACAACGCCGTGCTCGGCGCCCTCGAACCGGACGGCGAGCCGCCGCGCGAAGCGGGCGTGCTGTTCCGGTCGCGCGCGGCGGACCAGGCGACGGCGACCGCGATCGCGAAGATCGCCAACCCGCTCATGCTCCATCTGCCGCTGGAGGGCATGACCCATCTGCCGAGCTTCGCGTTCGCGACCTCGCCCGCCGAGATCGATCGCGGCGCGAGCTACGAGTTCGTCCTGCAGCACACGATCGACGTCGACGACGAGGGCGAGCTGTTCCGTGCCGAGTACCAGGAGGTGGCACCCCGTGCCTAGTCAGACCCTCGACGAGATCGCCGACCTCGTCCGCGCCAAGAACGCCGGTCCCTTCTGGCTCACCCTCGACGTCTTCCTCCCGACCGACGAGGCGTACGAGCGAGTGTGCGCATCCGACGTCGTCGACCCCGACGCGATCGCCGCCCTGTATCGCACGAGCGCCGAGGGGGTGCGGATCTTCCCGATGGCGGCGCTGCGGGCGATCAAGATCTCGTTCCCCCGGCCGGTCACCCAGGGCAGCTTCCCCGACCGCGACATGCACTCCGGTCAGCAGCACGTGCCGCTCGCCGCGATCGAGGTCCCCGAGCTGGTCGGCGCCGGGCCGGAACGATGAGCGCGGCGGCACCGGGCGCCGGAGAGGCGGACGCGATCGTCGTGGGCGCGGGCCTGGCCGGCCTGGTCGCCGCCTCCGAGCTGGTGGACGCCGGCAAGAGGGTGCTGATCGTCGAGCAGGAGCCGGAGACGGGCTTCGGCGGCCAGGCATGGTGGTCGTTCGGGGGGATCTTCCTCGTCGATTCGCCCGAGCAGCGCCGCATGGGCGTGCGCGACTCGCTGGAACTGGCCCGCCAGGACTGGCTCGGCTCGGCCGGGTTCGACCGCGACGAGGACCGCTGGCCGCGGCAGTGGGCGCAGGCCTATCTGGAGTTCGCCGCCGGCGAGAAGCGCGCCTGGCTGCGCGAACGCGGCATCGGCTTCTTCCCGATCGTCGGCTGGGCCGAGCGCGGCGGCGACCGCGCCTCGAGCCACGGCAACTCCGTGCCGCGCTTCCACGTGACCTGGGGCACGGGACCGGGCGTTCTCGAGCCGTTCGTGCGACGCGTGCGCGAGGGCGTCGAGCGGGGCCTCGTCCGCGTCCTGTTCCGTCACCGCGTCGACCGCATCGACGTCGAAGCCGGCACTGTCGTGGGCGTGAGCGGAGCCGTGCTCGCCGCCGACCCGGCCGAGCGCGGCGCGCCGAGCAACCGCGACGTCGTCGGCGACTTCTCCCTCCGCGCGAGCGCCGTGCTCGTCGCCAGCGGCGGCATCGGCGGCAACCACGACCTCGTCCGCGAGCAATGGCCGACGCGGATGGGGGAGCCTCCCGCGTCGATGCTGTCCGGCGTGCCGGCGCACGTCGACGGGCGGATGCTGGGCATCGCGCGCGGAGCCGGCGCGCACCTCATCAACGGGGACCGCATGTGGCACTACGTCGAAGGGATCCGGAACCACAGCCCTGTCTGGCCGATGCACGGGATCCGGATCCTCCCTGGGCCTTCGTCGCTGTGGTTGGACGCGCAAGGGAACCGGCTGCCGACGCCGCTGTTCCCGGGATTCGACACGCTCGCCACGCTCGAGCACATCGTCGCGACCGGGCATGACCACAGCTGGTTCGTCACGAACCAGAAGATCCTCGAGAAGGAGGTCGCGCTCTCCGGCAGCGAGCAGAACCCCGACTTCACCGACAAGGACCTCACGCTGCTCGCCCGGCGGCTCGGCCCGGGAGCACCCGGCCCGGTGGAGACGTTCAAGGAGCGCGGCGCCGATTTCCTCGTCGCCGACACCGTCGACGAGCTTCTCTCGAAGATGGGGCAGGCGTCGCCGGACCTGCTGGACCTCGACCGCGTCCGCGTGGAGATCGCCGCCCGCGACCTGGAGATGACGAACGACTTCGGCAAGGACGCTCAGCTCAACGCCATCCACCAGGCGCGGAGGCACCGCGGCGACAGGCTGCTGCGCGTGGCCGCCCCGCGCCCGCTCACCCACGCCAGGTCGGGTCCGCTGATCGCGGTGAAGCTCCACATCATCACCCGCAAGAGCCTCGGCGGCATCGAGACCGACCTGTCGGCCCGGGCGCTGCGGCGATCGGGCGAACCGCTGCCCGGCCTCTACGCGGCCGGCGAGGCGAGCGGCTTCGGCGGCGGCGGCCTCCACGGATACCGAGCGCTCGAGGGCACGTTCCTCGGAGGATGCATCTTCTCCGGACGCGTGGCCGGACGCGCGATGGCAGCGGCCGTCTGATGAGGCTCACGAGCCCTGACAGCAGGAAGGGCGCCGCCTCCGGACCGTCCCGACGCCGACTATCGGGCGAGACGGCCGTTCACATCGGAGGAGCGATGCCTCAGGAGTCGATCGCGGCGCGAATCGCGCGGTACGCCATCGACCTGCCGGCGGAGGACCTGCCTGCGGACGTGGTCGCATGCGTCAGACGGAGGGTCGTCGACAGCCTGGCGTGCGTCCTGGGCGCGTACGACGCGCCGCCCGTGGAGGCCGCCGTCGCCGTGTGCCGCACCGTCCCCGTGCCCGCGTCCACGGTCCTCGGCACCCGGCTGCAGACCACCCCCGATCTCGCGGCGTTCGCGAACGGGGTGATGGTCCGCTTCCTCGACTACAACGACGGCTACATGGCCAGGGAGCCAGGGCATCCGAGCGACAGCATCCCGGCCTGCCTGGCGTTGGCAGAGGCGCGCTCCCTGCCGGGATCGGAGCTCATCGCCGCCGTCGTCGTCGCCTACGAGGTGCAGATGCGCCTCCAGGACGCCGCCAATCTGAACAGGCGCGGCTGGGACCACGTCAACTACGTCAACGTCGCCGTGGCCGCCGCCGCCGCGCGTCTGCTCGGACTCGACCGGACGCAGGCGGAGCATGCCATCAACCTCGCCCTCAGCGGGCACGTGTCGATGCGCCAGGTGCGCTCCGGGACGCTCTCGGACTGGAAGGGCTGCTCGGCCGCGAACGCGGCGCGCAACGCCGTCTTCGCCGCCCAGCTCGCGTCCCACGGCATGACCGGCCCGTCTCCCGTCTTCGAGGGCGACGCAGGATTCTTCGCGCAGATCTCCGGGCCGTTCGAGCTCGACGTCGACTCCTTCGGCAAGAGCGGCGAACGCGACTTCGCGATCACGAGGTCGCTGACCAAGACCTTCCCCACGAACGGCGAGCTGCACACCGCCGTCTGGGCCTCGATCCGCCTGAAGCCCAGGATCCCGAGCCCCGAGAGCATCGAGAGCATCCTGATCGAGACGTCGGAGTTCAACCGCCGCGTTCTCGCGGATCCGCGGAAATGGCGTCCGACCACGCGCGAGACGGCCGACCACAGCCTGCCGTACAACGTCGTGCGCGCATTGATCGACGGCGACATCGACCTCGACACGTACTCGGCCGAGAAGATCGGCGACACGCGGGCGCTGGCGCTGATGGACAGGACGACGGTCGAAGAGGACCCGGACCTGACGGCCCTCTTCCCCCGGCATCTCGCCAATCGCGTCACGGTGACACTCGCATCCGGCGACCGCATCGCGGAGCAGGTCATCAGCGGTCCCGGCTCGGTGGAGACGCCCATGTCGGACTCCGACTTCGAGCGGAAGTTCCGCCGTATGGCGGCACCGCACATCTCCGCCGGGGCTCAGGACACGGTCTTGGAGTTCGTCGAGAACCTCGACGAGCAGTCGCGCTACGACGATCTCTTCCGAGCGATGGAACGCCCCGCCCGCTGACGAGCCGAGTCGGCCGCCGACATGCGCCGCGCGGTCCGCTCGGCGTCCTCGAACACGTTCTCGCCTCGGGCTCAGTCGAGCACGGCCGTCGCCTCGACCTCGATGAGGACGTCGGGCTCGAAGAGGTAGTCCACGCCGATGAGCGATGCCGGGGGCAGGGGAGCGGGCAGGCCGATCTCGTCGGCGACCTCGTCGACACCCGCCATGAACGCATCGATCAGGTCGGGGTGCCAGGCGGTGACGTAGAAGGTGAGTCGAACGACGTCCGCGAAGCCGGCGCCGGCGCTCGCGAGGCCTGTGGCGGTGTTGCGGAGCGCCTGGGCGACCTGGCCGGCGAGATCCCCGGCCGACACGGCGGCGCCGGCGGCATCTCGCGAGATCTGTCCCGCGACGTGCACGTGGCGGGCACCCGTGGCGACGGCGACATGATGGTAGGGCACGGATGGCATCATGCCCTCGGGGGACGACAGGCGAACGGGCATCGGACACTCCATATCTCTGTGAGGAAGGTTGTGTCTCATTGATACGTGGTACCCGGTGGAAACTTCAACGAGACTAGGTCTCATGCCGGATACCATCGCCGCCTCCCACCGCCTCGACATCAGCGCCCCTCACCGTGAGCTGCTCGATCAGGTTCTCGACAAATGGTCGCTGCAGGTGTTGAACGAGCTGTGCGAGGCGCCCGCGCGCTTCAGCGAGCTGCGCCGCGCGATCCCCGCGGTGACGCAGAAGTCGCTCACCGCGACCCTGCGGCGGCTCGAACGGAACGGCATCGTCGACCGCATCGTGCTCCGCACGAGGCCGCTCGCGATCGAGTACCGCATCACACCGCTCGGCAAGACGCTACGGCCGCCGATCGATGAGCTCCTCGCGTGGGCGGACACGCACATGCCCGCCATCGAACGGGCACGCGTCCGATTCGACGAAGAGGCCGAGGGCGAGGACGTCACCTGACGCGGGCGTGGCGCGCTCCGGTCACCGCTGCCCGGCGGGTCGGGCGCCGACCGCCGTCATGAGCCCGGGAGAGCTGCACCCTGCCTGCCCGCCGAAACGGTCCATAGAATCAGGGCATGTCCGACAACCGGCCTGGCGAGCACCTGCGCGCTCGCCGAGGGCAGCTCCACCCGGAGGCGATCGGCTTCTCCGCGCACGGCCGACGGCGCGTGCCCGGGCTGCGCCGCGACGAGATCGCCACGATGGCCGGCCTCAGCGTCGACGACCACACCCGCTTGGAGCAGGGTCGCGAGCGTCACCCCTCCGTGCAGGTCGTCAAGACGCTCCGCAGGGCTCCGCGTCTCGACCACGAGGCGCGGCTGCATCTGTTCCACGTCGCCCGGATGATCCCCGGCCCCGATCGCGGCGCCGCGCCGGATCATCGGCGCGTCAACGAGGTGCTGCGGACGCTGCTGGCACGCAGCCCCGAGTCCGCGAGGCTGTGGGAGCGCCACGATGCGCGTGGCAAGCGGCTCGAGAGCGCGGGGTTCCATCTCACCCTGCTCGGCACGCTCGCCGCCACCCCGGCGGGCCGATACGCGAAAGGCGCGCGCGATGAGCCCTGACGACCCCGCTGACGTCACCGAAACGGCCCGGCAGGCGTCTGCGCGCGGAGGACCCGTCACCGTCTCCGTCGATGCCGGCGTCCTCAGGGGCCGGACCGTCGAGGGCGGCGTGCGCCGGTTCCTGGGCGTGCCCTATGCGGAGCCCCCGGTCGGTGAGCGGCGGTTCCGCCTGCCGGTTCGTCGGCGGCGCTTCGAGGGCACGTTCGACGCGGGCGAGTACGGCCCCACGGCACCGCATCTCGTCGGACAGGGCCCGACGCTGCTCCCGGATCGCACCGCGCCGGGAGACGACTACCTCAATCTGAACGTCTGGGCGCCGCCCGGCGGAGGGGACCACCCGGTCATCGTCTTCATCCACGGGGGAGGATGGTGGAGCGGATCAGGATCCGTCGGTGGCTATGACGGCTCGCGCTTCGCGCGGGACGGCGTCGTGCTCGTCACGATCAACTACCGTCTCGGGGCCGAGGGCCTGATCTGGTTCGGCTCGGGTCCGGCGAATCTGTCGCTGCGTGATCAGATCTGCGCCCTCGAGTGGGTCCAAGACAACATCGCCGCCTTCGGCGGGGACCCCGGCAACGTGACGGTGTGCGGCGAGTCCTCGGGCGCGATGAGCATCGGCGCGCTCATCACCATGCCCGCTTCGCAGGGGCTGATCCGCCGGGCGATCATGGAGTCCGGGAGCACGTTCCACTCGATCAGCGCGGACTCCGCGCGCAAGACCGCCGTCCAGCTCGCCCGCCTCCTGCACGTCGAACCGACGCTCGAGGCGTTGTCGGCCGTCCCCCAGGACGAGCTCGTCGCCGCCCAGGACCGGCTCCGAGAAGTGGTGCAGAAGTCGCCGCGGCGCTCCACATGGGGTGACGTCGCCGTGAACGGCCTGCCGTTCGAGCCCGTCGTCGACGGCGAGTCGTTGCCGGCACCGCCGATCGAGAGCCTGCGCGCCGGCGTCGCCGCCGACATCGACCTGCTCGTCGGCTGGAACGCCGAGGAGGCCCAGATCGTCCTCGCGCCGATGGGCGCGGACAGGGTGCGGTCGTGGATGCTCCCCCTGTACGCGCTCCAGAAGGGGCTGCCTCCCCTCCGGGCCGTGCGCACCTACCGGCGGGCGTTCCCCGGGGCGTCCGCCGCGCCGGCGCTCGGGGCCCTCCTGACCGACTGGATCTACCGCGTGCCCGCGATCCGCACCGCCGAGGCGCACGAGAACACCCGCGTCTACGAGTTCGCCTGGCGCTCACCCGCACTCGACGGGACCCTCGGGGCAGCCCACGCCGCGGAGCTCCCCTTCGTGTTCGACAACCTCGACCACCCCGACTGGCAGCCGCTCCTCGCCGGCGGCGGCGACCAGCGCATCGCCGACGAGGTGCACCGCGCCTGGGCGGATTTCGCCCGGACGGGCGATCCCGGATGGCCGCGCTACAGCGTCCACGACCGGCAGGTCCACCGGTTCGACGCCCCGAGCGCGACACTGCTCGACCCGGACCCCGCACGTCGCGTCATCTGGGACGGGCGCAGATGAGTCCGCGCGCGTTCCGCGACGGCCTCGTCGCCGTGCCGCGGGGCTCGACGCATTCGGCGGCGCCCGGCGCGTTTTCATCGCGCTCCGGAGCGCGATCGGCGTCCGGAGCCGATCATGACTCGATTCGGAGTCGGTGACGTCGTAGCGGAACGGGAACGACCGATCGGCGACGGCATCGAGGCCGGACCGCTGGAGCACCCGACGGTGACGATCTCGGCTGCTAGTCGGGAATCCGATTCGGATTCCGGAGCGCCTGCACGAGGCGATCGAGGTGGAATCGCCAGCCTGCCACGTGTTCTGCGAGCAGCGTCGAAGGAGCGTCGATGCTCGTGAAGCCTTGCTCGATGACGGTGACCTCGGTTCCACTTCCGACGGACGCGAGTCGGATGCTCACGGCAAGCGTTCCGTGCCAATGGGGCTCGCTCCACACGAAGTCCAGGCGACGCAGCGCATCGGACCCGACGACAGTCCCTGTCGCCCGCAACGTCTCGCCGTCCTCCTCCCATGTTTCCGTCAGGCATGCACCGACTTCCGGCTCGAACAGCATGCCTGGCCACCAGGCTGATCTGCCGTCGGTGAGGACGCGCCAGACGGCGGCCGGCGTCGCCTCGACGACCGTGGAGACGGAGAGAAGATCCTCTGCCATACAGCAAACGCTACCGGCACCGTGCAATCGGGCGGCGGCACCTCGCCTCGTCACGAGTCGACATCGGGCTCGTTGACGTCGGAGGGCCAGCCCGTCTCGGCGTCGAAGACGCGCTCGACAGCGACGCCGAGCCCGCCGCGCCCGGAGAGAAGCCACCCGACACGCAGACGCCGGACTCGCGCCCGAGCAGGTCGTCGTGACGTTCCTGCGCGCGTCGGTCTGAGGGTCCGCCCTCTGCGGGACCTTCGACCCGGGTCGGGGGTGCGCGCCAGAGCTACCGTGGGCTCGGCGAAGCCGGTTCGGCGAAGACACGCCCCGGCACCATCCGAGCCCTGCGAGGAGTCATGACCATCACCGAAAGCACCATTTCGCACCCCACCGTCGACCCGGGCACCGCGGCGGCGGTCGACACGCTCGTCGTCACGGCGAACGACGCGCTCCGAGCGTTCATGGACCTCTCCCAGGACGAGGTCGACCACATCGTCCGCAAGGCGTCGGTCGCGGCCCTCAGCCAGCACGGGCCGCTCGCCGAGCAGGCCGTCCGGGAGACCGGACGCGGGGTCTTCGAGGACAAGGCGGTGAAGAACATGTTCGCCTGCGAGCATGTGACCAACGCGATGTCCGAGCTCAAGACGGTCGGGGTCATCGGTCACGACGAGCTCACCGGCATCACCGAGATCGCGGAGCCCGTCGGCGTCGTCTGCGGCATCACGCCCGTGACGAATCCCACCTCGACCACCATCTTCAAGGCGCTCATCGCCCTCAAGACCCGCAACCCCATCGTCTTCGGCTTCCACCCGTCCGCTCAGGCCTGCTCGGTCGCGGCGGCGCGCGTCGTCCGCGACGCCGCGGTCGCCGCGGGAGCGCCCGCCGGCTGCATCCAGTGGATCGAGCAGCCCTCCCTCGAGGCCTCCAACCTCCTCATGCACCACCCGGACGTCGCCCTCATCCTCGCGACCGGCGGCAACGCCATGGTGCGGGCCGCCTACTCCTGCGGCAAGCCCGCTCTCGGCGTCGGGGCGGGCAATGTGCCGGCCTTCGTCGAGCGCACCGCGAAGCTCAAGCGGGCCGTCAACGACATCGTGCTCTCGAAGGCCTTCGACAACGGCATGATCTGCGCGTCCGAGCAGGCCGTGATCCTCGACGAGCCCGTCTACGAGGCCGCGATCGCCGAGTTCGAGACGCTCCACGCCTACCGGGCCACGGCCGCCGAGAAGCGGATGCTGGAGGAGTTCATCTTCGGCGTCGCCGCCGACTCGGCCAACTGCGCCGAGGCCAGGCTCAACGCGGCCGTCGTCGGCCAGTCGCCGGTCTGGATCGCGCAGCAGGCCGGCTTCACGGTGCCCGAGGACACGTCGATCATCCTCGCCGAGGTCGGGTCAGTGGGGCCCGCCGAGCCGCTGACGCGGGAGAAGCTCGCGCCCGTGCTCGCCGTCCTGCGGGCCCGCGACGCCGAGGAAGGCATCTCGCTCTCGGCGCAGATGGTCGAGTTCGACGGGCTGGGCCATTCGGGTGCCGTCCACAGCGAGGACGCCGCGGTCGTCGAGGCGTTCGGCTCGCGCGTGAAGGCGGTGCGCATCATCGCGAACGCCCCGAGCTCGCTCGGCGGGATCGGAGACATCTACAACGCCTTCATCCCCTCGCTCACGCTCGGCTGCGGCTCCTACGGCCACAACTCGGTCTCGAACAACGTCTCGGCCGTCAACCTCCTCAACATCAAGCGCATCGGTCGCAGGAACAACAACATGCAGTGGTTCAAGGTGCCCGCGAAGACCTACTTCGAGCCCAACGCGATCCGCTACCTCGCCGACATGCGCGGGGTGAGCCGCGTGACGATCGTCACCGACGCCACGATGACCCGCCTCGGCTTCGTCGACCGCGTCCTCGACGTGCTCGCCCGCCGCGGGGAGCGTGTCGCGCTGCAGATCATCGACGACGTGCTCCCCGAGCCGACCGTCGACGCCGTGCAGCGGGGCGCCGCCGAGATGCGCGTCTTCAAGCCGGACACGATCGTCGCGCTCGGAGGCGGCTCCCCCATGGACGCCGCGAAGGTCATGTGGCTGCTCTACGAGCACCCGGAGATCGAGTTCTCGGACATGAAGGAGAAGTTCTTCGACGTCCGCAAGCGCGCCTTCAAGTTCCCGGAGCTGGGGGCGCAGGCCAAGCTCGTGTGCATCCCGACGACCTCCGGCACGGGCTCGGAGATGACGCCGTTCGCCGTGATCAGCGACCCGGAGCGGGGCAAGAAGTATCCGCTCGCCGACTACGCGCTGACCCCGACGGTGGCCATCATCGACCCGGAGCTGACCGCCCAGATGCCGTCCTTCCTCATCGCGGACTCGGGGTTCGACGCGCTCACGCACGCGACGGAGGCCTACGTCTCCGTCTACGCGAACGACTACACCGACGGCCTGTGCCTGCACGCCATCAGGCTCATCTTCGAGAACATCGAGACCTCCGCGAAGGGCGGCGTCGACCCGACGTCCGCCGAGGTGCTCACGGCGAGGGAGAAGATGCACAACGCGTCCTCGATCGCCGGAATGGCCTTCGGCAACGCCTTCCTCGGGATCGTGCACGCGATGGCGCACGTCACCGGGGCGACGTTCCACCTCGTGCACGGCCGCACCAATGCGACGTACCTGCCGCACGTGATCCGCTACAACGGCTCCGTGCCGACCAAGCTCACGAGCTGGCCGAAGTACGAGCGCTACGTGGCGCCCGAACGGTTCCAGGAGATCGCGAAGCACCTGGGGCTGCCCGCGGCCACTCCCGCGGAGGGCGTCGAGTCGTACGCGAGGGCCGTCGAGGACCTGCGCGACCGATGCGGCATCGCTCCGTCCTTCCAGGCCCAGGGGGTGCCGGAGGAGGCCTTCATCGGGGCGCTCGACGCGCTCGCCATGGGCGCCTATGAGGACCAGTGCGCGCCCGCCAACCCGCGCCTGCCGATGCTCGCCGACATGAAGACGATCATGGAGGCCGCCTACTACGGCACCTCGTTCGCCGACGTGCGGGCGAGCCGGGCGAAGATCGCCGGCGTCGCCGACGACACGATGCCGCCCCGCCCCGCCAGGGCCTCGAAGCCGCGGTCGAAGAAGGCCACCGCCTGAGGGCGGCGGCATCGGCCTCCTCGTCTCCGCCCACGGGCCGGAGCGGGACGGGGAGGCCGTCTCGAGGGGCGTCAGCCCGCGCGGGCCGCCGAGCCCCTGGTGCCGGGGCGCAGGCGTCGACGACTGCTCAGCGTCGCGATCGCCACGCCGCCCAGGCACAGTGCGCCCCCGAACAGCGCGAGCGCTGCCGGGACCTCCGCGAGCAGCAGCCACGACAGCACGACGACGAGGGGAGGTATGACATAGGTGGATGCGGCGAGCCGCCCGGCGGTGCTGCGCGACAGCGCGTATCCCCAGGTGAGGAAGGCGATCGCCGTGGGGAAGACGCCGAGATACACCATGCCCAGCGTGGAGGACGCCGGTGCGCTCGTCGCGTCGCGCACCAAGCTCGGCGCGAAGGGGAGGCACACGACGGTCCCGGCCAGGCAGCCGAGCCAGGTCACGGTCAGCGCGTCGACATGCGTCAGCAGCCGTTTCTGCACGGTCGCGCTGGAGGCGTACAGGATCGCGGCGCCGAGGCCGAGGAGCACGCCGACGACGTCGGCCCGTCCGGCCCAGCTCGTCGCGGCGATGAGGGCCACGCCCCCGAACGACACGAACAGTCCGTGCACCAGACGACGAGGGAACCCCTCCCCGAGGAACAGGCCGGCGAGCACTCCGATGAGGACGGGGGCGAGGTTGACCAGCAGGGCGGTCGTGCCGGCGTCGAGATGCCGCTCCGCATCGTTCAAGGCGAGGTTGTAGAGGCCGAACCATGCGGCTCCCCACGTGAGCACGGCGATGAGGAGGCGCCCGCGCGGCAGTCGCGGGAGCCGTCCGCGTCGGACCGCGTCGACGAGCACGATCGCGGTGAGCGCGACGGAGCCGCTGAGCTGGCGGCCCAGTGCGAGGGCGCCGGGGGAGTAGTCGGCGCCCGCTGCCCGCACCCCGACGAACGCCGACGCCCACAACACCACCGTGACCGAGGCGGCGGCGACCGGCAGGGGGCTTCGAGGCGCAGGAGTCGAAGGAGACGGGCTCGTCATCGGTCCATCGTCACGCCGGCGACGGATTCAGCACCAGTGCGGATGTCTTCCGTTCGGTTCAGTCGAACTGTATGGTGCGGGGATGCTCGATGTCCATCGCCTCCGCGTCTTCCGCTCGGTGGTCGCCAGCGCCTCGGTCCAGGCCGCTGCCGTCAGCCTCGGCTACACGCCGTCAGCGGTGAACCAGCACATCACCGCCCTCCAGCGGGAGACGGGGCTGACGCTGTTCACCCGCTCGGGGCGCGGGCTCCGCGCGACGCCCGCAGGCATCGCGCTCGCCGCGGAGGTGGACGAGGTGCTCGCCCGGCTCGGGAGGGTCGAGGCGCTTGTCACGGATCTCCGCGCCGGCCGCACGGGGACGATCTCCATCGCCTACTTCGCCTCCGTGAGAGCCGCGTGGCTGCCGTCTCTCGTGCGCCGGCTCGGTCACGATTTCCCCGGCGTGCGGTTGGACCTGCGCCTCAGCGAGAGCCCGCCGGATGATCCGGCCGAGAGGGCGGACGTCCACCTCGTCGTCGCACGAGGCGATTTCTCGCCCGAACCGGGCTTCGTCTCCCGTCACCTCCTCGACGACCCGTATGTGGCCGTGGTTCCGGACGGCCACGAGCTCGCGAGGAGGGAGGAGGTCGAGCTCGCCGAACTGGCGAACGAGCAGTGGATCGACAACGACTTCGCTCGAGGATGGTGCAGGCGAGTGCTCCTCGACGCGTGTGCCGCTGTCGGCTACCGTCCCGCGTTCCGCGTCGAGGCGCACGACTACCCGGCGGCGCTCGCCTTCGTCGCCGCCGGGATCGGGATAACGGTCCTGCCCGGGCTCGGGGCCGCTCGGACGCCGACAGGGGTCTCCGTCATCACGGTGGTCAGGCCGACGCCGATGCGCTCGATCCATGCGGTCGTACGCGAAGAGGCCGCGCATCTCCCGCCGGTCGAGGCCGCTCTCGAGCTGTTGAGCGCGGCGGCCGATCCGACCGGCGGGACCGATCGCGAGGACGAAGGCCCGAGCGGGACGTCCCGCGGTCGATAGCACCGCGGGATCGTCGGGGCCGGCGTCAGCCCGCGCGGCCGGTCTTCGACTGCAGGCGGTCGATCTCGGTCGAGGCCTCCGCCTTCGTCAGGCGGGCGGGCAGCTCCTCGCCGGCCTCGCGCGCCAGCGTGTCGAGGTAGCTGCGCTGCGCCGCCGTCATCGGCTCGTCTCCCGTCACCCAGTCCGCCGGCTCCTTGCTCGCGGCGTCGTCGGCGTCGGTCCCGCGAGCGCCGAGCGTCTCGCCCGGGTCGTCGTGGGCCGGCCGCCCGGTCGCGGCGGATGCGCCGCCGTCGTCATGGCGGTCGATCGGGTCGTCGTGGGTGGCGTTCTGATCGCTCATGTCGCGAGACTACGAGCGAACCGCCGGGAACGGGAGGGGGTTGCGGGCCCCGCGGCGTTCTGCTTGCACACGACGGATCGGGGCGGAGTCGCGATCAGAGCGCGCGCAGCCTCTCCAGGAGCGGCTCGGCCACGTCCGCCACGAAGCGCTCCTGCTGCTCGTCGCCGACCTGCACGATCGCGACATCGGTGAAGCCGGCGTCCACGAACGGCCGTACGCTCTCGGCGAGGGCGTCGAGGTCGGGGCCGCACGCGATCGACTCGGCCACGTCCTCCGGGCGGACGAACTGACTCGCGCCGGAGAAGCCCGCGGGCGTCGGAAGGTCCGCGTTGACGGCCCAGCCTCCCGCGAACCAGCGGAACTGGTCGTGGGCACGGGCGATCGCCGTTCCCTCGTCCGGATCCCAGCTGATCGGGACCTGTCCGATCTTGCGCGAGGCGGCCGCGCCGCCCTGCGCGTCGTCCCACGCCTTGACCAGCTGCGCGTCCGGCTCGGTCGTGATGAGGTGGTCGCCGAGCGGGGCGAACCGGGCGATCGAGCTCTCGCCGGAGACGGCGACTCCGATCGGCACCCCGGCGTCCGGCGCATCCCACACCCGGGCGGAGTCGACGCGGAAGTACTCGCCGTCGTAGGTCACGAGATCGCCCTCGTGGAGAGTGCGGATGATCTCGATCGCCTCGACGAGCATGTCCTGGCGGGCGTGCACGGCGGGCCAGCCTTCGCCGACGACGTGCTCGTTCAGGTTCTCGCCGGAGCCGAGGCCGAGCGTGAACCGGTTGTCGGAGAGGATCTGCAGCGTCGCCGCCTTCTGCGCGACGACCGCGGGGTGGTAGCGGATCGTGGGGCAGGTGACATATGTCATGAGCTCGACGCTCGATGTCGCCTGCGCGACCGCGCCGAGGACCGTCCACGCGTAGGGGGCGTGGCCCTGGCTCACGAGCCACGGCGAGTAGTGGTCGCTGGAGGCGAGGAAGTCGAATCCCGCCGACTCCGCGCCGGCCGCGTAGCCGACGAGCTCCCGCGGCCCGCTCTGCTCCGTCATCAGCGTGTAGCCGAACCGCGTCACTTCAGCGCTCCGAACGTCATGTCGATGTCCGCCAGCTCCAGCGCGGCCGCCGCTTCGATCAGCTTGCGCAGCTCGGCGTCGGCGCCGGGGGAGAACTCCTCCGGGCGCTCGGGCGCGATCTCCGACGGCACGCCGTCCGGCGCCTGCTCCGAGGCGTCGAGATCGGTCCCGTCGTTCGAGGGGGAGGCGCCCTGGAAGATCCGGCCGGCCTCCGACTCGGCGGTCAGATCGAACGTGTACTGCTTGCTCTGGAGACCGAGATCGACGAGGCGCTTGACCTCGGGGAACCGCTCCGCGTTCGTCTTCGGGATCGGCAGGGCGGTCCGCCAGTTCACTCCGAGCGTCTCCAGGGCCTTCGCGTATCCGTTCTCGTGCGCCTGATCGCGCACGATCAGATAGGAGATGGTCGACCGGGCCGTCTTGTTGGCGGTCATCTCGTACAGACGGCACTTCTGCAGGCGGCCCGTGGACTCCAGCATCAGGTTGTAGAGAAGGTCCAGGACGAGGTTTCCGGAGTTGTAGACGTAGCTGCCGCTCCAGGGATTGCCCGCGGCGTCGACGGGCAGCGCGCCCTGTGCCCCGACGAGGTAGTGGTGGATGTTGCCCTCGTCGAGCGCGATCTGAAGCGGGACCGCGCCGCCTGCTCCCGGCTCGTCGACCGGGTCGCCCTTCTTGCCGCTGTAGCTCGGCGACCCGTCGAGCAGCCGGGCGATGGTCGTGCCGATCAGCTCGACGTGGCTGATCTCCTCCGTGCCGATCCCCTGGATGAGGTCCCGGTAGGGCTTGGCCGACGCTCCGCGGAAGTTGATGCTCTGGAAGAGGTACTGGATCATCGTCCGCATCTCGCCGAACTGTCCGCCCAGGCCCTCCTGCAGGGCGTTGGCGGCCGCGGGATCGGGCTCGTCCTGCACGATCGGGTTGATGAGCTGCTGCACGTGGAAGTACATGTGATCCTCCGGAGGCGAAAGCGAGTGTTCTCGACGTCAGCCTGCGGTCGCCCATCGCCGATGTGATCCCCCTCGACGGGGACGGGAGCACGGCGTACACTCGCCCTCTCGTCCGAGGGACGGCCCTGTCAAGCCCCCTGCGCCGCCGTGCGCCCGCCGTCGAGGATGGTCAGCGACGAAAGGACGGACGATGCGAGCTCTCACCTGGCAGGGACGACGGAGGATCGAGGCGTCGACGGTCCCGGATCCGCGGATCGAACGGGCGACGGACGCGATCGTGCGGATCACGTCCACGGCGATCTGCGGATCGGATCTCCACCTCTACGAGGTGATGGGCCCGTTCCTCGACCGCGGCGACATCCTGGGACACGAAGCCATGGGCGTCGTCGTGGAGGTGGGAGAGGACGTCCGAGGGATCTCTCCCGGACAACGGGTGGTCGTGCCGTTCAACATCGCGTGCGGGGAGTGCTTCATGTGCCTGCGCGGCCTGCAGTCGCAGTGCGAGACGACGCAGGTGCGGGAGCACGGATCCGGCGCCGCGCTCTTCGGGTACACGAAGCTCTACGGACAGGTGCCGGGAGGACAGGCGGAGCTCCTGCGCGTGCCGCTCGCCGACCACAACACGATCCGCGTGGCCGACGAGCTTCCCGACGAGCGGTATCTCTTCCTCAGCGACATCCTGCCCACGGCGTGGCAGGCCGTCCGGTACGCCGACGTCCCGGCAGGAGGCACCCTCGTCGTCCTCGGACTGGGGCCGGTGGGACAGTTCGCCGCACGTGTGGGCGTGCACCTCGGCCATCAGGTGATCGGCGTGGACACGGTGCCCGAGCGGCAGGAGCTCGCGCGCCGATACGGCGTGCATGTGCTCGAGGACGACGCCGAGCTGCGGGATCGCGTGCTCGACGAGACGGACGGCCGCGGCGCGGACTCGGTGGTGGACGCCGTCGGCATGGAGGCGCACGGGACGCCCCTCGTCCATGGGCTGCATTCGGCGATCGGCAAGCTCCCCTCGTCGGTCGCGCGGCCGCTCATGGAGCATGCGGGCCTGGATCGTCTCGGCGCGCTTCACAGTGCGATCGATCTCGCGCGACGTGGCGGGACGGTATCGCTCGCCGGCGTCTACGCGGGCGACGCCGACCCCATGCCCATGAAGACGATGTTCGACAAGCAGATCGCGCTTCGCATGGGGCAGTGCAACGTGAAGCGGTGGACGGACACCCTGATCCCGCTCGTCGAGGCGGACGGCGACGTCCTCGGAACGGAGGACCTCGTGACCCACCGTGGAGGCATCGACGACGGGCCGCAGCTGTACGAGACGTTCCAGAAGAAGACGGACGGATGCGTCAAAGTCGTGCTGAGGCCGGCGTGATCGCCGGCCTGCGGGCGGCGGCTCTCGCATCCTCCTGCCACGACGGCGTCACCGCCGTCAACCCGCGGACGGATGGCCGTCCGAGCGCGTTACATCGTGAGCGGGCACGGAGCACGTCCCGCCCGGCCGAAGGGAGAAGCGCATGAGAGGGATCTTCGGGGCGCGGAAGCGGTCCAAGGCGGACGCGCCGGAGCCCGAGCATGACGCGAAGCCGGATTCGCCGACCGAGATCGAGGCGCCGTCGTGGCGGTACGTGCTGAAGAAGTCGGTGCGCGAGTTCTCGTCGGACCAGTGCACCGACATCGCGGCGAGCCTGACCTACTACAGCGTGCTGTCGCTGTTCCCCGCGCTCATCGCGATCTTCTCGCTGCTGGGCGTCGTCGGGCAGGGACAGCAGGTCGCCGACGCCGTGCTCGAGATCGCGGGGGCGGTGGCGCCAGGGGACGCCGTGGACCTGCTCCGAGGACCCATCGAGGAGATCGCGAGCTCCCCGGCGGCGGGGTTCGCGCTCGTGAGCGGACTCGTCCTGGCCGTGTGGTCCGCGTCGGGATACGTGGGCGCGTTCGGCCGCGCGATGAACCGGATCTACGAGATCGAGGAGGGGCGCCCGTTCTGGAAGCTGAAGCCGACGCAGCTCCTCGTCACCGTCGTGTCGATCGCGCTGATCGCCGTCGCGGCGATCCTGCTGGTGATCTCGGGGCCCATCGCCCAGGCCGTCGGCGAGATGCTCGGCGTCGGCGAGACCGGGCTCCTGGTCTGGCAGATCGCGAAGTGGCCGGTCCTGGCGTTCATCGTCGTCCTCGTCCTCGCGATCCTCTACTACTTCACCCCCAACGCCCGGCAGCCGAAGTTCCGCTGGATCAGCCTGGGAGCGCTTCTCGCGATCGTGCTGCTCGTCTGCGCGACGCTCGGGTTCGCGTTCTACGTGTCCAACTTCTCGAACTACGACAGGACCTACGGATCCCTCGCCGGGGTGATCGTGTTCCTCCTCTGGCTCTGGATCGCCAACATCGCCCTCCTCTTCGGAGCGGAGTTCGACGCCGAGCTCGAGCGCGGACGCGAGCTGCAGGCCGGGATCGTCGCCGAGGAGACCATCCAGCTGCCGCCGCGCGACACCAAGCGGATCGACAAGGCGCGGGAGGCCGAGGAGAAGGACCTCGCCGAAGGACGCCGCATCCGGGGGCGACGAGATCGCGACGACTCCTGACTGCGACGACGGAGGCTCGGCGCCCGGGCGGTCCGGATACTCGAGGCCATGCCGGTCCGCAACCCCCTTCAGGCGACGCGGGCCGTGTGCGCACGATGGACGGGCACGTGAACAGATGCAACGCACCGATCAGTGAAGGAGACCTCATGGCTCGCATCATCGAGACGATCGACGTCGACGTGGACGTGACGACGGCGTACAACCAGTGGACCCAGTTCGAGGAGTTCCCGCAGTTCCTCGACTTCGTCGAGTCGATCCGTCAGATCGACGATGAGACGCTCGCATGGAAGGTCACCATCGGCGGCGCCGAGCGGGCGTTCACCGCGAAGATCACCGAACAGCACCCGGACGAGCGCGTCGCATGGACGAGCGTGTCCGGAGACGCCGACCATGCGGGCGTCGTGACCTTCCACAAGCTCTCCGACGCCACGACGCGGGTCACCGTGCAGCTCGACTGGGAGCCGACCGGCGCCGTGGAGACGGTGGGCGCCGCGCTCGGGTTCGACGATCGGGCCGTGAAGAAGGACCTGGCGAAGTTCAAGGAGTTCATCGAGTCCCGCGGCTCGGAGACGGGGGCCTGGCGCGGAGACGTCGGCTGAGGTGCTGCGGCCCCGGATCCGCCGGGCGCGACGTCAGCCGTTCCTGCCCGGCGCGATGTGCTCCTCGACGAGCTGGATCCCCCCGAGGGCGTTGGCCGAGACGGCGAGCTCCTCGAGCCACTCCCGGTTGAGGGGCGGGGCCTCCGGCTCGTCGAAGGCGAACCGGATGGGGATGGCGGGATGCATCCAGAGGGTGCTCCGTCCGGAGCCGTCCTCCTCGGGATGGGACCATGAGACGGCGAAGCTCTCGTTGCGGCGGAGCTTGCTGACGATGACGACCTTCAGGTGCGCGAGCGCGCGATCGTCGATGTGGAGCGCGGAGGCCTCCGCGCCGTAGTAGAAGACGCCCATGCCGCCACGGTAGGTCGTTCTCGCACCGCGACGCGGTGCGCTCGTTCGGCGCCGGGGGATCGTCGGGCGTCTCCTCCCGCATGATCCCGGGCCTGCACGGCGTGACCGGCCTGCGCGGCTGGCGGCCGGTTTCCGATGATTGTCGAAAAGCCGCGCACGCCCGCGAGGCCGCGCTGTGGGTGGGTGCGGCAGGGGCACGCCCCCGGCGCCCGGACCGCATAGCTTCAGAGGGATCAGACACGCGCCTGCGGAGGCGCGTGCTCGGGAACAGGGGCGGCATGGCGGAGACGGGCGTGATCTCGGACCCGGGGCGCCCGCGGGCTCCCGGGCGCACCAGGGCCCCCGGGCGCGCACCGTCTCGTGCGGGCCTCGTCGGAGGGAGCCCTGCGGGCGTTCCCCGGGCGAGGACCTCGGTCTTCCGCCGTCTTCTCGACGAGGAGCCGGCCCTCCGGGAACGCGCGCTCGAGGAGGCGCGCGGCCGCCGCTGGCTCGCCCCGTCGGAGGAGCTCACCGTCTCCGTGCTCGGCGGAGCCCGGACGGATGTCCTGCGGGCCCTCGGCATCGCCCTGCAGACGGACGGCAGAGGGGCGCTCTGGCGCGTCGGAGAGCTCGCAGGCTCTCCCGTGCTGGTCTGTTCGTCGAGCAGAGCCGACGACGCGATCCGCGCGGGGGCGCGTCGACGAGGTCATCCGGAGGTCCTCGTCGGGACCGCGACCCTCCGGCCGGACGATGACGACCTCCTCCCCGCCGCCGAGGAGGCCCTTCTCGGCATCCGGCCCGCGCACGGGGTCGATGGGCGCGGTCGGGGGATCGATCCTCTCCCCGCGGGCGTTCAGCTGCTCCTCTCTCGGAACGACGACGTGCCGCTGGGCGTGCTGCGCCGTGCCTCACCGGGGGCGTTCGCCCTCTGGATCGCCGACGACGCCCCGCAGCTCGAGACGGTGGAGGTCTATCTCGACGCGGGCGCGCGCGTCTCGGAGGCGTGCGGTCGGCTGCACGTGCATCGCACGACGCTGTACTACCGGCTGGAGAACCTCCCGCCGGTCGTGCGCGAGGAGCTCGAGGACGGTCTTCGTCGGAGCACGCTGCACCTCGTCCTGAAGCTGCTCCGGCGACGCGATCCCGCGGAGAGCGCGCGTGCGCTCAGACGTGGATCACCGTCATCAGCGAGTCGGGATGATCCGGCACGATCAGCGTCTGCCAGGTGAGCCGCTCCCATCCGCGGCTCGTGTCGTGGAAGAGGCTCGTCCCGTCCGTGAGCTTCCGCGCACGTTGACGGGCCCACATCTCGCGGAACGTCGGATAGCGCTCGTGGAGGGTCCGCAGGACGCTCTGGAACCGCTCGTCCTCGGGGACGGTGTGGAAGCGCATGGAGTCGACCAGCCGGTTCGCCGTCTCGCGCCACTCGTTGCCGAACGGCGCATCGCGCTCGCGCTCGAACACCTCCACGAGGAGGTTCCTGCCCTCTTCGAGGAAGCCGTTCGCCGTCTGCGCGCAGGACGCGTTGACGACGAGGACGTCGTGGACGCCGTTCGTGATGTAGGCGGGGTTCGGTTCGAGGAGGCGCAGGATCTCGAAGGCGCCCTGGGGGAGGCCCTCTCGCCGCGACAGCGCTCTCGTCGCGTTCGGCTGGGCGAGCCGTTGGAAGTACTCCAGGGTGTCCACGTCGAGCTGCAGCGCCCGGCCAAGGGCGCCGACCACCTGCGCCGAGGGAAGATGGCCGTGCGCCTGCTCGAGCCTGATGTAGTAGTCGCGGTTGATCCCCGCCAGCGCGGAGACCTCCTCTCGGCGCAGTCCCGGCACCCTGCGGTTGTCGTCGCGATGGAGCCCCGCGTCCTCCGGCTGGAGCTCGGCGCGGCGCCCGCGCAGGAGATCGGCGATGAGGGTCTGGCGAAGGGTCACACCCCTATCCTCGCCGGTCGGAGCGGGGAGGGCGCCTCACGCCCACGCGAGAGATCCTGCGCGGCAGCCCCCGACGTCGCGGGCCGACGCTCATGGGCCCGGCGTGCGGCGGAGCAGGGCGTCCCGCCGGTTCGCGTGCGGCCGCCGAGCGGTCAGCCCAGGCGAGAGCCCTCGTCGAGACGGTGCCAGGTGCGGTTGTGGTAGACGAGGGCGTTGCCGTGCTCGCCGGCCTCGACGTCGCGCGAGATGGACGACTGCAGGGCCTGGGCGATGACGACGGTCGACCCGGCGGCGTCCGTGCGGTCGACGACGGCACAGCGCACCCATGCGCGCACGCCGTTGTAGACGGGCTCCCCGGTCACGAGCCGCGACCATGTCGACGTGTCGGCGAAGCGGTCGACTCCGCTCGTGGAGCCCAGGCGCGCGACGTCGATGTCGTCGGCGTCGAGCAGGTGCACCACGACGGTCTTCGCGGCGGAGATGACCGGCGCGGACGACGACTGCGACGAGATCGAGAAGAGGAGGAGCGGCGGGTCGGCGTTCACGGAGGCGACGGAGGTCGCCGTGAGCGCGACGGGACGTGTGCCGTCGTCGGCCGTGATGACGGCGACGCCGCCGGGATGACCGCGGAAGAGCGCCTTGAAGTCGTCGGCGGGGAGCGACGCGCCGATAGGGCGAGGCGCGCTCGAGTCCGCGCGCTGCGAGGGGGAGGAGTCGGCTTCGGTCATGACGTCGACGCTATCGCCATCGGAGCGAGGCGGGAGCCGCGGGCGTCGCATGACGTCACAGACGTCGTCGCGCCGCCCGGCGTCCTCAGCCGACCTCGATCGCCTCCCCGGCGTCGAGATCGTGGAAGACTCCGCCGCCCTGCTCCGTCGCCCAGCGCAGGCGTGCCCGGTGCATCCCGAGACCTTCCCGCGACAGCGGGACGTCGTGCGTCCCGAACGCCTCGCGCGGGCCCACGGCGAGCACGAAGTCCATCGCCTCCCCGATCTTCAGCCACGGCGCGCCGACGGGAGCAGCGAGGAGCGGGACGTCGCGACCCTCCGGCACGGCGTAGGAGTCGCCGGGGTAGTAGAGCGTGTCGTCGACGAACACGCCCACATTGTCGACGAGCGGGATGGACGAGTGGATCTCGTTGTGGGTGCCGCCGAAGAACTCCAGGCGGAAGGGCCCCGCCGTGGCGGTGTCGCCCGGCCTCACGACGATCACGGACGCGTCCGTGGCATCGGCGACGGCCTGCGTGGCGAGGATGACGATGCCGGGGAACCGGTCGCGCAGGTCGGCGACGTGCTCGGGCGTCCAGTGGTCGGGATGCTCGTGCGTGAGGACGAGTCCCACGACGTTCTCGAGACCGGCCAGCGGGGGAGTGAAACCTCCCGGATCGATCACGAGCGTCGCCCCCTCCCTCTCGATCCGGAGGGTCGCATGTTCGTGTTTCGTGACGCGCATGCCCATAGTCAAGCACCAAAAGGTCAAGCCCGGATCTTCGCAGATCCGGGCTTGAGAGAAAGGCGTGACCCCAGCGGGATTCGAACCCGCGTTACCGCCGTGAGAGGGCGGCGTACTAGGCCGCTATACGATGGGGCCGCACGTCTGGATGTTCAGTTCTCTTCTCGTTCCCCGTTCCGGGCAACGAGAAGAGTATGGCACGCGGAGCCGGAGGCCGCCAAATCACGGGGCCTCCGGCCCGCCGCCGCGCGTGTCTCGCCGTTCATCCGGCGTCCTCCGTCGGCACGGTCCGATCCGGGCCCGGCGGTGCCGCGCGCGCCCGGCGCCGCCGGGCCCGCAGCGAGAGCCAGAGGACGAGGACGACGACACCGACGACCGCGAGCCAGGGAAGGAGGAAACCCAGCGCGACGACGATCCCGTTGAGCGTCGCGAGCAGCCCGTTCCAGCCGGCGAGGAGGCCGTCGCCGAAGCCGGTGGGATCGGGGGCCGCCGCCGTGTCGGCCGTCGTCAGGGCGATCGTGAGGCTCGACATCTCGACCTGGCCCTCCAGCGACTCGAGCTCCTGCTGATAGGACTCGAGCTGACCCTGGCGCTCCGACAGCGCCTGCTCGGCCGCGAGGAGGTCCGGCACCGAGCCCGCCTGCGACATGAGCTCGGTCAGGCGGCTCACGGACTCCTGCGCGGCGTCGATGCGGGCCCGCAGGTCGACGGCCTGAGAGGTGACGTCCTGCGTCGACAGCTGCGACTCGACGACGTCTCCCACGTCCGCGAGCTCCTCGACGACGGTCGTCAGATCGGACGAGGGGACACGCACGGATATCCAGCTCGACGCGGTGGAGACGTCGCTCATGTCGGCCGTGTCGCCGTCGGCGGCGATCCGCAGCCCGTCGACGCGCCCGCCGCGCTCCTCGACGAGTGCGGTGATCGCGTCGGCGGCTGTCCGCACGTCTCCGACCTCGAGGGTCGCGTCGCCCGTCAGGATCACCTCCCTCTCGCCCGTCGTCGCGTCGGGGTCGGAGGCCGAGCCGGCGCTCTCGCCCACCGCGGACTCGGGCTCGGTCAGGGCGTCGTCGGCTGCCACGGTGGACTCGGAGCCGGAGATGCTCGAGACGACGGACGGCGAGATCGCCGCGGCGAGCACGACGGCGACGGCAGCCGCGGCGATCCCCGGCCAGACCCTCCTCCGGCGCCTCGCAGGCGTCGACGTCGCACGGTCCTGTGCGCGATCGTCGCGGATGTCCGAGAACACGCGCTCCTCGATGCGGCGGACGGCCTCCTCCGGCAGATCCGGCAGCAGGTCGGCCTCGCTGTCGTGGTGGTTCATCATGACTCCTCTCCGACGACGGCACGCAGGCGCGTGCGGATGCGGGAGAGACGATTGCGGACGACGCCGTGGCCCACGCCGAGCTCCTCGGCGGCGGCGGCGTAGGCGTAGCCGTCGACGGCGCACAGGCGGAAGATCCGCTGATCCAGCTCGCTCAGCTCGCCGACCTCCCGCAGGATGCGCTCCGCGAGCCGCGCGTCGAGCACCTGCTGCTCGACGCTCACGAGGCTCGGCAGCGTGTCGTCGACCTCGGAGGCCTCCGCCCGGCGGCGGGCCCGCAGGCGGTTGGCCGCCTGGAACCGGCAGATGGTCGCGAGCCACGGCAGCAGCGACGTCCCGGCGAGCTCGAGCCCGCCGATCTTCCGCCACGCCGTGACGAACGTCTCCTGCGTCACGTCCTCGGCGTCGGCGTCGGAGCCGACGAGGCGATGCGCGATCCAGTAGACCGGACGCACGTGGCGGCGGTAGAGCGCGCGGAAAGCCGCATCGCTCCCGTCGGCCGCGGCCGCCGTGAGCTCGGCGTCGGTGCGCGCCTCGTCCATCCCGCCTCCTCGTGTGCCGACGATGCCTCCTGCCGCCGGGGCGGAGTCGTCTCTCGTGAAGAAGGTGTCGCCCGGCGGCCGATCGTCTCCATGGAACCATCCGCGCCCCCGTGTTCGGTATCCTGAGCATCCGAGAGGGAGCATCCCGTCCTCGCCGTTCGGACACTTCCCGTCGCCCCTCTGAAAGGTCTCGCGCTTGGACATCCCCGTCTGGTTCCAGGTCGGATCGCTCGTCGTCCTGACCCTCATCCTGATCGCCGACCTGCTCCTGATCCTGAAGCGGCCGCACATCCCCTCCACGAGGGAGTCGACCCTGTGGGTCGTCTTCTACGTCGCGCTCGCGCTCGTCTTCGCGGGCGTCCTGTCGGTGATCGGCGGCGGGCAGAACGCGGGCGAGTTCATCGCCGGATGGCTGACGGAGTACAGCCTGTCCGTCGACAACCTCTTCGTCTTCGTGCTGATCATGGGCCAGTTCGCCGTGCCCCGCCGCTATCAGCAGGAGGTGCTGATGGTGGGGATCATCATCGCGCTCGTGCTGCGGGCGGCGTTCATCCTCCTGGGCGCGGCCCTCATCGAGAACCTCAGCTGGATCTTCTACATCTTCGGCGCGTTCCTCATCGTCACGGCCGTGCGCCAGGCGCTGCCGGAGAAGGACGAGGCCGACGCCCAGACCGAGAGCTTCATCGTGCGGTCGCTGCGCCGCTTCATCGACGTGAGCGACGAGTACGACGGCGCGAAGATCCGCACCGTGGTGAACGGCAGGAAGATGCTCACGCCGATGCTCATCGTCTTCGTCTCGATCGGCGTGACCGACCTGATGTTCGCGATAGACTCCATCCCCGCGATCTACGGCATCACGCAGGAGCCCTTCCTCGTGTTCGCGGCGAACCTCTTCGCCCTCATGGGCCTCCGCCAGCTCTACTTCCTGCTCGGCGACCTGCTCGAGAAGCTCAAGTACCTGCACTACGGGGTCGCCTTCATCCTCGCGTTCATCGGCGTGAAGCTCGTGTTCCACGCCCTGCACGTGAACGAGCTGCCGTTCATCAACGGCGGCCGGCCCGTCGAGTGGGCGCCCGACATCGGCAATGTGGTCTCGCTGGGCGTGATCGTCGGCTCGATGACGGTCGCGACGATCGCGAGCCTCGTCTCCTCCTCGCGTGAGGCACGCGCGCGGACGTCCGTCGCCGGCCGGGGCGAGGACGCCTGACGGGCCGAGCGGTCCGCCGCGGCTTTCTGCTCATCGGACGGCGGCCGTGCCGACTCGACCTGTGCACTTCTTCGATGAGAGCCGGGGGTGCGGAGCATCCTGCTAGGATCATGGCGTGCGGTGCGCCCGGCTTCTCCTTATCCGCCGCGACGGGGTCATCCTCTAGGCCTCTCCCGTCGCGGAGTTCGTCGTAGGCCGACACCGACGAGCATGAGGAGCAGGAACCGCAATGAGCACGAACGACGTCCGGATCCCGGACCGCCCCCGGACCCTGGCCGAGAAGGTCTGGGACGATCATCTGGTCGTGAAGGGCGAGGACGGGCAGCCCGACCTCATCTACATCGATCTGCACCTGGTGCACGAGGTGACGAGTCCGCAGGCGTTCGACGGACTGCGTGCCGAGGGGCGTCCGTTGCGTCGCGTGGATCTGACGATCGCGACGGAGGACCACAACACCCCGACGCTCGCGATCGACAAGCCGATCGCGGATCTGACGAGTCGCACGCAGATCGAGACGCTGCGGCGCAACGCCGCGGAGTTCGGCGTGCGCCTGCACTCGCTCGGGGACGCCGAGCAGGGCATCGTGCACGTCGTCGGGCCGCAGCTGGGTCTGACGATGCCGGGCGTCACGGTCGTCTGCGGTGACAGCCACACGTCCACGCACGGCGCGTTCGGGGCGATGGCGTTCGGCATCGGCACGAGCGAGGTCGAGCACGTCATGGCCACGCAGACGCTGCCGCTGAAGCCGTTCAAGACCATGGCCATCACGGTCGAGGGCGAGCTGAGGCCCGGCGTCACGGCGAAGGACATCATCCTGGCGGTCATCGCGAAGATCGGCACGGGCGGCGGACAGGGATACGTCCTGGAGTACCGCGGCAGCGCCATCCGATCGCTCTCCATGGAGGGGCGCATGACGATCTGCAACATGTCGATCGAGGCGGGCGCGCGCGCCGGGATGGTCGCGCCCGACGAGACCACGTTCGCGTACCTGGAGGGTCGTCCCCACGCGCCGAAGGGGCGGGACTGGGAGGACGCGGTCGCCTACTGGCGCACGCTGCCGACGGACGAGGGCGCCGCCTTCGACGCGGAGGTCTTCCTCGACGCGAACGAGCTGGAGCCGTTCGTCACATGGGGCACGAACCCGGGTCAGGGCGTGTCGTTGAGCGACACGGTGCCCGTTCCCGACGTCTTCGAGGACCCGAACGAGCGTGCCGCGGCGGAGCGCGCGCTCGCGTACATGGACCTCGCGCCCGGCACCCGTCTGAAGGACGTGCACGTCGACGCGGTCTTCATGGGCTCCTGCACGAACAGCCGCATCGAGGACCTCCGCGCTTTCGCCTCGATCATCGAGGGCCGCACGAAGGCGGAGGGCGTGCGCGTCATGGTCGTCCCCGGATCGGCTCGGGTGCGCCTGCAGGCGGAGGCCGAGGGCATCGACAGGATCGTGACGGATTTCGGGGCGGAGTGGCGGTTCGCCGGCTGCTCGATGTGCCTGGGGATGAACCCCGATCAGCTGGCGCCGGGGGAGCGGTGCGCGTCGACGTCCAACCGGAACTTCGAGGGCCGTCAGGGCAAGGGAGGGCGCACGCACCTCGTCTCGCCGCTCGTCGCCGCGGCCACCGCCATCCGCGGCACCCTGTCGAGCCCGTCCGACCTGGAGCCCGCAGACGAGCCCGCGCTGTCGGGCGCCGAGGCGTAAGGAGCCGCTCATGGAGAAGTTCATCACCCACACGGGCGTCGCCGCTCCCCTCAAGCGGTCGAACGTCGACACCGATCAGATCATCCCCGCCGTGTTCCTCAAGCGGGTCACGAAGACCGGGTTCGAGGACGCCCTGTTCCACGGATGGCGCCAGGATCCCGGGTTCGTCCTGAACCAGGACCCGTACCGGGCCGCGTCGGTCCTCGTCGCGGGCGCCGACTTCGGGACGGGCTCGAGCCGGGAGCATGCGGTGTGGGCTCTGCGCGACTACGGCTTCAAAGTGGTCCTGAGCCCGCGGTTCGCGGACATCTTCCGCGGCAACTCCGGCAAGCAGGGCCTTCTCACAGGCATCATCTCGGAGGCCGACCTGGAGCGGTTCTGGGCCGCCATCGAGGCGCAGCCCGGGGTCGAGATGACCGTGGACCTCGCGGAGCGAACCGCCGTACTCGGCGACTTCACCGCCCCGTTCGAGATCGACGATTACACTAGGTGGCGGCTCCTCGAGGGGCTCGACGACATCGGCCTCACCCTCCGCAGCGAAGAGAAGATCGCGGAGTTCGAGGCCCGCCGCGAGGCGTGGCGGCCACGGACGATCCCCGTACCGTGAGCCCGGGGCTCGCGGCCCCGAAAAGCCGGCGGAGAACCCGCCTGAACGGTAGTGAGGCCACAAGCACATGACTCTCCTGGGCGACACGACGGTCGCAGGCGCCTCGGCGTCGCGGGCCGGCGAAGTGATCGAGATCCGCGGCGGGCGTCCGCTGCGCGGGCAGGTCGACGTGCGAGGCGCGAAGAACCTGGCGACCAAGGCGATGGTCGCGTCCCTCCTCGGCGAGACGCCGAGCACGCTGCGCGACGTGCCGGACATCCGCGACGTCGAGGTCGTCCGCTCGCTGCTCGAGGTGCACGGCGTGACCGTCACCGAGGGCGAGGAGGCCGGATCCCTCGTCCTCGACCCGAGCGCGGCGAAGTCCGCGAACTTCGAGGAGATCGACGCGCACGCCGGGTCCTCCCGCATCCCGATCCTCTTCTGCGGCCCGCTGCTGCACCTCCTCGGCCAGGCGTTCATCCCCGACCTCGGCGGATGCCGCATCGGCGACCGCCCGATCGACTTCCACCTCGACGCGCTGCGATCCTTCGGCGCGATCGTGGACAAGCAGCCCAGCGGCATCCGGCTGTCGGCCCCGAAGGGCCTCCACGGCGCCGACATCGAGCTGCCGTACCCGAGCGTGGGGGCGACCGAGCAGGTCCTGCTCACGGCCGTGCGCGCCGACGGCGTCACCGAGCTGCGCAACGCGGCGATCGAGCCCGAGATCATGGACCTCATCGGCGTGCTGCAGAAGATGGGCGCCATCATCTCCTACGAGCCGAACCGCGTCATCTTCATCGAGGGCGTCAAGGAGCTGCGGGGGTACGACCACCGTTCGCTGTTCGACCGGAACGAGGCGGCCTCCTGGGCGTCGGCGGCTCTCGCGACGGACGGCGACATCTTCGTCAAGGGCGCGCGCCAGTACGAGATGCTCACGTTCCTCAACGTCTTCCGCAAGGTCGGAGGCGACTTCGACATCACGGACGACGGCATCCGCTTCCACCGCGGGACCGCGCCGCTGAAGCCCGTGACCGTCGAGACAGACGTGCATCCCGGGTTCATGACCGACTGGCAGCAGCCGCTCATCGTCGCCCTCACGCAGGCGCACGGCACGTCGGTCGTGCACGAGACCGTGTACGAGAACCGCTTCGGCTTCACCGACGCGCTCAACCAGATGGGCGCGAACATCGTCGTCCACCCCCGCGGCCTCGACGGCGCGTACCGTCGCGTCCCGCGGCGCGCGCTCGAGCAGGCCGCCGTGATCACCGGCCCGACCCCGCTGCACGGCGCCGACATCGTCGTGCCAGATCTGCGCGGCGGCTACAGCCACGTGATCGCGGCGCTGACGGCCGAGGGCACGTCGCGCGTGTCGGGCGTCGGCATCATCCGACGCGGCTACGAGCGGTTCTTCGAGAAGCTCACCGCTCTCGGCGCCGACTTCGACGTCGTGGGATGACGGTGGGTCCCTCCTCCCCGGAGAGATCCCGGCCGAGCATCTTCTGGCCGCTGGCCGCGATCGTGCTGCCCGTCGTCGGCGTGCTCACGAGGATCGAGGTGCGCGGCGCCGAGAAGCTGCCCCGGACGGGGGCGTTCGTGCTCTCCCCGAACCACCACAGCGAGATCGATCCCGTGCTCGTCGCCGTGGCGACGTGGCGCATGGGCAGGGTGCCGCGCTTCCTGGCCAAGGAGAGCCTCTTCCGCGTTCCCGTCCTGGGCTGGATCCTGCGCAGGGCCGGGATGGTCCCCGTCGCGCGCTCGCGCGGAGCGGCGGCGCAGGCGCTCGCGCAGGGCAGGGAGCTCGTGGCGAACGAGCGCGGCGTCATCGTGTACCCCGAGGGGACTCTCACACGCGATCCGGATCTGTGGCCCATGCGCGGCAAGTCGGGCGCCGTGCGTCTCGCGATCGCCGGCGACATCCCGCTCATCCCGGTCGCGCACTGGGGCGCGCAGGCCGTCATGCCCCGTTACGGCAGGTTCTCGGTCCTCCCGCTGCGCAAGCCGATCACGGTGGCCGTCGGCGACCCCGTCGACCTCTCCGACCTGCGAGGGCATCCGAACGACCAGGCCGCGATCACGGCGGGCACCGGCCGGCTGATGGACGCGATCACCGCCCTCCTCGAGGATCTGCGCGGAGAGAAGGCGCCGCCGGAGCGCTGGGACCCGTCGAGGAGCGGCCAGCCGGAGACGGGGAAGCTGTGACGTCCGAGCGCGTCGTCGTCGTGGGCGCCGGCAGCTGGGGCACGACCTTCGGCAAGATCCTCGCCGACGGCGGCGCCCACGTGACCATGTGGGCCCGTCGTCCGGAGCTGGCGCACGAGATCGACGAGGGGAAGCGGAACTCCCAGTACCTCTCGGGCGTCAACCTGCCGCGCGGCATCCGCGCCACGCACGTGCTGCGCAAGGCCGTGGAGGGCGCCACGCAGGTGTACCTGTCGGTGCCGAGCACCTCGGCACGCGACACGCTCGCGCAGCTGCGGCCGATCATCGGGGACTCCGACGTGCCCGTCGTGAGCCTCATGAAGGGCGTCGAGAAGCGGACGGGACTGCGCATGAGCCAGGTCGTCGAGCAGGCGCTCGACTGCGACCCCGCCCGCATCGCCGTCGCCAGCGGACCGAACCTCGCCCTCGAGATCGCCCGCGAGCAGCCCACGGCCGCCGTCATCTCCTCGTCGAGCCAGGAGACGGCCGAGCGCATCGCCCGGACCGCGCGCAACCCCTACTTCCGCAGCTTCGTGAACACCGACGTCATCGGCACCGAGTTCGGGGGCGTGCTGAAGAACCTCATCGCGGTCGCGATCGGGATCGTCGACGGCGTGGGCTACGGCGAGAACACGAAGGCGTCGATCATCACGCGCGGCCTCGTCGAGATGACGGACTTCGCCGTCGCCTACGGCGCGAAGGCCGAGACGATGCAGGGTCTGGCGGGGCTCGGCGACCTCATCGCGACGTGCCAGTCGCCGCTCAGCCGCAACAACACGGCGGGACGCCTGCTCGGCCAGGGCTACACGCTGCAGGACGTCGTGACGCAGATGGAGCAGACGGCCGAGGGGCTCGGGTCCGTCGCCCCCATCCTCAAGCTCGCGCGGGCGAAGGACGTCGAGATGCCCATCGTCGAGCAGGTGAGGATGGTGCTCGACGGCACGCTCGATCCGCGCGACATCGCGCCGCATCTGACCACGGACGACGACACCCCCCGGGGCGAGAGGACGACGAATGACGACGGCGACAGTGGCGGTGCTCTTCGGCGGGCGCTCCAGCGAGCACTCCATCTCGGCCGCGACGGCAGGCGGGGTGCTGGGCGCGATCGACCGTGACCGCTTCCGGGTGATCCCGATCGGGATCACCCGCGACGGCGTCTTCGTCCTCGAGGAGGACGATCCGGGGAGGTTCCGCCTCGACGCCGAGCGGCTGCCCGAGGTCGTCGACAACGGGACCCGCGTCATCTGGCCGGCGGGCGGTGGTGACCGCCTGCTGCGCGTGCGCAGGGAGGACGGCGCGGAGGAGGCTCTGGGAGCGGTGGACGCCGTGCTCCCCATCCTCCACGGCCTCCACGGCGAGGACGGCACCATCCAGGGCTTCCTCGACATCCTCGAGCTGCCCTACGCCGGCGGCGGGGTGCTCGACTCCGCCCTGTGCATGGACAAGCACTTCATGAAGATCGCGCTGGAGGCGGCCGGGGTGCCCGTCGCGCCGGCCCTGACCGTCCGCCGGGCTCGCTGGGACCGTGCGGCGGAGGACGTGCGCGGCGAGGCGGAGGGGCTCGGCTACCCGCTGTTCGTGAAGCCGGCCCGCGCGGGCTCGAGCGTCGGCGTGTCGAAGGCCCACGACGTCTCCGAGCTCGACGAGGCGATGCGCATCGCCTTCGCCGAGGACGACAAGGTGCTCGTGGAGAAGGGCATCGCGGGTCGCGAGATCGAGGTCGCGATGCTCGAGGGTCGCGACGGGGGAGAGGCGAGGGCGTCGCTTCCCGGCGAGATCGTGCTGACGACGCGCGACTTCTACGACTTCGAGGGCAAGTACCTCGGCGGCGACGGCGTCGACGTCGTCTGTCCCGCCGACCTCACCGACGAGGAGACGGAGGCCATCCGCCGTGTCGGGGTGCGCGCGTTCGAGGCGGTGGACGGACGCGGCCTCGCACGCGTGGACGTGTTCCTCACCGACGACGGCGAGATCGTCGTCAACGAGCTGAACACGATGCCGGGCTTCACGCCGATCTCGATGTTCCCCAAATGCTGGATCGCGTCCGGGCTGACCTACTCGGAGCTCATCACCGAGCTCATCGAGCTCGGGATGGCGCGGGCCGCCTGAGCCGGCCCGTCACTCGGAGTCGTCGTCCGACTGCCCGCCCGTCGTGGGGGCGTCCTCGTCCTCCGGCGCGGCGGTATCGGGGTCGGTGCACTCGGCCGTCTTCGGCAGCTGCGTGACGGCCCCCGCCAGCGCGGAGAGCGCGGCGTCCGCCGTGACGTCCGTGGTGACGACGTACACCTGCACGGCGGGCTCGCGCCCGTACGTCGTCATGCGTAGGTCGGGGTAGTCGGTCTCGTCGACGATCCAGTCGACGCCGTCGATCGACACGCACTGCTGCGTCGTCGGAGCCGGCGCCTCGAATCCGCACGACAGGATGACCGTCGTCGGGTCGCCCCACGCGCCCGTCGCCTGCGCGTCGGTCCAGCGTCGGTCGAGGCCCGCGACCGAGTCGGGCAGCCGCACGGAGACCTCCGCGCAGAGGGGATCGTTCGCATTGTCGGCGGGCTCGAGATGCACCGTCGTCGCGCAGCCCGTCAGGACGAGGACGGACGCGAGGCCGGCGGCGGCGAGGAGGCGGCGGAACACTCCACCAGCCTACGTTCGACGCCGCTGGACGTTCGCCTACGCTGGACGGATGCATGAGGACCCCACCGTCGGCGAGCTGAGCGAGGGCGAGATCCTCCGGCGCATCCTGGAGCGCACCGGCCGCGCGTCGGCGGGCCTGCTCGGACCCGGCGACGACGCCGCCGTCGTCGCCGTGTCGTCCGGGGCGGTCGTCGCGACGACCGACACCCTCGTCCACGGGCCGGACTTCCGCCTCGCCTGGTCGAGCGGCTACGACCTCGGCTGGAAGTCCGCCGCCGTGAACCTCGCCGACGTCGCGGCGATGGGCGCCCGGCCGACGGCGCTGCTCGTCGCGCTCGCGATGCCGAACGACACGCGCGTCTCCTTCGTCGAAGCCCTCGCGGACGGCCTCCGTGACGCCTGCGACGCCCTCGCACCGGGCTGCGCGGTCGTCGGGGGCGACCTCACGGCGAGCGACACGCTCACGATCGCGGTGACCGCGCTCGGCGACCTGGACGGCCGCGCGCCCGTCACGCGGTCCGGCGCGCGTGCCGGAGACGTCGTCGCGATCGCGGGAGAGCTCGGCCGGGCCGCGTCGGGACTTGCGGTACTGTTCGACCGCTTCCGCGATCCGGACGGCGTCCCCGTGCCCGTCGACCCCGCACGGCTCCGCCCGGGCGACGTCGGCGCGCTCGAGGCCCAGCTGCGGCCCGTGCCCCCGATCGGGCTCGGGCCGTTCGCCGCGCTGGCGGGGGCGACGGCCATGATGGACGTCTCGGACGGGCTGGCGCTCGACGCCCGGCGGATGGCCGACGCGTCCGCCGTGTCGATCGACATCGATCCGCTCGCCCTCGGCGATGACCCGGCGTCGGCGCTGGAGGGAGGAGAGGACCACGCTCTCCTCGCGACGTTCCGGAAGGAGCCCCTTCCGTCGGGGTTCCGCGTGATCGGACGGGCGGTGGAGCGCGGGGACGCCCCCGTGCTCGTGGGCGGACGCCCGTACGGCGGGCCCGGGGGCTGGGACCCCTATCGCGATTGGGATGCCTCGGGCGGCTGAGGAGGAGGACGCCCGCGCCTCGGCGGGACGCCTCCTCTGGCCGCTTTCGCTCCTGCCGGCGTCAGGCGACCGGCTCGCCCCACCACAGGGCCGTGTCGCCGTAGACGCGGTCGCGCCACGGCGCGAGGCCGGCGGCGGCCCAGTCCGGCGACGGCGACCGGGAGGAGCGCTCCACGATGACGAGGGAGCCCTCGGTCATGAGGGGGGCGAGCAGGGCGAGATCCTCCGCGAGGGCGTCGTCGGCGAGCTCGTAGGGCGGGTCGAGGAACGCGATGTCGACGCCGGGCGCCGTGCCGCGGAGGAACGAGCGCACGGCGACGGGATGGACGCGGATCGTCGCCGACCCCGTGCCGATCGCGCGGCGCACGCCGTCGGCGTTGCGTCGCGCGAGGGCGGCAGCCGTCGGTGCGCGCTCGACGAGGTCGACCACGGCGGCGCCGCGGCTCGCGCACTCGAGCCCGAGCGCTCCGGATCCCGCGTAGAGGTCGACGACCTGGGCGCCCTCGATCAGGCCCGTCCCCTCGAGGGAGGCGAACAGCGACTCGCGCACCCGATCGCTGGTCGGCCGCGTGCCCGACCGCGGCACCTCCAGGCGGACGCCGCCCGCCCGTCCCGCGATGATCCTCGTCACCCCGCCACGATAGCGGCCGCACGTCGGGGCTCCCTCCTAGACTCGTGGTCATGCCGCTGACCCTGGACTCCCCGCTCGAACAGGCGCTGGGGGGGAAGACCGCGGCGGCCCTCCAGCGCGCGTTCGGCATGCGCACGGTGGGCGACGCCCTGTCGCACTATCCGCGCCGCTACGTCAGCCGCGGCGAACTGACGCCGATCCTCGGTCTCCCGCTCGGCGAGACGGTGACGATCGTCGCCGAGGTGCGGCGCGTGCAGTCGCGCCCGATGCGCAGCCGGGGCGGGCGCATCCTCGAGGTGGTCATCGGCGACGGCCGGGGCGAGATGACCCTGACCTTCTTCAACCAGGAGTGGCGGCAGGGCGAGCTCCGGCAGGGCCGGCGCGGGGTGTTCTCGGGCAAGGTCGGGGAGTACCGCGGCGAGCGGCAGTTCTCCCATCCGAACTACGAGCTGTTCGACGACGAGGGCGATGCGCTCGAGCGGGCTCAGGACTTCGCGAACCGGCTCATCCCCATCTACCCCGCCACGTCGGCCGTCACGAGCTGGCAGTTCGAGAAGCTCGCGGCACAGTGCCTCGACCAGCTCGGCGAGGTGCCGGAGCCGTTGCCGGCGGAGCTGCGCGCGCGCGAGTCGCTCATGGGGGCGCGGGACGCGCTCGAGGGCGTGCACCGCCCGGCGAACGAGGGGCACGCCTACGGCGCGCGCAAGACGCTGCGCATGCACGAGGCGCTCGTGCTGCAGACCGCGCTCGTGCAGCAGCGCCTCCTCGTCCGCTCCCTGTCGGCGACCCGGCGCCCCGCGTCCGACGGCGGGCTGCTGTCGCGATTCGACGCGGGACTGCCGTTCGCGCTCACGCCCGATCAGCAGTCGGTCGGAGCGAAGATCGCCTCCGAGCTCGTCGCCGACTGGCCGATGAACCGCCTCGTGCAGGGGGAGGTGGGCTCGGGGAAGACGCTCGTGGCGCTGCGGGCGATGCTCCAGGTGGCGGAGTCGGGCGGGCAGTCCGCGCTCATCGCGCCGACCGAGGTGCTCGCGGCGCAGCATCTGCGCTCCATCACGAGGATGCTCGGACCCGACCTCGCGCCGCTCGTGATGCCGACGCTCCTCACGGGCCAGATGTCCGCGGCGATGCGCCGCAAGGCGGCGCTGCGCGTCGCGTCGGGCCAGGCGCTCGTCGTCGTCGGCACGCATGCGCTGCTGAGCGAGGGGACGACCTTCGCCGACCTCGGTCTCGTCGTCGTGGACGAGCAGCACCGGTTCGGCGTGGAGCAGCGCGAGACGTTGCGCGCCAAGGGGACGAGCCCGCACGCGCTCGTGCTCACCGCGACGCCGATCCCCCGCACCGTGGCGATGACGGTGTTCGGCGACCTGGACGTGTCGACGATCCGCACCCTGCCGACAGGGCGCGCGGGCATCCAGACGTTCGTCACGCCGCTCGCCGAGAGGCCGGGATGGTTCGGCCGGGTGTGGGAGCGCGCGGCGGAGGAGGTCGAGAAGGGCCATCAGGTCTTCGTCGTGTGCTCGGCGATCGACGTCGAGAAGAAGGGCAAGGAGGCGCGGGACGACGAGGAGGTCGCTCCTCCCGTGGACGGGGAGGCGTCCGGTCCGCGGTGGGGCGTCGTGCAGGTCGCCGAGATGCTCGGCCGCCACGAGCGCGTGGGCCGTCTGAGGCTCGCCGTGCTCCACGGCCGGATGCCGGGAGACGAGAAGGACCGCATCATGCAGGACTTCGCCCGGGGCGACCTCGACGTCCTCGTCGCCACGACGGTCATCGAGGTCGGCGTCGACGTGCCGAACGCGTCGACGATGGTGATCCTCGACGCCGACCGGTTTGGGGTCTCCCAGCTGCACCAGCTGCGCGGACGCGTCGGGCGCGGCGGCGTGCCGGGCCTGTGCCTGCTCGTCACGGAGGCTCCCGAGGCCACGCCCGCCCGCGAGCGCGTCGAGGCCGTCGCGCGCACGCTCGACGGGTTCGAGCTCGCCGAGGTCGATCTCGAGCTGCGGGGCGAGGGCGACGTGCTCGGCGACGCGCAATCGGGGTCGCGCTCGTCGCTGCGCCTGCTGCGCGTCGTCAAGGACGCCGATCTCATCGCCCGCGCGCGGGAGGAGGCCGACCGCATCCTGGCGGACGATCCGGACCTCACGCGGCACGAGGGCCTCGCGGACGCCCTCGCGCGCCGCGTCACCCAGGAGGAACGTGCGGCACTGGGCAAGAGCTGAGGCACGTCGTCGGTCCGCCGACGGCGCGCCGACCGCGGGGAGGGGCCGCCCCCGGTCGGTAGGCTGACCGCATGAGCAACCGGATCGCCGTCGTCCCGGGTTCCTTCGACCCGCCCACCCTCGGCCATCTCGACGTCATCAGGAGGGCCGCGTCGCTCTACGACGAGCTGCACGTGCTCGTGGTGCACAATCCCGATAAGGAGGGGATGCTGCCGATCGCCCTGCGCCTGCAGCTCCTCGAGCAGTCCGTCGCCGAGTCGGGCATCGAGGGCAGGGTGATCGTCGGATCGTGGAGCGTCGGGCTCCTCGTCGACTATGCGCAGGAGGTCGGCGCCGGCGTGCTCGTCAAGGGCATCCGCTCGCAGGGCGACGTGTCCTACGAGACGCCCATGGCCGTCGTGAACAACCATCTCGCCGGCGTCGAGACCGTGTTCCTGCTGGCCGACCCCGCGCACTCCGTGGTGTCGAGCTCGCTCGTGCGCCAGGTCGCGGCGCTGGGCGGCGACGTGTCGCCCTATGTCCCGTCGGCCGTGGCACGCTACCTGCGCAGCGCGACCGCGAAGGACTTCTGAGACCTCGCCGGCCTCCGCGTCGCGCGGCCCGGGCGGTCGGCGGCACGGGTAGCATTGACCCCCGTGAGAACGCGACACTCCGGGCCCTTCGTGCTGCCCGTCCGCGACATCGTCCGCAAGCCCGGCGAGATGCGCGAGCACACGCTGACCATCCCCGCTCCCGACCGTTGGGGCGAGGGCATCGTCTCCGTCCCGCAGGGCAAGGAGCTCGATCTCGACGTGCGACTCGAGTCCGTCCACGAGGGCATCCTCGTGTCCGGCGACCTGGACACCGAGTACGAGGGCGTGTGCGGACGCTGCCTGCGCGACATCGCCCAGCCCGTCGAAGTCGAGTTCCAGGAGCTTTTCGAGTATCCTGGTGAGGAAACTGCTGACTTCGAGGTTCAAGACGACCACGTGGATCTTGAAACTCTGGTCAGGGATGCGGTCGTCTTGTCGCTTCCGTTTCAGCCGGTGTGTCAGCCGGATTGCCCCGGCCTCGATCCGGCCACGGGCGAGCGACTGACGGAAAGCGCCGGAACCCCGCAGCAGGTGCCCGTCGATCCTCGGTGGGCCGCGCTCAGAGGACTCACCGACCAGAATGGATTGGCGGCAGGCGCCGCCCCCGATACAGAAGAGAGCTAGCCATGGCAGGCAACCCCCCGAAGCGGAAGGTCTCCCGCTCCAACACCCGCTCGCGTCGCGCGCAGTGGAAGGCCGAGGCTCCCACGCTCGTCAAGACGGTGGAGAACGGCAAGGTCGTCTACAGCCGGCCTCACCAGGCGAAGGTCGTCACCGACTCGCAGGGCACCGAGCTGTTCCTCGAGTACAAGGGCCGCAAGGTCGCCGACGTCTGATCGTCGGACACGACCTCGTGGCGCACACGCGGCCACTCACCGAGAAGCTCGGCGTCGAGATCGACGCCGAGCTTCTCGGTTTGGCCATGACTCATCGGTCGTACGCGTACGAGCACGGCGGCCTTCCTCACAACGAGCGGCTCGAGTTCCTCGGGGACTCCGTCCTCGGCCTGGCCGTGACGACGATGCTCTACTCGCGGTATCCCGACCTCGACGAGGGCGCGCTCGCGAAGCGGCGTGCGAGCGTCGTCTCCACGATCGCGCTCGCGGAGGTCGCCCGCGCCATCGGCCTGGGGGAGCACCTGCTGCTCGGAAGAGGCGAGGAGCGCACGGGCGGACGCGACAAGGACTCGATCCTCGCCGACGCGACGGAGGCGGTGTTCGGCGCGGCCTATCTGTCGGTCGGCGCGGAGCAGGCCTCGGCCCTCGTGCTGCGTCTCATCGAGCCGCTGCTCGCGGACCCCGAGCGCTACGACGGCGTCACGGTGGACCCGAAGACGAGTCTGCAGGAGCTCGCCGCGCGTCTCGGCGAGGGGGCGCCCGTCTACTCGGTCGCCTCGCGCGGCCCGGACCACGACCGGCGGTTCACGGCGACCGTCCAGGTGGGCGACCATTCGTCGACGGGCGAGGGGACGAGCAAGAAGCAGGCAGAGATGGCGGCGGCCCTCACCGCGTGGCGGGCGCTGAGCGCGCTGCAGGCGGATGCCTGAGCTCCCCGAGGTCGAGGTCGTCCGCGCGGGACTCGCTCCGGCGGTGGCGGGGGCGACGGTCTCGGTGGTGGAGGTCCTCGATCCGCGTGCGCTCACGCGCCATCGCGGCTCCTCCGACGACTTCGAGGCGCGTCTGACCGGTCGCACGTTCCGCGCCGTCGTCCGCAGGGGCAAGTTCCTCTGGCTGCCGCTGGACGGCGGGTCGGGCGAGGGGGAGGCGGTGGTCGGTCATCTCGGGATGAGCGGACAGCTGCTGCTGCGCGGGATCGAGGCGCCGCGAGAGCGCCATGAACGCGTGCGGATCGTCGTCGAGCATCCGCGCCACGGCGAGCTCGCCGTCGTGTTCGCCGACCAGCGCACGTTCGGATCGCTCGCCGTGGACGCCCTCGTGGCCACGGCGGATGGAGCGGCGGGCGGATGGGGCGACGACACGGCGCTGGTCGCCTCGCAGGCGGCGCACATCGCGCGAGATCCCCTCGACGCGGCGTTCGTCGACGCGGCCTTCGGGCAGACGCTCGCCCGCAAGGCGGTGGCCGTGAAGCGCGTGCTGCTCGATCAGACCGTCGTGAGCGGGATCGGCAACATCTACGCCGACGAGGCGCTCTGGGCGGCGAGGATCCATCCGGAGACCCCCGCATCGGCGCTGTCGCGGCGCGGCGCGATGCGCCTGCTGGCAGAGGTGCGGACGGTGCTGCGGAAGGCGCTCGCGGAGGGCGGCACGAGCTTCGATGCGCAGTACGTCAACGTCAACGGCCAGGCGGGCTACTTCGCCCACAGCCTCAACGCCTATGGGCGCCACGGCAGCCCGTGCCCTCGGTGCGGCCGGCCGATCGTGCGTCTGGCGTTCACGAACCGGAGCAGCCATCTCTGCCCCGCGTGCCAGCGTCGAAAAGCGATCCGCTTACCTGCCGTCATAGTTAAGTGATTTTGCTTAACTGAAGTAAGAGTACAGTGATAAGCTTCATTCATGCCTGTCGCAGTGATCGCGGACATCGTGTCCTCCCGCGCCTCGACGTCGCGCGACGACGTCCAGCGTGAGATCGAGACGTCGGCCGTCGAGGTCGATCGCACCTATCCGCGCGCGGTGCTGCCGTGGTACCCGACCGTCGGCGACGAGTTCCAGGCGACGTTCCGCACGATCGAGGACGCGCTCGTCTCGACCCTGTACCTCCAGCTCGCGCTGCCGGAGAACGTCGGATGCCGCTTCGGGCTCGGCGTCGGCGGCGTCGTCACCGTCGCGTCGCAGCTCGCGGACCGCATCCAGGACGGCCCCGGGTGGTGGGCGGCGAGGGCGGCCGTCGAGCATGCGCACGCGCTCGAGGACGGCAAGCTGCACGGCGCGAGATCGTGGCTCGTCGTCGACGAGGACGCCTCGGCGCACGAGCGGGGGATGGCGGGGGTCGTGAACGCCTATCTCCTCGCGCGGGATCAGTCGATCGCCGACATGGGGCCCCGCGCGCGCCGTGCGGCCTTCGACCTCTGGCGCGGCCTGCCGCAGAAGGAGATCGCGGCGAGCGAGGGGATCTCGCCGTCGGCCGTCTCGCAGGCCCTCGGCAAGCCCATCGTGCGCGTACTGCGGCTCGGCGCCGAGGAGATCGGCCGCAGTGCCCGCGCGCGCGTCGGCACCGACGAGATCGAGCGCGTGATCAGCGCCCGTCCCTGACCTCGCCGCGGAGATCCGCGGCGAGCGCGAGCGTGTCGGCCGCGAGCTGCGCGGACGTGCCGGGGTCGCGCAGCCACAGGGGGACGGCCCGGGCGCGGATCCCGGCCGCGTCGAGCGGCTCGACCGCCGAGGCATCCGACTCGTCCACGAGCCATCCGTCGAGGAGCCCTCCCCGCGAGCGCGCCCCGTAGTGCAGCGCCACGGCCTCCGCCGAGGTCGCGACGCCGATCGCCGCGAGGCATGCGTCGGCCATGCCGCGCACGACGGCGCCCGAGATGATCCCCGAGACCCCCACGATCGGCGCGTCGGCGGCGAGGAGCGCCTCGCGCATCCCCGGCACGGCGAGCACGGGGCCGACCGACACGACGGGGTTCGACGGCGCGAGCAGGATGGCATCGGCCGCCGCGATCGTCTCCGCGGCGCCCGGCGACGGGCGGGCATCGGCGATCGCGCGCTGCGCGAAGCTGACGGCGGCGACCTGAGCCCGGTGGCGCACCCACCACTCCTGGAAGTGCATGCTGCCGCCATCCGCGGTCTGCACGTGCGTGTCGATCTCGGCATCGGTCGCCGGGTGGAGCGTGACGCCGAGGTCCCAGCGGCTGCCGAGGCGCCGGAACACCTCCGACGGGGTCGCGCCCTCTCTGAGCCAGGTGGTGCGCGCGATGTGCGTGCCGAGATCGAGGTCGCCCAGCGTGAACCAGTCGGGCGCCGCGCCCCACGCGGCGAGCTCGGACGACACGCGCTCGGTCTCGTCCGCACGCCCCCACCCTCGTCCGTCGTCGTTCACGCCGGCGAGCGCGTAGAGCAGGCTGTCGTGATCGGGGGAGATGCGCAGCCCCGAGACCCACCAGTCGTCCGCGGTGTTCACGATGACGTCGATGCGGTCCTCCGCGCCCGTCCGCCGCACGTGCTCGCGCAGCCCCTTCACGAAGCGGGCGCAGCCGACGCCTCCGCCGATCACGGTGTATCTCATCCGTCCACGCTACCGAGGCGGAGGGAAGGGATGCGCCGGAAGCGAAATCGGACGGCCCGCTCAGGCGAGAGGAGTAGACCGGAGGGCGAGAAGGTATTCACGTGAATGAAAAAAGACGCACGGGCGCGGGCTTCTACGACTACGCCTGAACGGCGGGCGGGGCCGAAGACGATCCGGCCCCGCCGCAGGCTCAGCCCAGCGTCTTCTCCCAGGCCGCCGCATAGCTGACCGGCCGGAAGCCGACGGCCTCGTTGACGTCGAGCATGTAGCGGTTCTCCTCGGCGTTGAACGTGGAGACGCACGGCGACTCCGGCACCGCCTCGTGCCAGTTGCGCAGACCGACGCACTTGACGATCGCGCCGAGGCGGCGCCCGCGGTGCTCGGGCATGACGAGCGTGCCGTACTGTGCGGTGGGGCGCGTGTGGTCCGACCCGATCTGCAGGTCGTTGAACGCGGCGACCTCGCCCGTCGGCTCGTGCACGACGAGCGTCACGCCCATGAGCGATCCCGCCCTCGCGAGCCGCGCGTCGCGTTCGCGGAGGCGCGCGGCATCCCAGTGCCGCTGCTCCGTCACCATGTCGCCCGCGGGGACGTCCGTGCTCATCCGGGAGACCGCACGCGCGTAGCCGTCCGCGTACCGGTCGGGTACGGGGCCCGACCACCACACGACGCGGTAGTCGGGGCCCGCCTTCGCGACGGCGCTCTCGAGCAGACGGTCGACGGCGTCGTACGAGCCGTGCAGGTCGAACACGCTGTTGCGCTCGACCTGGCGGAGCGCGTACCCCGCCCGGACCATGCGCTCGGTCGGCGGGTCGTGCGCGGGGATGGCCCCGGCTCCGGTGGGCGGCACGAGCCGCTCCGCTCCGGCGTCCGGTCGGTGGCCGGTCCACGTCTGGAGGACGGAGCGACCGTGCTCGCGCGCGAGGCCCTCGACGGCGGCGAGCAGGGCGTCGGCGACGCCGGTGCGCTCATGGCCCGCGGCCACGCTGACGTCGATCTCGGCCGTCCGCGCGACGGTCTTCTCGATCTCGAGCGATCCGGCGGCGATGACGCGCCCGCCTTCGCGTGCGACGAGCCCCGCGTGCGTGCGATACGTCTCCTCACGCCAGCGCTCGAGGACGTCGGCCGCGTCGTCGTCGTTGACGTCCGTGCCCGTGTCGCGCCGCCACGCCTCGTTGCCGATCCGCCAGAACTCCCGGAAGTCCTGCGCATCGGCGTCGTCCAGCGCCGCGGGAACGCGAAGGGGGTCGATGGTCCAGGTCATGACAGCTCCTTTCGCCACTCGCCCGAGTACGCGGCGGGTCGGAACCCCACGGCCTCGTTGACGTCGAGCATGTAGCGGTTCTCCTCCGCGTTGAAGGTCTCGACGACGGGCGACTCGGGGACGAGCTCCCGCCAGTGGCGCAGTCCGAGGCACTTCACGATCGTGCCCAGCCGGCGCCCCCTGTGCTCGGGCATGACGAGCGTGTCGTGGTTCTCCGTCGGGCGCGCGCGGTCGGCGCCGATCACGAGCTCGTTGAACGCGGCGATCGTGCCGGTCGGCTCGTGGACGACGGCCGTCACCGCCTTCGTCTGGCCGCCGCGGAGCATGAGGTCCTCGCGGGCGCGGACGCGCCGTGCCGTCCAGACGTCCTGCTCGGGCTCGAGGTCGCCGCTCGGCGGATCGGTGTCCATGCGTGCGACGGCGGCGACGTAGCCGTCGATGTGCTCCTCGGGCGTCGGGATGCGCCACCACACCGGGGTGTAGTCGGGCCCGGCCTTGGCGAGGGCGGCGTCGAGGAGCGCATCGGTCTCGTCGAACGACCCGTCGAGGTCGAACGTGCTCGCACGCTCGACCTGGCCCAGCGCGAAGCCGTTCCGCTGGAAGAATCGCGTCTGCCACGCGTCGAGCGGCACGGAGCCGAACCCGGTGGGCGACGGCAGGCGTCGGCCACCGTCGTCGACGGTCGTGAAGCCGAAGGACAGCAGGGCGGAACGTCCGCGCGCCCGCGCGATCCGCTCGAGCTCCGCGAGGATCGCATCCTCCACGGCACGGTCGCGGTGCTCGGGGGCGACGACGACGTCGGCGTTCGCATTGCGGCGCGTCGTGCGCGAGTAGGCGAGGAGGCCGAAGCCGACGGGCCGGTCGCCGCGTCGCGCGACGACGCCGATCTTCTCGACGTACGTGGTGTCCCGCAGGCCGACGAGCCGCTCCGCCGCGTCCTCGCGGAACAGGTCGGTGCCGGAGTCGTGCTGCCAGAGGGCGTTCGAGGCGCGCACGAACGCGACGTAGTCGCCGGCGTCGCCGGCGTCGACGGTCTCGGGCAGGTGAAGGGGTTCGACGGTGAGGGGCATGGCGTCGTCTCCGGAGCCGGCGGAAAGGGCGGGTGCGCGCCCCGCAGAGTCGGAGGCTCCGCGGGGCGCGGACGGCGCGGTCATCGGATGAACCTGTGCGCGCCGTAGAGGGACTGCGCCCGGGCGACCGCGACGTCGTGCTCGGCGCGGGTCGCGTCCGCGACCAGCCTCGCGGCGTGTGCGCGTTCTGCGCTCTCGCGATCGTCGGAGGGACGCGTGCTCCACAGCAGCAGCCACAGGCCGATGCGCATCGCAAGCCGGTCGGCGGTCGACGTCCGCGGCGTGCGCGCGGGGATCGCGGCGATCGCGTCCTCGACGCGCGCCGGGGACGGCCCGGCTTGAGGAGGGTGGGCGGTGGGGGACAGATCGGTCGTGTTCACGATGGTTCCTTCGGAAGGGATGCTCCCGTGCGGGAACGGGAGGTCGGCCCCGTGGATCCGGGGACGGCGAGGAGAGCGCGGGCGGAGCGGGCATGGCCCGGAGCGCTCGGGCAGGGGATGCGTCAGAGGGACGCAGGAGGCCGGGCGTCGTGCCCGGTCGCTCGGCGGAGATCCGGCAGTGCCGGGGCCCTACGCCAGGGGTCGGGCGAAGCCGGCTCCGCCGGCGAGGCACCCTCCGGCCAGGAGACGTCGCGCTGCGCGGTCGGGGACGGAGGCCGGGAACGCGAACGTCGCGACGAATGCGGTGTGCGTATCCATGTCGGCTTCCTCCTCTCGTTCCCGGTGCGGGCGGATCATCCTGAGCCGGTGACGCCCGGGATCGGACGTCGCGATCAGATACGTTACGCAGATGCGCCGCCGCCGTCAAGCGGATTCTCAGGTTTCCGCACGCCGAGCCGCCGTCGTGCGCCCGCCGCGGCGTGTGCGTCGGGTACCGTGAGACCTGATTTTCCCAGGCGACGAGAGGGAGGGAGGCGCGCGGATGCACTTGAAGAGCCTCACGCTCAAGGGCTTCAAATCCTTCGCGCAGCCGACGTCGTTCGCCCTCGAGCCCGGGGTCACCGCGATCGTCGGCCCGAACGGATCCGGCAAGTCGAACGTCGTCGACGCCCTCGCATGGGTCATGGGGGAGCAGGGGGCGAAGACCCTTCGCGGAGGCAAGATGGAGGACGTCATCTTCGCCGGCACCGCGACGCGCGGGCCCCTCGGGCGCGCCGAGGTGCAGCTGACGATCGACAACGCCGACGGCGCGCTGCCGATCGAGTACAGCGAGGTGACGATCAGCCGCACGCTGTTCCGCAACGGACAGAGCGAGTATGCGATCAACGGCGAGTCATGCCGTCTCCTCGACGTGCAGGAGCTGCTGAGCGACTCGGGCCTCGGGCGGGAGATGCACGTCATCGTCGGGCAGGGACGCCTGGACACGGTGCTGCAGGCCTCGCCGGAGGAGCGGCGCGGCTTCGTCGAGGAGGCGGCCGGCATCCTCAAGCACCGCCGCCGCAAGGAGAAGACGGTTCGCAAGCTCGAGGCGATGGAGCAGAACCTCACGCGTCTGAGCGATCTCGCCGGCGAGATCCGGCGCCAGCTGAAGCCGCTGGGGCGTCAGGCCGAGATCGCGCGCGAGGCGCAGACGATCGCCGCCGTCGTGCGCGACGCGAAGGCGAGGCTGTTCGCCGACGACGTGGTGCAGCTGCGGCGCGTGCTGTCGGATCACGCACGCGACGAGCAGGAGCGGCACACCGAGCGCCTCGTCCTGCAGGAGCAGGCGGACGGAGTGAAGGCGCGCATCGCGGCGCTCGAGCGGGAGCAGAACGCGGAGGCCGTCGACGACGCCCGGCGCGTGCTCTTCGGGCTCGAGCAGGTGCAGGAGCGCCTGCGCGGGCTGTACACGCTCGCGAACCAGCGCCTCGCCCTGCTCGGAGCGGACGACGACGGCACCGGTCCGCAGGTCACGGTCACCCAGAGCGTCATCGACGAGGCGCGCGCGGAGATCGTCGAGATCGGCGACGGCGCCGGCGCGGCGCAGGACGTCGTCCAGGCGGCCTCGCGCGAGGTCGTCGCCGCCCGCGCCGAGCTCGACGCCCTCGACGCCGACATCGCGGAGCAGAGCGCCCTCGTGTCGGCGCACGACATGCGGCTGACGACGCTCCGCGGCGCGGCGGAGGCCGCGCAGCAGACGCTCGCGGCGGTGCGCGGAGCGGTGCTGCGCCAGCAGAACGCCCTCGACGCTGCGAACGAGCGCCGTGTGCGGGCGACCGAGGCCTTCGAGTCGCTCGAGGACGTCGCCGTCTCGGCGGGCGTGGCCGCCGAGCTGCAGGCCGCCTACGAGGAGGCGCAGCGGCAGGCCGCCGACGCCGAGGCCGCGCTCGAGGGGCTTCGCGAGGGCCACCGGGCCGCCGAACGCGAGGCGGACGCCCTCGCGGCGAAGGTCTCGGCGCTCGGCAGCGCGCTCGACGTCAGGAACGGGGCGGCCGAGCTCATCGCGCGGGGCGGGAGGGGCATCCGCGGCCTCGTCGGGGAGAGCGTGCAGGTCGAGCCCGGTTTCGAGGCGGCCGTCGCCGCGGTGCTCGGGCCCCTCGCCGAAGGGCTGCTCGTCGAGGACGCCGATGCGGCATACGCCGCAGCGCGCGAGGCGGACGACGTCGGCGTCGTCGACGTCGTCATCGCGGACGCCCCCGTCCCGTCCGCGGCGCCGGTCGCGCGGCCGGGCCTCACGGCGGCGGGAGACGTCGTCACGGCTCCGGACGGCGTGATCGGCCTGCTCGCGCGCGTCGTCGTCGTCGACGACCTCGACGCCGCGCGCGACGCGTTCGCCTCCGCGGACGAGGATCTGCTCTCGCTCACCGTCGTGACGCGCGCCGGAGAGGTCGGCACGGCGCAAACCCTCCGTGCCGGCTCGGGCGGCGAACGGTCGCGCCTCGAGCTCCAGGCCGAGCGAGATGCCGCTGCCGCGCGTCTCGCGGAGGTGCAGGCGACGGTGGAGGATCTCGGCGGGCAGCGGCAGGACGCGAACGAGCGGCTGCAGAGCGCGCGACGCGCGACGAAGGAGCGCCTGCAGGAGCTGCGCGCCCACGACGCGCAGCTGGCGCAGCACGCCGAGCACGTGAACAAGGTCACGGTCCGCCACGAGGCGGCCATCGCGGAGTGCGAGCGCCTGGAGACCGGACTGGCGCAGGCGACGGCCGCGGTGACCGACGCCGAGACGAAGGCGACCTCCGCCCGGGCGGAGCTCGACCGCGCGCTCGTGCAGCCGCGCCCGATCCTGGACGCGTCCGCGCGCGACGGACTGCTCGCCGCGCTCGAGTCGGCGCGGGAGGGCGAGATGGCTGCACGCCTGGAGGTCGAGACGCTCCGCGAGCGGGTCCGGGCGGCGCAGGCGCGGGTCGCGGGACTGGAACGTCAGCGCGAGCGCGAGCAGACCGCGGCGGAGCAGGCCGCGCGGCGCGCGGTCGTGCGCCGCGCGCAGCGGGAGATCGCCGAGGGCGTCGCGGACGAGCTCCCCGCCCTCCTGGACTCCGTGGACCGCTCGGTCACGCAGGCCAGGGTCGCGCTGGCCGAGGCGGAGAGCGCGCGCTCGGCCGTGTCGGCCGAGCTGCGCGAGCTGCGTCAGCAGGAGGGGCGCCTCCGCGAGCGCCTCACGGGTCTCACCGAGAGCGTGCACGGGATCGAGCTCCAGATCCACGAGAAGAAGCTCCACCTCACGAGCCTGCTGGAGCGCGTCTCGAGCGAGCTCGGCCTCGCCGAGGACATCCTCGTCGCCGAGTACGGTCCCGATCAGCCGGTGCCGGGCGACGCCCCCGACGCCGAGGCGTCCGACGACGAACCGGCCGCCGTGCCGTACGACCGGAGGGCGCAGGAGCGCCGGCTGCGCGACGCGGAGCGCAAGCTGTCGCAGCTCGGCCGTGTCAATCCGCTCGCGCTCGAGGAGTTCGCCGCGCTCGAGCAGCGGCACAGGTTCCTCACCGAGCAGCTCGACGACCTCGTCCAGACCCGCAAGGACCTGATGACGATCATCGCCGATCTCGACGAGCGCATGCAGACGATCTTCGCCGCCGCGTTCGAGGACACGAAGACGGCGTTCCACGAGGTGTTCCCGATCCTCTTCCCCGGCGGCACCGGCAGCATCGCCCTGACGAATCCCGACGACATGCTCACGACCGGCATCGAGGTCGCCGTCCGCCCCGTCGGCAAGAAGATCGAGCGCCTCTCGCTGCTGTCGGGCGGAGAGCGCTCGCTCGCCGCGGTCGCGCTCCTCACCGCGATCTTCAAGGCGCGGCCGAGCCCGTTCTACATCCTCGACGAGGTCGAGGCCGCCCTCGACGACGCCAACCTCGGCCGCCTGCTCGGCGTCTTCGAGCAGCTGCGGGAGTCGAGTCAGCTCATCGTCATCACGCATCAGAAGCGCACGATGGAGATCGCCGACGCGCTCTACGGCGTCTCGATGCGCCAGGACGGCGTCTCCGCGGTCGTGGGCCAGCGGATCAACGAGCGCGCCGCGTCGTGACCGACGGCATGCACCGCGATGCGGTCGCGGCGTTCGACGCGATCGCCGGACGCCTCCGTCGGCGCCCGGACGTCGAGGCCCACGATCTCGTCGCCGCGGACGCGAGCGACCGGCTCGTCCTCGCCGAGTCGGCGCCGCACGCGGGGGAGCTCGTCGTGATCGGCGACCGTTACGGCGGGCTGACGCTTCCCCTGGTCGCGGCCGATCCCACGAGACGCATCCGGCTCCATCAGGATGCGATCACGGGCGAGCGCGCCCTCGAGCGCAACGCGGATGCGGTCGGAGTCGACGTCGCCCGCGTGGCGCGTCACGGGCTCGACGCCGACCTCGTCCGGGACGCACGGCTCGTGCTGCTGCAGCTGCCGCGCGCGCTCGACGCCCTCGACGAGATCGCGGGCCTCGTGGCCGCGCACGCGGCCGCCGACGTGCGCCTCGTGGCGGGCGGACGCGTCAAGCACATGACGCTCGGGATGAACGACGTGCTCGCGCGGCACTTCGCCGACGTGCGCGCCAGCAGAGCGGCGAGCAAGTCGCGTGTGCTGCACGCGACGCGGCCCCGGCGCGCGGGGCGACGAGGATGGCCGCGCAGCGAGCGACACGAGGACCTCGGGATCACGGTGTGCGCCCACGGCGCGGCGTTCGCCGGCTCCTCCGTCGACCTCGGCACGCGGTTCCTCCTCGGGTTCCTGCCCGACATGCCGGTGGTCGAGCGCGCCGTCGACCTCGGCTGCGGCACGGGCGCCATCGCCGCGTCGTACGCCCTGGCGCATCCCGGCGCCTCCGTCATCGCGTCCGACCAGTCGGCCGCCGCCGTGGCCTCCGCGACGGCGACGGCGGAGGCGAACGGCCTCTCGGGGCGCGTGGTCGTCGCGCGGGACGACGGGCTCGGCGCCCGTCCGGATGCGTCGGCCGATCTGGTCCTCCTCAACCCGCCGTTCCACTCCGGAGCCGCCGTCGTCGACCGCATCGCCCCGCGGCTCTTCGGCGAGGCCGCGCGCGTGCTGCGCCCCGGGGGCGAGCTGTGGTGCGTGTGGAACTCGCACCTCGCCTATCGTCCGGCGCTCGAGCGCCTCGTCGGGCCGACGCGCCAGGTCGGCCGCAACAGCAGGTTCACCGTGACGGCGTCGACGCGGCGCTGAGCCGGCCGGCCGCGCCGCGCGAACTAGGCTGGAGTCATGGCGGAGAAATGGTCACTCGGGCGCGCGCTGCGCGGGATGTTCGTCAAGCCGACGATCGACGAGAGCACCTGGGACGACCTCGAGACGGCCCTGCTGACGGCGGACTTCGGCCCCGACATCACCGAGCGCATCGTCGACGAGCTGCGCGAGAAGGTCGAGCGCTTCCGCACGACGGACCCGAGGGACCTCCAGCGGATGCTGCAGGAGACGCTCGAGGAGCACTTCGCGAAGTTCGACACGACGCTGAAGCTCACCGAGCGTCCTGCCGTCGTGCTCGTCGTCGGCGTCAACGGCGTCGGCAAGACGACGACGATCGGCAAGTTCGCGAACTTCCTCCGCCGTCACGGCCGTTCCGTCGTCGTCGGCGCCGCCGACACGTTCCGTGCGGCGGCGGTCGAGCAGCTCGCCACCTGGGCCGAGCGGGGAGGGGCGGCCATCGTGCGGCCCGAGCGCGAGGGACAGGACCCCGCATCGGTGGCGTTCCAGACGATCGACCACGCCAAGCGGAACGGCACGGAGATCGTCCTCGTGGACACCGCGGGGCGGCTGCACACGAAGGGCGGCCTCATGGACGAGCTGACGAAGATCCGCCGCGTCGTCGAGAAGCAGGCGCCCATCAGCGAGGTGCTGCTCGTGCTCGACGCCACGACCGGCCAGAACGGCGTGATGCAGGCGGAGGCCTTCCTCGAGCACGCCGGAGTGACGGGGCTCGTCATCACCAAGCTCGACGGATCGGCGAAGGGCGGCTTCGTCCTCGCCGTGCAGGAACGCACGGGGATCCCCGTCAAACTGCTGGGTCAGGGCGAGGGCGTGGGCGATCTGACGGGCTTCACCCCGCACGTGTTCGCCGCGTCGCTTGTCGAGTGACGCCGCGGATGGTTGAGTAAGCGACATGGCGATCGAACACGACTTCTTCGGACTGCTGGAGTCCGGCCCCGACGGCTCGATCTTCTGGTCGGAGAACGTCGAGCTCGGCGATCAGACGGTCTCGGTCGATCTGACGGCCCCCGACCAGGAGGACGTCTCGCAGGAGGCGCTCGACGCCGCCGCCGCGATCGTGTCGTCGTTGGAGGAGGTCGACCGGCGCAGCCGCGTCGCGATGCTGGGCGAGGTCGACAACCGCGCCAGCGAGGTCACCGAATACATCCTCATGCAGCAGGAGAGCCTCGGCGATGCGCTCGACGAGCTGCTCGTGGACATCTCCGGGGACGCGGCGGTCGACATCATCCGCTCGCTCAACCTCATGAGCATGACGATCCTGGCGGACGAGCACGGCGGCGCGGACCCCTTCGCGGTGCTCGAGTACGCGCTCGACCCCGACGCCACCGACGACGTCCTCCTCGTCAACCTCACGAGCGACGGCGGCATCCACTCCGTCACGAGCGCGGAGTAGCCGTCCTTCCGCCGCCGGCGGCGATGAGCTCGCGCGTGAAGGGATGCTCCGGGGCTGCGTAGACCGCCTCGGTCGGACCCTCCTCGACGACGCGTCCGTGCCGCATCACCGCGACGCGATCGCTGACGACGCGGACGACGGCGAGGTCGTGGGAGATGAAGACGACGCCGAGCCCGTCCTCGCGCTGCAGACCGGCGAGAAGCCGGAGGACCTCCGCCTGCGTCGTCACGTCGAGCGCCGACACCGGCTCGTCGCACACGAGGACGTCGGGTCGCCCCGCCAGTGCCCGCGCGATCGCGACGCGCTGGCGCTGACCGCCGGAGAGCGTCGCCGGGCGGCGGTCGAGGATCGCCGGGGCGAGTCCGACGCGCGCGAGCAGCTCCGCGGGCGACGGCGCGCCGTCGCGGAGCGCGTGCCGGAGGATGCGCTCGACCGTGAGCCGGGGGTCGAAGGACGCGAGAGGATCCTGCGGCACGAGGCGGAGGCGCGGCGGGGGAGAGCCCGGCTCGAGGGCGCCGGAGTCGGGCCGCTCGGCGCCCACGAGGAGGCGGGCGAGCGTCGACTTGCCCGAGCCCGACTCGCCGACGACGCCGAGGGTCTCCCCGGCGCGGACGGTGACGTCGACGCCGTCGACGGCGGCCGTCGTCCCGCCGCCGGGGGAGCGGTAGCGCCGGACGAGGGCTCTCCCGCGCAGGAGCACGCGTCCGGCGTCGACGACCGGAGCGGGTTTCGGCCCTCGGGGAGCCGCGGCGATGAGCGCCCGCGTCACGGGGTGAGCGGGCGCGCCGAGCATCGTGGACGCGACGCCGGTCTCGACGATCCCGCCCGCGTCGATCACCGCGATCCGATCGGCGACCCGGGCCACGGCGGACAGGTCGTGGCTGATGAGGATGAGCCCCGCCCCCTCGTCGCGCAGCCGTGCGAGCAGGTCGAGGACATGGACGGCCGTGGTGGCGTCGAGGGCGGTCGTCGGCTCGTCCGCGACGATGAGGCGCGCACCGCCGACGACGGCGGAGGCGATGAGCACGCGTTGACGCATGCCGCCCGAGAGCTCCCCCGGTCGCTGTCGCAGACGCCGGGACGCGTCGGGGAGCCCCGCGGCCTCGAGCGCCGACACGACGCGCCGCCGCCGCTCCGCGGGGCCGACGCGCCGGACGGCGAGCGTCTCGCCGACCTCCGCCTCGACGGTGCGGAGCGGATCGAGCGACTGCAGCGCGTCCTGCAGCACGAGCGAGACCTCGCGTCCGCGCAGTCGCCGCCATCCGCGCCTCCCGACCCCGCGCACGTCCCGCTCGCCGAGCGAGAAGACGTCGGCGTGCACGCGTGCTCCGGGCTCGCCCTGCGTGAGCCCGAGCAGCGTGCGGGCGAGCACGGACTTGCCGGCGCCGGACTCGCCGACGATCGCGAGGCATTCGCGGGCGCCGACGCGCAGATCGACGCCGCGCAGCACGTCACCCGTTCCGGCGAGGCTCACCCGGAGTCCCGTCACCTCGAGCAGCGTCATCTCGCACCTCCGCCGAGACGGCGTCCGAGCACGGTGAGGACGGTCGCCGTGACGACGATCGCGAGCCCCGGGAAGACCGTGAGCCACCACGCGTACGAGATGTACACGCGCCCGGCGTCGAGCATCGCACCCCATTCGGGGGACGGCGGCGGGGTGCCGAGCCCGAGGAAGCTCAGCGCGGACACCCACACGATCGCCTGGCCGATGCCGAGGGTCGCGGTGGCGACGAGCGGCCACAGGGTGTTCGGCGCGATGTGGCGGAGGAACACCGTCATGCCGCCCGACCCTTCCAGCCGCGCGTGCGCGACGTAGTCGCTGCGGGCGACGCCGCGGACGCGGGCGCGGAGGATTCGCGCATAGCCCGGCGCCGTGGCGAGCCCGATGGCGAGCACCGAGCTCTGCGTGCCCGGGCCGATGATCGCGACGAGGAGCAGCGCCATGACGAGCGTGGGAAGAGCGAACAGCACCTCGATGACGCGTCCGAGGACCGCGTCGAGCCATCGCGGCCCCAGCCCCGCGGCGAATCCGATGACGAGGCCCGTCCCGATGCCGAGGGCCGTGGCGGCGAGGCCGATGCCGGCGGACGCCGCCGTGCCGTGCACGATGCGCGTGAGCACGTCGCGGCCGGACTCGTCCGTGCCGAGCGGATGGGACGGCCCCGGCGGGAGGAAGGCCCGGGAGGGGTCGATCGCGAGCGGGTCGCCGGGAGCGAGCAGCCCCGGCGCGACGACGGCGGTGAGGATCGCCACGAGGCCGACGAGCGCGAGCGTCCCCGACGGCCCGAGCCGTCGCCGTCCGGCGAGGGGCCGACGGGCCGTGCCCACCGTGCTCACGAGCCCACCGCCACGTCGGGCGCCCGCAGCACGCGCGGGCGCGGACCCCGCAGGCGCGGGTCGACGAGGAGCTCGACGGCGTCGGTCAGGACGACGACGGCCACGTACAGCACCGCGACGATCGCCACGGCGCCGATCACGAGCGGCACGTCGCGGGCCATGGCGGCCTCCTGCAGCAGCCGCCCGATCCCCGGCCGGGCGAACAGCACCTCGACCACCACCGCGCCGCTCAGCAGGTTGCCGAACGCCCATCCCGACAGCGCGAGGGCGGGAAGGCTCGCATGCCGCAGGGTGTGCCGCAGCAGCACCCTGTGCTCGGCGGCGCCCCGTGCGCGCGCCGTCGTGGCGAAGGGGGCGGCATCGGCCTCGAGAAGCGCATCCCGCGAGACCTGCGCGAGGAAGCCCGCGATCGGGACGGCCAGGGTCACGACGGGCAGGACGAGACTCGCGGGGTCGTTGCCCGCGCTCGTGGCGGGGAGCAGGCCGAGCGACGATGCGAAGACCAGGATGAGCACGGTGCCGAGCCAGAACTGCGGCATGACGGTGGAGACGACCTCGACGCCGCGCAGCAGCGCGTCGACCACGCGGCCGGCGATCCCGCGCGACGAGGTGGCGATCACGGCGCCGACGACGGCGAGCAGCCACGCGAGGACGAGGGCGAGGGCGGCGAGCAGCAGGGTCGACGGCAGCTGCTGCCCGATGAGGCCGACGACGCTCTCGCGGCGTGCGTACGAGTCGCCCAGCTGGAACGTCGACACGCGCCAGAGCTGCAGGAGGTACTGCACGACGAGCGGCCGATCGAGACCGTACTCGCGGCGGGCGGCCTCCACCGCCTCGGGGCTCGCCTGCGACCCCGGCCCGCCGAGGATCGCCTCCAGCGGATCGCCGGATGCCCGCAGGGCGAAGAACACCGTCGTGGCGACGATCCACACCACGAGCAGCGCGCCGCCGATGCGCGCAGCGATCCACCGCAGGGCGGGCATCGCGCGGTCAGTCGGTCAGCCGTGCGTTGACGAACGTCGGCGTCGCGACCGTGCCGAGGGTCGTCACCCCCGTGGCGCCGTTCACGAGGAAGTGGTTCTGCTGGTCGTAGAGGGGGAGGACGGCGTAGCTGTCGAGCACGACGCGCTGGGCGTCGGCGTAGAGGGCGGCCCGCTCGTCCGGGTCGAGCGCCGAGGCCGCGGCGTCGAGCGTCGCGTCGAGCTCGGGGTCGCGCAGCATCGCGTGGTTGGCGAAGTACCCGGACGGCGCGGGCACGGTGCCGTCGGAGTGGTACAGGATGCGCAGCACGTCGGGTCCGACCGTCGTGTAGGGCGCGCTCACGGCCTCGTACTCGTGCGCGCTCAGCGCGCCGTACCAGGCGGAGAGGTCCACGGGCGTGAGCACGACGTCGAAGCCGGCGTCCGCGGCGTTCGCCTGGATCTGCTCGAAGAGCGACTGCTCCGCCGCGGTCGACTGATTGGTCGACACGGGGAACCGCACCGTGAGACGCTCGCCGTCCTTGACGCGCGTGCCGTCGTCGTCGCGCTCGGTCCATCCCGCCTCGTCGAGCAGGTCGTCAGCGGCGTCGGGATCCGTGACGAAGAGCGACTCGTCCGAGTAGGCGAGGGGCTCCACGCTCGACAGCGGCGAGTACGACCGCGTCGCGGCTCCGAGGAACAGGGACTCGATGCCGGGCGACGGGTCCGCCGCGCGCACGAACGCCTCCCGCACGAGGACGTCGTCGAACGGCGCCTGCGCGGTGTTGAGCTCGATGCGGTTCGACGCCCCGGGACGCGGCGCGTCGATGTGCGTGAAGCCGAGTCCCTCCGCCGCGGCGATGTCGGACGGCAGGGGGTTGTCGACGACGTCGACCTCCCCGGAGGCGAGCGCGGCCTGCCGCGTCGCCGCATCCGGGATGAAACGCCACTCGATGCCGTCCAGGTAGGCGGGGCCCTCGTGGTCGGCCTCGGGGCCGGGAGAGTCGTAGTCCTCGTTGCGCACGAGCGTGACGCGCTGCTGCGGCACCCACTCCTCCACGATGAAGGGCCCTGTGCCGATGGGCGCCCGGCAGTTCTCCTCCTGCCCCCGCGCGATGCCCGCGGGGGACTGGATGGCCGTCCACTGCTGGCTGAGCGCCTCGAGGAGCGCAGACTTGGGCGTGGACAGGTGCAGGCGCACGTGGGCGTCGTCGACGACCTCGACCTCGCTGACCTGCTCCACGGCGAGGTATCCGGTCGAGGAGGCCGTGTCGGGGTCCTGCAGGTGCTCGATGTTCGCCTTGACGGCCGCCGCGTCGAACGGCGTGCCGTCGGTGAACGAGACGTCGTCGCGCAGCGTGAAGTCCCAGGTGAGGCCGTCCTCGGAGGTCTCCCACTCCGTCGCGAGCCACGGCGTGATCGTGCCGTCGGCGTCGCGGCCGACGAGCGGCTCGAGGTACTGCGTGCTGATGAGCGCCTGCGGATAGTTCCCGCCGACGTGGGGGTCGAGGCAGGTCGGCTCGGCGTCGCCCGTCGCGTAGACGAGCGTTCCGCCGTCGACGGGCTCGGAGGTCTCGTCGGCCTCGGGCGAGGCTGAGCAGCCCGCGAGGAGGACGAGCGCGGAGAGGGAGGCTGCTGCGGTGAGGGTGCGGGACGACATGGCTGCCTTCGGTGAGGAAAGTGGATGGCGTCCAACTTTACCGGGGTGGCGGGCGGAGGGATCGAACAGGGGTATTCTTGGACGGCATCCAAGAAATGATCGAGGAGGATGTCCGTGTTCGACGTCGTGCAAGCGGGGCTCGCGCCCCATCTCGTCCCCTACGGGGAGGGCTGGGCGCTCCAGCGCCGCATCCATGCCGACGTCGTGGCGGGGGAGCGGCCGGACACCCTCGTCCTCCTCGAGCACGAGGCCGTGTACACGGCCGGGAAGCGCACAGAGGCCCACGAGCGGCCCCGGGACGGGACGCCGGTGATCGACGTCGACCGAGGGGGCAGGATCACCTGGCACGGCCCGGGGCAGCTCGTGGGATATCCGATCTTCCGGCTTCCCGAGCCCCTCGCCGTCGTGGACCACGTGCGCCGTCTCGAGCGCGTGCTCATCGAGGTGCTCGCGGCGCACGGCATGGACGGTTATCAGGTGGAAGGACGCAGCGGCGTGTGGGTGCGGGGCGTGCGCCACGAGGAGAAGGTCGCCGCGATCGGCGTGCGCGTCGCCCAGGGGGTCACGATGCACGGCTTCGCGATCAACTGCGACAACGTCCTCGACGGGTTCGGGGGCATCATCCCCTGCGGCATCGCCGATGCGGGGGTGACGACGATCAGCGCGCACACGGGGCGCATCGTCTCGCCGGCGGACGTGGCCGGGACGGTGGAGCGCGTCTTCGCGGACGAGTACGCGGAGGTGTCGGCATGACCGCGGCGCCGGACGGTCGCAGGCTGCTGCGGCTGGAGGTGCGCAACGCGCAGACGCCGATCGAGAAGAAGCCGCCGTGGATCAAGACGACGGCGAGGCTCGGGCCGGAGTATCAGGCGCTCCACTCGCTCGTGAAGAGCGAGGACCTGCACACCGTCTGCCAGGAGGCGGGCTGCCCCAACATCTTCGAGTGCTGGGAGGACCGCGAGGCGACGTTCCTCATCGGCGGCTCGCAGTGCACGAGACGCTGCGACTTCTGTCAGATCGACACGGGGAAGCCGGCGGAGTACGACACGGACGAGCCGAGGCGGGTCGCGGAGAGCGTCCGCCGCATGGGCCTGCGGTACGCGACGGTCACGAGCGTCGCGCGCGACGACCTGCCCGACACCGGCGCGTGGCTCAACGCCGAGACGGTGCGGCAGATCCACGCGCTGAACCCCCGGACCGGGGTCGAGCTGCTCGCGAACGAGCACGACGGCGACCCCTCCCTGCTGGGCGAGATCTTCGACGCGCGTCCCGAGGTCTTCGCGCACAACGTCGAGACGGTTCCGCGCATCTTCAAGCGCATCCGCCCCGCGTTCCGCTACGAGCGCTCGCTCGGCGTCCTGACCCAGGCGCACGAGGCGGGCCTCATCACGAAGTCCAACCTCATCCTCGGCATGGGCGAGACGCCCGAGGAGGTCGTCAGCGCCCTGCACGACCTGCACGACGCGGGATGCGACATCATCACGATCACGCAGTACCTCCGTCCCTCACCCCGGCATCTCCCGGTGCACCGCTGGGTGAAGCCGCAGGAGTTCGTCGGGTTCAAGGAGGAGGCCGAGCGCATCGGGTTCCTCGGCGTGCTCGCCGGTCCGCTCGTGCGCTCGTCGTACCGTGCGGGACGCCTCTGGGCGCAGTCGATGGTGTCGAAGGGGCGTGAGATCCCGGGGCACCTCGCCCACATCGCCGCATCCGCGGACCTCGGGTTCGCCCAGGCGGTGTGAGGGCCGGGGCGGCTAGCCTGGAGGGATGGCGAACGCGCGGGCGGGGCGACCGCGGGCATCCTCGCGCGAGGTGCTCGCCGAGGCCGCGTGCGAGCTGTTCCTCGAGAAGGGGTTCGACGCGACCTCGATCGCGGACATCGCGAACCGCGCCGGTGTGAGCCGCTCGAGCTTCTTCAACTACGCGTCCTCGAAGTCCGGTCTCCTGTGGGCGGGGTTCGACGAGCGCGCGGCCGGGCTGTCCGCGATCGCCGGGGCGTCGGACGCGTCGCCCGCTCGGCCCGGGCCGGCCATCCGCTCGGCCCTCCTCGCCTTCGCCGACGGGTTCCGGCCCGATGCGCTGGCCCTCGTCTTCGCGAACGCCGAGGCGATGGGGATGGCTGAGGAGCTCGAGCGCGAGGCCGCCGTCCGCCTGGCGAGGCTCGCCTCGACCCTCGCGGCCCTGGCGCGGCGCGGCGGCGCCGATCATGTGCTGGCCGACGTCACCGGGGTCGCGTATGCGGGAGCGCTGCTGACGTCGCTGCGCTCCTGGGCGCTGGCCGGGCCGGGTACGCGAGCGCTCTCCGCGCACCTCGAGACGACGCTCGCCGCGCTCGCCCGGCTGCCCGTCTGAGACGCCGTAGCCGGTTCCTCTCGCGAGAGACGCTCGCCCTGCCGGGCGGGCACGGTCGTCACACGGCCGGCGCCGGGTAAAATCGACCCATCATGGCTACTTTCGGCACGCTCTCCGAGCGCCTCACCGACACCTTCCGCAACCTCCGCACCAAGGGCAAGCTGTCGCCCGCGGACGTCGACGGGACGGTGCGGGAGATCCGCCGCGCCCTGCTCGACGCGGACGTCGCGCTCCAGGTCGTGAAGGAGTTCACGGCGAAGGTGCGCGAGCGCGCGCTGGGCGACGACGTGAACAAGGCGCTCAACCCGGCGCAGCAGGTCGTGCAGATCGTCAACGAGGAGCTCGTCGGCATCCTCGGCGGCGAGCAGCGCCGCCTTGAGCTCGCCAAGACGCCGCCGACCGTCATCATGCTCGCCGGTCTCCAGGGCTCGGGCAAGACGACTTTCGCGGGGAAGCTCGCCAAGCGGCTGGAGAAGGACGGGCACACGCCGCTCCTCGTCGCCGCCGACCTGCAGCGCCCCAACGCCGTGAACCAGCTGCAGGTCGTCGCCGAGCGCGCGGGGGCCGCGATCTACGCGCCCGAGCCGGGCAACGGCGTCGGAGATCCCGTCAAGGTCTCGCGCGACGGCGTGGAGCACGCCCGTCGCCAGCAGCACGACGTCGTCATCATCGACACCGCCGGGCGACTGGGCGTCGACGAGGAGCTCATGAAGCAGGCCTCCGACATCCGCGGCGCGACGCGGCCGGACGAGGTGCTCTTCGTCATCGACGCCATGATCGGACAGGACGCGGTGAACACCGCGAAGGCCTTCCAGGAGGGCGTCGACGTCACGGGCATCGTGCTGTCGAAGCTCGACGGCGACGCGCGGGGCGGCGCCGCGCTGTCGGTCGCGTCGGTCACCGGCCGGCCGATCATCTTCGCCTCGACGGGCGAGGGGCTCGACGACCTCGAGGACTTCCACCCCGACCGCATGGCGAGCCGCATCCTCGACCTCGGCGACGTGCTCACCCTCATCGAGCAGGCCCAGGAGGCCTTCGACGAGGAGGAGGCGCAGAAGGTCGCCGAGAAGCTCGCGACGGAGCAGTTCACCCTCGAGGACTTCCTCGAGCAGATGCAGCAGCTCAAGAAGATGGGCTCCATGAAGAAGATGCTCGGGATGCTCCCGGGCATGGGGCAGATGAAGCAGCAGCTCGACGACTTCGACGAGCGCGAGATCGATCGCACGGAGGCGATCATCCGCTCGATGACGCCCGTCGAGCGGACGAACACGAAGATCCTCAACGGCTCGCGCCGCCTGCGCATCGCGCGGGGATCGGGCGTGACCGTCACGGACGTGAACCAGCTCGTGAACCGCTTCGAGCAGGCCGCGAAGATGATGAAGACGGTCGCCCGCGGCGGGACGCCGAACATCCCCGGCATGGGCGCGATGCCCGGCATGGGCAGGCCCGGCGCATCGGCCAAGCGCGGCAAGAAGGGCAAGAAGGCGCAGGGATCGCGTTCGGGCAACCCGGCCAGGCGCGCCGCGGAGAACGCGGGGGCTCCGGCCTCGGAGCCCACCGGCTCGGGCTTCGGCCTGGGCGGCGGCGCGACGCAGCCGAGCGAGACGGACCTCGCGGAGATCCAGAAGCTCTTCGGCAAGAGCTGACCCTCCTTCCCTTCCGGAAGAGCGTCTCCGGGGGCGTTCCGGGATACCGGTTATTCTTGAAGCCGGGGGATCGTCGCGCGGCACGCGCGCGGGCGTCGCCTCTGCCACGGAGGGAGACGTCGTGTCCGCGAGCGCGCTGTTCGAACGGGACGTGCCTCTCGACGTCGAGAGCGAGACGGGGTGGATCGACAAGTACCCGAGGAAGCGGTGGCAGCGCTGGCTCCTCCGGCTCGGCCTGGCGCTCCCGTTCGTCGCCCTGACGATCTGGTATCACGTCGCGTCCGGCGGGGACTGGTCCGCGACGCCCAACGGCGAGCTGGCCGAGCGTGTCGGCGCGCTCGACTGGTCGGTGAGCAGCGTGACCGGGATCACGCATCTGTACCCGCCGATCACCAGCGTCACGGCGATGCTCATCCCCGGCGGGGCGCTCGGTCTCGGCCTCGCGGGCTCGCTCGTCGCCGGCGTCCTGCTCCAGCTGATGCTGAAGGCCCTGTATCGGCGTCGGATCCCCGTGGCGACGCGCATCCTGCTCTTCCTCGCCGTCGCCGCGACGCCCGTCTTCGGGTTCATCGCGACCACGAACATCCAGGCCATGCTCGGGCTCGCGCTGTTCGCCAACGGCATGTTCGACCTCGCCCGGTTCGTGTCGCTCGCGAACACCCAGGCCGGCTTCCGAGCGGGCGTCCTGTTCGCCGCATCCGCGCTGGCCGACTCGACGGGGCTGCTCGCCGCGCCGGCGGCCGCTCTCGCCGGGGTGCTCCTGCTCCAGGCCCGCAGGAAGGCCCGCGGCGCCAACGCCACGGTGGTCCTGTTCCCCACGGTCGCGATGATGGGCTCGCTCATGGTGCTGGGCGTCGCGTTCGGCGTCGGGCCTCTCGTCATGTTCGGAGACGACGTGGGGTGGCAGCCATCGCTCGTGGACGCGTTCCTCGCGAGCTTCGCGACGCTGGCCGGCTGGACGTTCCTCGCTCCGGCGATCCTGCTCTCCGCGTCGGCCCTTCTCCTCGGGTTCGGGTGGGCGGCGCTCACGAGCGTGATCACGACCGCGCTCGTCCTCCTCGCCTACCTCCTCGGACTGATGCCGGACGGGGCATCGGGAAACGGCTTCGTCATGGTGCAGATCGTCGCGATCGCCATCACGCCCGCCGTGGGCGGGGGCTGGAGGCGCGGTGTCGTGACCGCCACGACGCTGCTGATGCTGGTCATCGGGTGGGCGAGCGCCTACACGAGGACGGCGGTCGTCGCCTGGGTCACCGTCCTCGTCGGAGGAGGGGCGGGATGAGCGTGGCGGACGCCGCCGACACGTCGCTGCTCGACGTCGGCCTGTGGCGCAGATACGCCGCGGAGGGATGGATTCCTCTGCGGCGCGAAGGGGGCCGCATGGTGGTGGGCGTCTCGGCGCCGGCCGGGCGGTCGCTGCGCGCGGAGATCGAGCGGGCGCTCGGAGAGCCGGTGTCGATCGTCGACGTGCCGCAGTCCTTCATCGTCGACGCGGTCATGGACGCCTTCCGCGACGAGGCGGTCTCGTACGCGGCGGACGGTCTGTACCACGCGGATCCCGAGCTCTCCGCGCGGGTCGTCCTGACCCGGCCGCAGCGGACCGGACTCGTCATCGGCCTCCTCCTCGCGCTCGCAGTCGCGGTCGTGTGGCCGTTCGAGGCGATCATGACGTTCGTCGCCGCCGCGAGCGTGGTGTTCCTCGCCAGCACACTGTTCAAGTTCGCGGTGTCGATCCGCGGTGCGCGCTTCGACCTGGTCATGCCGGTGCGGCGCTCGGAGATCGAGGCGGTGAGGGACGATGAGCTCCCCGTGTACACCGTGCTCGTCCCGGTCTTCCGCGAGGCGCGCGTCGTCGGGCGGCTCGTGGAGAACCTGGGACGTCTCGACTACCCCTCGGACAGGCTCGAGGTCCTCGTCCTCGTCGAGGAGGAGGACGCCGAGACGCGGGAGGCGATCGCGCGGTCGGACCCTCCTGCGAACTTCATCGTCGTCACCGTGCCGAAGGGCCATCCGCAGACGAAGCCGCGGGCCTGCAACGTCGGACTCGCGGTGGCCCGGGGGGAGTACCTCGTCATCTACGACGCGGAGGACGCGCCCGAGCCCGATCAGCTGAAGAAGACCGTGATCGCCTTCGAGCGCGCCAGCTCGTCGACGGTCGCCATGCAGGCGGCGCTCAACTACTTCAACGCGAGCGAGAACGTCCTGACGCGGATGTTCTCGCTCGAGTACAGCTACTGGTTCGACTACATGCTCGCCGGCCTCGACAAGGGACGGCTGCCCATCCCGCTCGGAGGCACGTCGAACCACTTCCGCACGGCGGCGCTGCACGAGCTCGGCGGGTGGGACCCCTACAACGTGACGGAGGACGCCGACCTCGGGATCCGCGCGAGCGCGCTGGGCTACCGCGTCGGGGTCGTCGACTCGACGACGATGGAGGAGGCGACCTCGCGCATGGGCATCTTCATCGGCCAGCGCAGCAGATGGATCAAGGGATACATGCAGACGGCCCTCGTGCACGCGCGGCATCCGATCCGCCTCACCCGGGAGGTGGGACTCCGCGCGTTCTGGGCGCTCGCCCTCCTCATCGGGGGCACGCCTCTGACCTTCCTGGGCGTGCTGCCCTTCACGATCCTCCTGATCGGGTCCTTCTTCGTCCCGTGGCCGGCGCTCGCGCTGGAGTTCCCCTCCGTCGTCGTGTGGCTCTGCCTGCTGAACTTCCTCGTCGGCAACGTGCTGATGGTCTACCTGAACATGATGGGCCCGTACAAGCGCGGCTCGTTCTGGCTCGTCCCGTGGTCGATCCTGAACCCCGCGTACTGGATCCTCCATTCGATCGCGTCGTACAAGGCGCTGTGGCAGCTCGTCGTGAAGCCGCACTACTGGGAGAAGACGGAGCACGGGCTCTCCGCTCAGGAAGGGTCGCTGCCGGAGCGCGACGCGGAGGACGTCGCCTGACGCGCGGGCGGGCCGGGGACGTCGGTCCCCGGCCCGCCCGCGTCGACGAGATCAGCTCACGTCGTCGTCGACCCAGTCCATGGACTTGGCGACGGCCTTGCGCCAGAGGCGCAGCTGACGGTCGCGCTCCGCCTCCTCGAGCGTCGGCTCCCAGCGCTCATCCTCCTGCCAGTTCGCGGCGAGCTCGTCCAGGTTCGACCAGAAGCCGACCGCGAGCCCGGCGGCGTAGGCGGCGCCGAGCGCCGTGGTCTCCGCCACCACCGGACGGACGACGGGGACGCCGAGGACGTCGGCCTGGAACTGCATGAGCGTGTCGTTGGCCACCATGCCGCCGTCGACCTTCAGCTCGGCGAGGTCGACGCCGGCGTCGGCGTTGACGGCGTCGAGCACGTCGCGCGTCTGGAAGGCGACGGCCTCGAGCGCGGCACGGGCGATGTGCCCCTTGTTGACGAAGCGGGTCAGGCCCACGATCGCGCCGCGTGCGTCCGGGCGCCAGTAGGGCGCGAACAGGCCCGAGAAGGCGGGAACGAAGTAGACCCCGCCGTTGTCGTCGACGCGGGCGGCGAGCTCCTCGACCTCGGGGGCGGAACGGATGATGCCGAGCTGGTCGCGCAGCCACTGGATGAGCGATCCGGTCACGGCGATCGATCCCTCCAGCGCGTAGTGCGTCGGGCCCTCGCCGAGCTTGTAGCCCACGGTCGTGAGCAGCCCGTTCTTCGAGCGGATGATCTCCTCGCCCGTCTGGAAGATGAGGAAGTTGCCCGTGCCGTAGGTGTTCTTGCTCTCGCCGGCGTGGAACGCGGCCTGCCCGAAGGTGGCTGCCTGCTGGTCGCCGAGGATGCCGGCGATGGGCGTCTCGCGCAGCAGCGAGGAGTCCTCCGCCGTGCCGTACACCTCCGACGACGAGCGGATCTCCGGCAGCAGCGAGCGCGGCACGTCGAACGCGGCGAGGATGTCGTCGCGCCATTCGAGCGTCTCGAGATCCATGAAGAGCGTGCGGGAGGCGTTCGTGACGTCCGTGACGTGCACGCCGCCGTCGATGCCGCCCGTGAGGTTCCAGAGCACCCACGTGTCGGTCGTGCCGAAGGCGAGCTCGCCCGCCTCCGCCTTCTCGCGCGCGCCGTCGACGTTCTCGAGGATCCAGGCGACCTTGGTGCCCGAGAAATAGGTCGCCAGCGGCAGGCCCACGACGGGCTTGAAGCGGTCGACGCCTCCGTCGGCCGCGAGCCTGTCGACGATCGACTGGGTGCGCGTGTCCTGCCACACGATGGCGTTGTAGACGGGCCGGCCGGTGGCGCGGTCCCACACGACGGCGGTCTCGCGCTGGTTGGTGATGCCGATCGCGGCGATGTCATGCCGGGTCAGGTCCGCGCGGCTGAGCGCGAGGCCGATGACCTCTTGCACGTTGCGCCAGATCTCGTTCGGATCGTGCTCGACCCACCCGGGTCGGGGGAAGATCTGCTCGTGCTCCTTCTGCCCGGTCGCGACGATGGCGCCCTTCCTGTCGAAGATGATCGCGCGGCTCGAGGTCGTGCCCTGATCGATGGCGATGATGTGGTCGGCCATGGTGTTTCTCCTTTGAAAGCGGATGTGGACGAAGCGGGTCAGCCGGCGAGGCCGAGCAGGACGGGGGCCGCGAGCGCGGCGAGCGCGCCGCCGACGAGCGGCCCGACGACGGGCACCCACGAGTATGCCCAGTCGCTCGATCCCTTGCCCTTGATGGGGAGGATGGCGTGGGCGATGCGCGGGCCGAGGTCGCGGGCGGGGTTGATGGCGTAGCCCGTGGGCCCGCCGAGGGAGGCGCCGATGCCGACGACGAGCAGGGCGACCGGCAGCGCGGCGAGCGGGCCGAGGCCGCCGGGCACGCCCACGTTGACGTCGCCGTAGTCGGCGAACGCGAAGATGCCGAAGACGAGCACGAAGGTCGCGATGACCTCCGTGACGAGGTTGTGGGCGTACGAGCGGATGGCGGGGCCCGTCGAGAAGACGGCGAGCTTGTTCGCCGGATCCTCCTCCGCGTCGAAGTGCTGACGGTAGGACGCCCAGCACAACGCGGCGCCGAGGACGCCGCCGACGATCTCCGCGGCCGTGGCGACGAGGAACATCGGCAGGCTGATCGTGCCGGCGAGGAGGAGCCCGAGCCCGACGGCGGGGTTCAGGACCGCGCCGGAGTAGGCCGAGACGAGCACGGCGGCGAACACCGCCAGGCCCCATCCCCAGTTGATCATGAGGGTGCCGCCGCCGGCCCCCTTCGTCTTCGCGAGCACGACGTTCGCGACCACGCCGCATCCGAGCAGCACGAGCAGCGCCGTGCCCACCAGCTCGGACACGAAGTACAGTCCGAGGTCCACTTCGTTCATGTCTTCATCGACCTTTCCTGGGCGCGGCGGCACCGCCGTGCCCTCGTGGGGGTGTTCTCCGCGAGGAGAGAGGGGGTCTGCCGATCAGTGTCGGGAGCGGTCGGGGATGGCGAGTCCGTGACGCTCGTTGAGGAGCGTCCGGGCGGCCTCGACCTCGGCGTCGCGCCGAGCGCGATCCCAGTCGAGGAGGGGGGCGAGCGCGTCGGCGAGCTCCTCGAGCACCTCCGCGTCGGCCGCGCCCGTGAAGGCGATGCTCGTGCGGCGGAGGACGACGTCGTCGAGGTGCACGACGAACTCCTCGCGCGCCATCCATTCGAGCTCCCTCGTCGACACGTCGCCGCCGGCGAGCGGGGCGTCCTCGCCCTGCCGGATGAAGTCCCACACGTCCGCCGCGCGGGTGCCGTAGCGGGTGAGGAGCCGCTCGGCGCGTGCGTTCGCGCCGGGCAGGTTCGCGTCGATCCAGGCCTTCCGGTCGGACGGCGTGCGCGGGAAGTCGCGGCCGCCCCCGATCGGCACGCCCGACGTGGACACCGTGCGGCTGCGTCCGATCAGGCCGAGGACGGCGTCGGAGAGGGACGCGCCGAGTGCGCGGAACGTCGTCCACTTGCCGCCGACCAGGCTCACGAGCGGCGCGCGCGCGGTGCGGTCCACCTCGATGCGGTAGTCGCGCGAGACGAAGCCGGGGGCGGTGTCCTCGTGACGCGGCAGGGGGCGGATGCCGGAGAAGCGGTACACGATCTGCGCACGCTCGACGGCGATGTCGGGGAACACGTGGTGGATGAGCTCGAAGAAGTAGTCGATCTCCTCCTCCGTGCACAGCGCCGGCTCGCGCGGATCGGCATCGATGTCGGTCGTGCCGACGAGCACGCGGCCCTTCAGGGGGTAGATGAGGACGATTCGACCGTCGGAGTGCTCGAAGAAGATCTCGCGGCCCTTCGTCGCCTCGAGGAGCTCGGGGTGGTCGAGCACGATGTGGGAGCCCTTCGTGCCTCCCATGAAGCGGGTCTTCTCTCCGAGGGCCTCGTTGGTGAGGTCGGTCCAGGGGCCGGACGCGTTCACGACGACGTCGGCGGCGATCGTGAAGGCCTCGCCGGTCTCGAGGTCGCGCACGGTCACGCCGTCGTCGTCGCGTGCGACGGCCTCGACGTAGTTCAGCGCGCGGGCTCCGGGATGGGCGGAGAGGCCGTCGAGGAGGACGTCGAGGGCGAGGCGTTCGGGGTCGTGCATGGAGGCGTCGTAGTAGGTCGCCGTGTACTTCACGTCCGGGTCGAGCGCCGGCAGCTCGGCGAGGGAGCGGCGGCGACCGAGGAAGCGGTGGCGGGGGACCGACCCGCCGTCGCGCGAGAAGGTGTCGTAGAGCGTCAGGCCGATCTTGATGAGCGCCGCTCCGCGCTCACGCGGCTTGCCGCTCCTGTGGGAGAGGAAGCGCAGCGGGGCCGAGAGGATTCCCGAGAGCGTGGAGTAGATCGGGATGGTCGTCTCGAGCGGCTTGACGTAGTGGGGGGCGATCCGGAGAAGGCCGTTGCGCTCCTGGACCGACTCCCGCACGAGGCGGAACTCGCCGTTCTCGAGATATCGGATCCCGCCGTGGATCATGTGGCTGGAGGCGGCGGATGCGCCGGAGGCGAAGTCGCCGCGCTCGACGAGGACGACGTCGACGCCCTGGAGCGCGAGATCCCGGAAGGCGGAGATGCCGTTGATCCCGCCTCCGATCACGAGCACCGTGGTTCGGCCGGCTTCGCGGACGGCGGCGACGTCCCGGCGCGGGGCGGGATGAGGCGAATCGATCATCGGCGACCTCTCTTCTCTGGGATTCGGGTATAGCCTCGATGAGCGAACACAACTGCGCAACTCGGATGCACATATGTGCACCTGCCGAGGGAGACGAGGACCGGATGGTGTGGGAGGAGACGTCGGGTCCCGACGCGAAGCTCGTCCAGGCGCTCAAGGCCGCCCAGCTCTACTACATGCAGGACAGGACGATGGAGGCGATCGCCCGCGAGCTCGGCACATCGCGCTCCACGGTCTCGCGCCTGCTCAGCCACGCGCGCGACACGGGCCTCGTCGACATCCGCGTCAACTCCCCGTTCGAGCGCGGGGGGCTCCTCGAGCAGCGCATCAGGACCCGCTACCGGGTGGCGGCCCACGTCGTCCCGATGCCCGCCACCGTGCGGGACCTCGACCGGCTGGACCGCGTGTCCCTGACGGCCGCGCGGCTGCTCACGCAGTTCGTGGACTCGCAGATGGTCGTGGGCGTGGCCTGGGGCTCGACGCTCAGCGCCGTCAGCCGCCATCTCCCGCAGAAGGAGACGCACAACACGACGTTCGTGCAGCTCAACGGCGCGGGCAACACGCAGACGACGGGCGTGGAGTACTCCAGCGAGATCCTGCAGCGCTTCGGACAGGCCTTCGGCGCGAACGTGCAGCAGTTCCCCGTGCCGGCGTTCTTCGACGATCCGGCCACGCGCGAGGCCATGTGGCGGGAGCGGAGCACGCGCCGCGTCCTCGACCTGCAGACGCGGATGGACCTCGCGCTCTTCAGCCTGGGGTCGCCGTCGGCGGAGGTGCCGAGCCGCGTGTACGTCGGCGGCTATCTCGACGACGCCGACTACCGCAGTCTCGCGGAGGACCGGGTCATCGGCGACGTGGCGACCGTCTTCTTCCGCGCGGACGGCAGCTGGCGCGACGTGCGCCTCAACGCGCGGGCGACCGGTCCCGCGCTCGACCGGCTGCGTCGCGTGCCGCGCCGCATCTGCGTGGTCGCGGGCGCGCACAAGCTCGCGAGCCTCCACGCCGCCATGAGCATGGGGCTCGTCACCGACGTCGTCCTGGACGAGACGCTCGCCACCCGGCTGCTCGAGGCCCGCTGAGCGGGGACGGTCACTCGCCTTCCGCGCGGCCGAGACGCCAGTAGCCCATGAACGCGACGGCTCGGCGGTCGACGCCGTGCTCGCTCACGAGATGGCGGCGGAGCGCCTTGATGGCGCCCGCCTCCCCGGCGAGCCAGGCGTAGAGCGGCGCGCTCTTGAGCGCCGCTCCGCCCTTCTTCGTGCGCGGCACCTCCCAGAGCAGGCCCCTGTCGATGTCGACCTCCTCGACGTCCGCTCCGCGTCCCGGAGGGCACAGGATCGGCGCGACCTGCCGGACGTCGCGCAGGAGGTGCTCATGACGGAGGCCGTCTCCGCGTCCGGTGACGCGGACCTCGAAGCCGGGGTGATCCGGCAGATACGCCGCGTCGCGCTCATCGGGCACCTCGAGCACGACGACGCCCTTTGCCTCGCGCGGCAGCTGCTCGAGGATCACCGCGATCGCCGGCGCCGCCGTCTCATCGCCGGCGAGGAGGAAGCGGTCGACCTCGGCGGGCGGCACGAAGTCGATGCCCAGGCTGACGCCCGTCCGCTCCGTCGTCGGCGCGAGGATGAGGAGCTCGTCGCCGACCCGCGCGTCGGCGATCCATGCGGACGCGGGCCCCGAGACGTCGTGCGCGACCATGTCGACGTCGACCTCGCGCTCCTCGGCGCGCACGGCCCGTGTCGTATAGGTGCGGAACGGCAGGCGGCGATCGGCCGGCAGCTCCCGCCACTCGGTGTACCAGCCGTCGCCCGTGGGCATGTCGTCGAGCGACAGCCCGTCGGCGGGGAAGACGACCTTGATGCGCTGGTCGTATCCCGGGTCTCCGTAGCGGTGGAGCTCGTCGCCCGTGAAGGTGAAGCGGCGGAAGGTCGGGGTGAGGTCGACGACGCGGCTCACCGTGACGCGGAAGAAGTCGAGTTCGGGCATGTCAGGCTCCTGATGCGGTGGCGGGGAGGTGGTCCGGGTGCTCCCCGGACGGCGCGAGCACGTGATGGCGTCCGCGCGGGAGGACGAGCGGCGTGCCGGAGACGGGATCGGGGATGACGAGCGCGTCGAGCTCGAACACCTCGGCGACGAGCTCGCTCGTGACGACCGCGCGGGGCGCGCCGTCGGCGACGAGGCGCCCCTCGCGCAGGGCGAAGAGGTGGTCCGCGTAGCGCGCGGCGAGGTTGATGTCGTGCAGCACCATGACGATCGTCGTCCCGCGCCGGCGGTTGAGATCGGTCAGCAGATCGAGGACCTCGATCTGATGGGTGACGTCGAGGAAGGTCGTCGGCTCGTCGAGCAGAAGCACCCCGGTCTCCTGCGCGAGCGCCATGGCGATCCACACCCGCTGACGCTGGCCTCCGGACAGCTCGTCGACCGAACGGTCGGCGAGGTCCGCGACGCCGGTGACCTCGAGGGCCTCGGCGACCGCGCGCTCGTCGTCCGCGCCCCAGGACCGGAAGAGCCTCTGATGAGGGTGCCGCCCGCGGCCGACGAGGTCGGCGACGGCGATGCCCTCGGGGGCGATCGGCTGCTGCGGCAGGAGCCCGAGCGTGCGGGCGAGCTCCTTCGTGGGCAGCTCGTCGATGCGGCGGCCGTCGAGGACGACGGTGCCCTCCTTCGCCGGCAGAAGGCGCGAGAGCGTCTTGAGGAGCGTCGACTTGCCGCAGGCGTTCGCGCCGACGATGACGCTGATGCGGCCCGACGGCACGGCGAGGTCGATGCCGTCGACGATCGTGGTCGAGCCGTAGCCCGACACGAGGTCGCGGGCCTCGAGACTGTGCTGGACGGTCATGAGGAGCCTCCCACGCGGTTCGTTCGGATGAGGAGATAGATGAGGTAGGGCGCGCCGAGGATGCCCGTGATGACGCCGACGGGGAACTTGGTGTCGAACGCGAACTGGCCGAGGAGATCGGCGCCCAGCACGAGGCAGCCGCCCGTGAGGGCCGCGGGCAGCGCCACGGAGCCCCCGGGCCCGACGAGGCGGAGGGCGATGGGACCGGCCAGGAACGCCACGAAGGCGATGGGGCCCGTCGTCGCCGTCGCGAACGTCGCGAGGCCCACCGCCGAGAGCACGAGCAGGACGCGCGCGCGATCGACGCGGACGCCCAGGGAGGTGGCGGCCGCGTCGCCGAGCTCGAGCGCGCGCAGGTCCCGCCCGAGGAGCAGGACCAGGGGTCCGAGCACGAGCACGACGACGCCGAGGGCGGGCAGATCCTGCCAGCGCACGTTGTTGAGGCTGCCGGCGAGCCAGCGCATCGCGACGGAGACGTCCGACTCGTCCGCCCGCAGAAGGAGGTACGAGACGAGGGCGTCGAACATCGCCCCGGCGCCGATCCCGATGAGGATCAGACGTCCTCCCGTCGACTCGCCGCCGCGTGCGGACAGGTAGACGACGAGCGCCGTGGCCACGCCGACCGCGAGAGCGAGCGCGGACGTGGCGGCGCTGCTCCATCCGAGGAGAAGGATCGAAAAGACGGCTGCGGCGCTGGCGCCGGAGGTGATCCCGATGATGTCCGGACTCGCGAGGGGGTTCCGCAGCATGGTCTGGAACGTCGATCCCGCGAGCCCGAAGGCGATGCCGGCGAGGGCGCCGATGAGCGCACGCGGGATGCGCAGCGTGCCCACCGTGAAGCTGGCGCCCTGGACCTGCTCTCCCAGGAGGACGCGGAGGACGTCGGAGGGCGGGTAGAAGGTGTTGCCGGTCATCAGCACCGTCGCGACGAGGGCGACGAGGAGGAGGGCGAGAGCGGTCGTCACGACGACGCGCCTCCGCCAGCGCCTGAGGCGTCCTTCCCTGAGCGGCGGGGGGACGGGGCTCGCGACGGCGGGCGCGGAGGGGGCCGTGACGGTCACAGGGCGACCATCCGGGTCCTGCGCGCGATGAGGATGAGGACGGGCGCGCCGACGAAGGCGGTGATGATGCCCGCGTCGACCTCGCCGGGGCGCCCGATGACGCGGCCGATCGTGTCGGCCAGGACGAGGAGCACGGCGCCGCCGGCCGCGGACAGCGGGAGGATCCATCGCTGGTCCGGGCCGACGGCGAGCCGCACGGCGTGCGGCACCATGAGGCCGACGAAGGCGATCGGCCCCGCGACCGCCGTCGTCGTGGCGCACAGGAGGACGCCGGCGATCGCGGCGAGCAGCCGGGTGCGGGCCACGCGCGCGCCGAGGCCGACCGCGACGTCGTCGCCGAGCGCGAGCGCGTCAAGGGCGGGCGCGCACAGGAACCCGAGGAGGGCCGCAGCGGCGAGGACGGGCGCGACGACGGCCATGGTGCTCCAGTCCGCGCCGCCGACCCCTCCGACCTGCCAGAAGCGGAAGTCGTCCAAGAGGGCGACGCGGGGGAGGAGGACGGCGCTCACGAGCGAGGACAGCGCGGCGGTCGTGGCGGCGCCCGCGAGCGCGAGCTTGATGGGCGTGGCCCCTCCGGGCCCGTACGAGCCGATGGCGTAGACGAAGACCGCGGTCACGACGCCGCCGAGGATGGCCAGGCCGAGGATGCTCCAGATCGAGCTGGCCCCCAGGAACGCCATGCCGCTCACCACGGCGAGGGCGGCGCCGGTGTTGACCCCGAGGATCCCGGGGTCGGCGAGCGGGTTTCGGGTGAGCGCCTGCATGAGGGCGCCGGAGAGGCCGAGGGCGGCGCCCGCGAGGATCGCGAGCAGCGTGCGCGGGACGCGCTCGGTGACGGCGATCGCGCCGATCGAGCCGCTCGTGCCGCCGAGGACCCAGGACGACAGGCCGTCGAGGATCTCCCGGAGGTCGACGACGCGCGCGCCGAACGCGAGGGACAGCGCGCAGGCGATGACGAGCGCGACGAGCGCGCCCGAGACGACGATCGGACGACGCGCACGTGCGCCCGCTGCGGGAGCGGGCGCACGTGTCACGGTGCCGCGGACGGCGGTCACGATCGTGCTGCGGAGAAGGTCACTGGACCTTCGAGGCAGCGTCTTCCAGAGCGGCCACGTAGTCGTCGATGCTCCACGGGATGGACAGCGCGGTCTGGGTCGCCGCGGCCGACAGCCCCTCGCCGATGCCGAGCGTCACGACGGCGCCGTTCTGCACGGACGGCAGCGTGGACAGGAGCGCGTCGGCCTGGAGCGCGTCGGTCAGGCTGTCGTCGCCGTAGCTCACGAGCACGTCGACGTCCGAGAGCAGGTCGATGTTCTCCGCGCTGACGACGCCGTAGAACTGCCCCTCGTTCTCCTCGCCGAGCGTGGCCACGCTCTCGGGCACCTCGAGCCCGAGGTCGGTGAGGAAGCCCACACGCGGGTCGATGGGGGTGTAGACGTAGATGCTCGACAGATCGCTGGCCGTGGCGGAGATGAACGCGAAGCTCTTCCCCTCCAGGTCCGGCGCCGCCGCGACGGCCTCCGCGAGCTGCGCGTCGAGATCGGCGACGAGGTCCTCCCCCTCGGCGGCGAGCCCGAGCGCCTGCGAGTCCAGCTCGATCGCCTCGCGCCAGGTCGTGCCCCACGGGATGCCGGGGTACGCGACGGTCGGCGCGATCTCGCTGAGCGTCGCGTACTCGTCCTCGGTCAGGCCCGAGTAGGCCGCGAGGATGACATCGGGAGCCGTGTCAGCGATGGCCTCGAAGTCGAGGCCGTCGGTCTCGTCGAAGACGGTCGGCTCCGCAGCGCCGAGCTCCTCATAGGCCTGCGTCGTCCACTCGTAGAGGCCCGCGCCCTCCGTGGCGTCGAACGACCACGTCTGGTCGGAGACGCCCACGGGGGCGACGCCGAGCGCGAGGGCCACGTCCTGATTGCCCCATCCGATGGTGGTGACGTTCTCCGGCGCGCTGTCGATCGTGGTCTCGCCGAGGGCGTGCTGGACGGTGACGGGGAAGGCCGCATCGTCCGCGGAGCCGCCGTCAGCGGTGGCGGCCGGCTCCTCGGCGGACGGGGAGCAGGCGGTGAGTGCCGCCGCGGCGGCGATGGTCGCGGCGAACGCGAGCACACGCTTGGAGTGCACGGGGGTGCCTTTCTTCGTGAGGCCAGGCCTCGATGACGGGTGTTGAGCTTAGGCTACCCTAAAGCACCCGCCGTCCCCGTTCACGCCCGAGCGCGCTCGCCCGGCAGCGACGGACCCTCCGCGAACTCCCCGATGAGATGCGCGACGACCGCCCTCAGGTCGCCTCCGGCGGCGTCGGCGACGGCGATCTGGCGCGCGTAGCTCGCCCCTCGGCGGACGATGTCGCCGACGCCGGCGAACTCGCGCGCGCAGCCGAGGTCCGCCGCGACCGGGGCGAGGCGGTCCAGCGTCTCCCGCAGATGCTCCGCGACAGGGCGCTGGCCGCCCGCGGCGTCGACGATCACCTGGGCGTCGAGTCCGTAGCGCGCGGCGCGCCACTTGTTCTCCCTGACGTACCACGGGGGCAGCACGGGCAGCGGGATGCCGGCGTCGACGTCGCGGGAGAAGCTCTCCACGAGGGTCTGGGCCAGGGCCGCGATCGCCGACAGCTCCGCCGCGGTCGACATCCCGTCGCACACGCGCAGCTCGATCGTCCCCCACTTCGGGGCGGGACGGATGTCCCACCGGGCCTCCGTCTCGTCGGCCATGACCCCCGCGCGGACCATGTCGTCGACGTACTCCTCGAATCCGCTCCAGGTCTTCAGCGGCCACGGGAGCCCCGCCGTGGGGAGCTGCTGGAACACGAGCGCCCGGTTCGAGGCGTAGCCGGTGCTCTCGCCCGCCCAGAACGGGCTCGAGGCCGACAGCGCCTGGAAGTGCGGGAGGTACGTCGTCAGCGCGCCGAGGATCGGCATCACCTTGGCGACGTCCTCGACGCCCACGTGCACGTGCACGCCCCAGATCATCATGTTCCGGCCCCACCACTGGGTGCGCTCGATGAGCGAGTGGTACCGCGTCTTGTCCGTCACGGCCTGGTCGAACCACTGGGCGAAGGGATGGCTTCCCGCCGACAGCAGGGCGATCCCGAGGGGATCGGCGTGCTCGCGCACGACGTCGACGGCCGCCGTGATGTCGTCGAGCGCCTCGGCGACGGAGGAGCCGACGCCGCTGGTCACCTCGATCGTGTTGGTGAGGAGCTCGCCCGTCACCGTGTACCGCTCGTCCGCCGTCCGCTCCGCGAGGGCGTCGACGATCTCGGGACCTCGCCCCACGAGCTCGCCGCTGGAGCGGTCCGCGAGCATCAGCTCCCACTCGACGCCGACCGACGAGCGTGCGGAGGGGGCGAAGCGCAGCGACATGCGCTCAGCCTGGCACACGCCGCTCGCGCGTCGGGCGGTTCGCGCCATGGCGTGTCATCTGGCAGAATGGAGGGTCGGATCACCTGCTCGACCCTCTATCCAGCAGCTGGTCCGCCTTCAGAGCTTCCGCCGGCGTGCACCCCACGCGCAGGGCGACTGGTTCACTCGCCTTCACCACACAGGAGAATCGTGGCTGTCAAGATCCGTCTCAAGCGCCTGGGCAAGATCCGTGCGCCCTACTACCGCATCGTCGTCGCCGACTCGCGCACCAAGCGCGACGGTCGTGTGATCGAGGAGATCGGCAAGTACCACCCCACCGAGGAGCCCTCGTTCATCGAGGTCGACTCCGAGCGCGCGCAGTACTGGCTCTCGGTCGGCGCGCAGCCGACGGAGCAGGTGCAGGCCATCCTCAAGATCACGGGCGACTGGGGCGTCTTCACGGGCGACAAGGACGCCAAGAGCACCCTGAGGACCGCCGAGGCGAAGCCTTCGTACGAGGCCGACGCGGCGAAGAAGTCCGTCGTCAAGCCGCAGGCCGAGAAGAAGGCGGAGGCGCCGGCAGCGGCTCCCGCCGAGGCCGACGCCGCAGAGCCGGCGGAGTAGTCGTCGTGCTGGCCGCCGCGCTCGAGCACGTCGTCAAGGGGATCGTCGATCACCCGGACGACGTGCGCATCCTCGCCTCGTCGTCGCGGGGGGACGTGCTGGAAGTGCATGTCCACGCGGACGACCGCGGGCGCGTGATCGGGCGCGGCGGCCGGACGGCCAAGGCCCTCCGCACGCTCATCTCGGCCCTCGCCGACGGACGTCGTGTCCGCGTCGACGTGGCCGACGACTGATGGGCGAGAAGGTCGGGTCTGCGAAGAACCAGCTGCGCGTGGGCCGGGTGCTCAAGGCGCATGGGCTCAAGGGCGCGCTGAAGCTGGAGCTGTACACCGACGACCCCGACGGCCGCTTCGTGCCGGGGGCCTCGTTCACGCTCCAGGTCCCCGAGGAGTCGAAGTGGCACGGCAGATCCATCGCCGTCCGCGAGTTCCGCTGGATGAACGCCGCCCCCGTCGTCTTCTTCGACGGGGTCGACGGCCGCGACGAGGCGGAGACCCTCGTGCGCGCCATCCTCTGGGTCGATCAGGACGACGACGCCGATGAGGGCGAGCCGGACGCCTGGTACGACCATCAGCTGGTCGGGCTCGACGTCGTGCGCGACGGCGACGTCGTCGGCCGCGTCGCGCGCGTCGACCACCTGCCCGCACAGGACCTCCTCATCGTCGCGTCGGGCGAGTCGGAGATCATGGTGCCGTTCGTCGCCGCGATCGTCCCCGAGGTCGACCTCGCGGCCGGGCGCGTGGTGATCACTCCGCCGCCCGGGCTGTTCGAGGACCTCGACGCGGAGCCCGAGTCGCCGGAGCCGTCCGCCTCCGCGTGATCCGGGCGGAGGCGCGCTCCTAGACTGGGGTGATGCGCATCGACATCGTCACGATCTTCCCCGCGTTCTTCGATGTGCTCGACGTGTCGCTCATCGGGCGGGCGCGCGGCAGGGGACTGCTCGATGTGCGCGTGCACGACCTGCGCGACTGGACGAGCGACCGTCACCGGACTGTGGACGACACCCCGTACGGCGGCGGCGCGGGGATGGTCATGAAGCCCGAGCCCTGGGGGGAGGCGCTCGACGCCGTCCTCGGGGACGACGCCGTGCTGATCGTCCCGTCGCCGGCGGGGGAGCTCTTCACGCAGCGCGTGGCGCGCGAGCTCTCCGCGGAGGGTGCGCTGGTCTTCGCGTGCGGGCGCTACGAGGGCATCGACCAGCGCGTGATCGACCACTACGCGCAGCGCGGTCGCCTGCGCCTCGTGAGTCTCGGGGACTACGTGCTCAATGGCGGCGAGGTCGCCGCCATGGCCATGATCGAGGCCGTGGGGCGCCTCGTCCCCGGCGTCGTCGGGAACCCCGAGAGCCTCGTCGAGGAATCGCACGAGCTCGGGCTGCTCGAGTACCCGGTCTACACGAAGCCCGCCGTGTGGCGGGGCCGAGAGGTGCCGCCCGTGCTGCTGAGCGGCGACCACGGCGCCGTGGACGCATGGCGCCGCGCGCAGAGCGTGGAGCGCACGCGTCGCGTGCGTCCCGACCTGCTGCCCGACGAGGCCGCATCGGCCTGAGGGCGCCGGGCGGCGGCTATGCGATGTGCGCGCCGTCCGTGAGGACGATCGGGCCGTCCTCGGCGATCGCGATGGTGTGCTCGCTGTGGGCGCCGCGCGAGCCGTCGGCGCTGCGCAGCGTCCAGCCGTCCGGATCCGTGACGAGCTCGTCGGTCGTCTGGAGGAACCACGGCTCGATGGCGATCACGAGGCCGGGCTTCAGCGGATAGCCGCGGCCGCCGCGGCCGTCGTTGGGGACGTGGGGGTCGCCGTGCATGACCCGGCCGACGCCGTGGCCGCCGAAGTCGGTGTTGATCGTGAGGCCCTCCGCGTGCGCCACGGCCGCGATGGCCGCCGAGATGTCGCCGATGCGGTTGCCGACGGTCGCGGCCGCGATGGCCGCGTCGAGGGCGCGCTCGGTGGTGCCGATGAGGGCGAGGTCCTCGTCGCGCGGGTTCCCCACGACGAACGACACGGCCGCGTCGGCGACCCATCCGTCGATCGACACGGCGAGGTCGAGGGTGACGAGATCGCCGTCGCGCACCGCGTAGTCGTGGGGGAGGCCGTGGAGCACCGCGTCGTTGACCGACGTGCAGATCACTTTGCCGAAGGGGCTCGCCCCGAACGAGGGGTGGTAGTCGATGTAGCAGGACTCCGCGCCCGCCGCCCGGATGAGCTCGTGCGCACGGCGGTCGATCGCGAGGAGGTTCGTGCCGACCGCGGTCTCCGCCCGCAGGGTCGCGAGGGTCTCGGCGACGAACCGGCCCGCCGGCCGCATCCGCTCGATCTCGGCCGGGGTGCGCAGTTCGATCATGGTGAGGTGTCCTCTCGCTCGGACCTCCATTGTCGCGGATCGCGCCTGTGGGCGCGTGGTTCGCGGAACCGCCGCGGACATGACAGAATGGTCGTCTGTGCCGTGACGGCCGCGCCTGTCGGCGCGATGCGTTTCGTGCTCTGCCTCAGGGGAGCCGAGGATCCGGTCCGGATCTCACAGCACACGCGATTTCCCATTTTTGCGATGCGGTCGACCTGCGGCGGCCGCAGGAAGAGAACAGCCATGAACATTCTCGACGCCGTCGATGCGGCCTCGCTCCGCTCCGACATCCCCGTGTTCGGGCCCGGCGACACCGTGAAGGTGCACGTGAACATCGTCGAGGGCAGCCGTTCGCGTGTCCAGGTGTTCCAGGGCGTCGTCATCGGCCGTCAGGGCTCGGGCGTCCGCGAGACCTTCACGGTCCGCAAGATCAGCTTCCAGGTCGGCGTGGAGCGCACCTTCCCCGTGCACTCCCCGGTGATCGACCACATCGAGGTCGTCACCCGCGGCGACGTCCGCCGCGCGAAGCTGTACTACCTGCGCCAGCTGCGCGGCAAGAAGGCGAAGATCAAGGAGAAGCGCGAGAACTCCTGATCCTCGCGCGCTTCTCGAGGACACCCCGCGCCGGCAGGCGCGGGGTGTCCTCTTTCGTGTGAGAACCTTGTTCGGCGCCCCTGACTCGGCGGCGCGGACGCGAAGGACCCCATGACGAGCGACGACCCCACCGCCGAGCAGGCCCGGACCCGAGGACGGGGGCTCCTGATGTTCCTGCGGGACATCGCGGTCATCGTGGTCGTCGCGCTGGTCGTGTCGTTCCTCATCAAGACGTTCATCGTGCGGTCGTTCTTCATCCCGTCCGGCTCGATGGAGGACACGCTGCAGATCGACGATCGCATCCTCGTGGACGAGCTCACGCCGCTGTGGACGGACTACGCGCGCGGCGACGTCGTCGTCTTCGAGGACCCGGGCGGCTGGCTCGACCCGCAGCCGGCGGGCGAGGACGTCCCGCCCGTCCTGGAGGCCGTCGACGGCCTCCTCACCCTCGTGGGCCTGTCGGCGGGGGATTCCGACGATCATCTCGTCAAGCGCATCATCGGCCTTCCCGGCGACCACGTCGTGTGCTGCAACGCGATGGGCCAGATCGCGGTGAACGGCGTGCCGATCGACGAGCTCGGCTACCTGAAGCTGCCGGAGGGCGACACGGCCGCCTCGAACGATCCGTTCGACGTGGTCGTGCCCGAGGACGCGCTGTGGGTCCTCGGCGACAACCGCGATCGCTCCTGGGACGCGCGCTATCACCAGGACGAGCCCGGCGGCGGCTTCGTGCCGATCGAGAACGTCGTCGGGCGGGTGTTCCTGCTCACCTGGCCGCTCGACCGCTTCGGGCTCGTCGACGGGCATCACGAGGTGTTCCGCGGAGTCCCCGACCCGGAGGACGCGGCCGAGGACGAGACGGCGGTCACGGGAGGATGACGGCGGCCGTCCCCACGCTGACGCACGAGCGTGCGCTCCTCGAGGAGACCCCGCTCGTGTTCGCCCTGGACGAGGTGGGCCGGGGCGCCCTCGCCGGACCCGTGACGATCGGGGCGTCCGTGCTCGATGCGCGGGCCGCCGACGAGCCGGTTCCCGACGGTCTCCGCGACTCGAAGCTCGTGCCGGCGCGACGTCGTCCCCAGGTCGCCGGGCGCGCAGCGGCATGGGTCCGCGCGAGCGGGCTGGGATGGGCGACGGCCGGCGAGGTCGACGAGGTCGGCATCGTCCGCGCCCTCGGGCTCGCGGCGCTGCGTGCTCTCGCGTCCGTCGAGGCGCAGGGCTTCGCCCCGGCGGGGGGCGTCGTGCTGCTCGACGGCAACCACGACTACATCACTCCCGCGGGCGCCGCCGCGCTCGACGTCCGCACCGTCGTCAAGGGCGACAGGGACTGCGCCTCGCTCGCCGCCGCGTCCGTCATCGCGAAGGTGGCGCGGGACGCGCTCATGGCGGAGCTCGACGCCGACTTCCCCGTCTACGGCTGGGCGAGCAACAAGGGGTATGCGAGCGCATCGCACCGATCCGCGATCCGCGAGCACGGGCTGAGCGCTCACCATCGCCGCTCGTGGGCCATCGCGGACGCGCCGGCGCTGTTCTGAGACCGCCGCGAGGGCGTGCCGGGATCGGCCGAGCGCCTAGGATGAGAGCACCATGGATGACGATGTCTTCGAGGACTACGACCGCGAACTGGAACTGGCGCTCTTCCGCGAGTATCGCGACGTGGTCTCCCAGTTCCAGTATGTGATCGAGACCGAGCGCCGCTTCTATCTCGCGAACGACGTCAACGTCGTCCGCCACGACACCGAGACCGATTTCTACTTCGAGCTCACGATGAACGACGTCTGGGTGTGGGACATCTACCGCTCGGACCGCTTCGTCAAATCCGTGCGGGTGCTGACGTTCAAGGACGTGAACATCGAGGAGCTGTCGCGCCGCGACTTCGAGCTGCCGGACGAGCTCTCGCTCGACGGGAAGTAGCCGGCGCGCGGACCCCACACCGCGTCCCCACCCGCGTGTCGCGGGACGAGTTGTCCCCAGTCGGCGGATGTCGTCCCGCCGAGCCCGCCGATCGCGGCAGGCTTCCCTCATGGCACGCAAGGACGACCTCGGGCGAGCGGGCGAGGAGCGCGCCGCCCGGTATCTCGCATCGGCCGGGTACGACATCCTCGCCCGCAACTGGCGCTGTCCGGAGGGCGAGATCGACATCGTCGCCCGCCGGGGCGCGCGGCTGGCCGTCGTCGAGGTGAAGACGCGCAGCGGCACGGCGTACGGGCACCCGCTCGAGGCCGTCGACGCCCGCAAGCTCCGCAGGCTCTGGCGGCTCGCCGCGGCGTGGGTGCGCGCCCATCCCGCCGCGGCGGCGGGGAGGTCTCTGCGCGTCGACGCCATCGCCCTCACGGGCCGCGACCCCGAGACGGCGCGGCTGGAGCACCTCGAGGACCTGCGATGAGCGTCGCGCGCACGTGGGCCGTCGCCCTGTCGGGGCTCCGCGGCGACCTCGTCGAGGTCGAGGCCGACGTCACCTCCCACCAGCCGGACTTCAAGATCATCGGCCTCGCCGACAAGGCGCTCGGCGAGGCCGTGCGCCGCGTGAGCAATGCCTGCGAGAACAGCGGTCTCGCCCTGCCGTACCGGCGTCTCACGGTGAATCTCTCGCCGGCGGGCCTCCCCAAGCAGGGGGCGTCCTTCGACGTCGGCATCGCCGTGGCCGCGCTCGCCACCGACGCACGGCTCGATCCCGCGTCGGTCGGCGGCACCGTGCACATCGGCGAGCTCGGGCTGGACGGACGTCTGCGGCCCGTGCCGGGGATCCTGCCCGCCGTGCGGGCGGCCGTCGCGCACGGGCACACGCGCGTCGTCGTCCCCTGGGCGAACCGCGACGAGGCCGCGCTCGTGGCGGGTGCCGACGTGCGCGGGGCGGTGTCGCTCGCGCAGGTCGCCGCGTGGCACGGCGCCGATCTCGAGGCGCCGGACGTCCCGCCCGTGGCCGGCCCGGCCGCGGCGGTCGCCCCCCGGGCGGAGGAGTCGCTCGACCTCGCCGAGATCGTGGGCCAGCGGGAGGCGGTCGACGCGCTCGTGGTCGCCGCCGCAGGCGGACACCACATGCTCATGTCGGGACCGCCGGGTGCGGGCAAGACGATGCTCGCCCGCCGCCTCCCCGGGATCCTCCCTCCCCTCGACGACGAGGCGGCGCTCGAGGTGGCCTCCCTGCGGTCGCTGGCGGGCGAGAGGGTCGTACGCCTGGACCGCCGCCCGCCGTTCGAGGCTCCCCACCACTCCGCCTCGACGGCGGCGCTCGTCGGCGGCGGGTCGAAGGCCGTGAGGCCCGGGGCGATCGCGAGGGCGAGCAGGGGAGTGCTGTTCGTCGACGAGGCCACCGAAGCGGCCTCGTCGACCCTCGACGCCCTGCGTCAGCCGCTCGAGCAGGGGAGGATCGACATCCACAGGGCCGGCTTCAGCGCGCGGTTCCCCGCACGCTTCCAGCTCGTCCTCGCGATGAACCCGTGTCCGTGCGGGGAATACGGCGTGCGGGGCGGCGCGTGCACCTGCTCGGCGCACGTCGTCCGCCGGTACGCGCAGCGGCTGTCGGGACCGCTCCTGGACCGGATCGACATCGACGTCCGGCTGGAGCGCATCGCGAGCATCGCGGCGGCGGAGACGGGGGAGCGCACGACCTCCGCCGAGGCGCGCGTGGCCGTGCTCGCCGCTCGGGAGCGGGCGAGAAGCCGTCTCGAGGGGACGCCCTGGCGGATCAACGCCGAGGTCACGGGGACGTGGCTGCGACAGGGGGCGCAGGCGCCCGACCCCGCTGCGCGCCGGTCCCTCGACGCCGCCCTGCAGCGCGGCCTCCTCACCCTGCGCGGCTACGACCGCGTGCTGCGCGTCGCGTGGACGATCGCCGACCTCGCCGGCCGCGAACGGCCGGACGCGGTCGACGTGGGTCGGGCCCTGTTCTTGAAGAAGGGAGTCTCGGCATGACGCTCGTCGACGTCGCCGACGTCGGCGGGGCGGCTCGGCGGATGTGGCCGCTCGCGAGCGATGCGGAGCGCCGCGCGCTCACCGCGCGTGCGGCGTGGACGGTTCTCGCCGAACCGGGAGACGGCGTGGCCGGCGCGCTCGTCGCGGCGTTCGGCGCGCAGGACGCGCTGCGGATGGTCGAGGAGGGCCTCCGTCCCGACGACGTGCGCGCGGCGGGGCTCCCCGGCCGGAGCCTCGCCCCCGCGCAGGCGCGGTGGCGTCCGCGCCTCGACGGCCGGCTGCTCGGGAAGGCGCTCGGAGACGCGACCCGCGCGGGGCTCTCGCTCCTCACGCCGGACGACCCCGCATGGCCGTCGCAGCTCGACGATCTCGGCGCCCACGCGCCGACGGCGCTGTGGGTGCGCGGCGACGGGAGCGCCCTCGCGCGGCTCGCGCGGTCCGTCGCCATCGTGGGCGCTCGCGCGGCGACGCCGTACGGCGAGCACGTCGCGGCCGAGCTGGCCGCCGAGCTCGCCGACCGGGGCGTCGCCGTCGTCTCGGGTGCGGCCTACGGGATCGACGGCGCGGCGCACCGGGCGGTCCTCGGCAGCGGGGGCCTCACGGTCGCGATGGTCGCCGGCGGCGCGAACGTCGTCTATCCGGCGGGCCACGCGCGTCTGCTCGCCGAGCTGTCCCGCTCGGGAGCGGTGGCCAGCGAGACGGCGCCGGGCGCGACGCCGACGAAATGGCGCTTTCTCCAGCGCAACCGCCTGATCGCCGCGCTCAGCGCAGCGACGGTCGTGGTGGAGGCCGGCGCCCGCAGCGGCACGCTCAACACGGCGGGCCATGCCGCCGCGCTCGGGCGCCCGCTCGGCGCCGTCCCGGGTCCGGTCACGAGCGCCACCTCGGCGGGGTGCCATCGGCTGCTGCGCGAGTACGACGCGCAGTGCGTCACGGGCACCGCGGACGTCCTCGAGCTCATCGGGGAGGCGTCCGCCGACGCCCCCGCGCCCGTCGGCGGCCCGTCGGCGGAGGAGACCCGCGCACGCGACGCGCTGTCGTCGCGCACCCCGCGCACCCTCGACGAGATCTCCCGACGCAGCGGCATGGCGGCGGGCGACGTCCAGGCCGCGCTGGGTCTGCTCGAGCTCTCCGGATCCGTCCGCCGCGTCGCGGACGGCTGGCTGCTGGGCTGACCCGGAGGCGCCCCGACGGGTTCGGCGGCGCGGCGACATGCGTCGAAGCCCGTGAGGATGCACGATCGGAGGATGGAGCTCAGCCGGGCGATCGTATCGTTCACGACGCATCTCGAGGGGGTGCGCCGGCTGTCTCCGGCGACTGTGCGCGCGTACCGGGGCGACCTGGCCGACCTGGCCGCCTCCGTGGGGGACGTCCCGATCGCGCACGTCGATCTCGAGCACCTGCGCGCCTGGCTCTGGCACGCCACGCAGCGCGGAGACGCGCGCTCGACCGTCGCACGCCGCACGTCGACGGTCAGGGCGTTCTTCCGGTGGGCGCGCGACGAGGGACTCGTCGCGCACGATCCCAGCCTGCGCCTCGTCACGCCGAAACGCGGACGTGCGCTTCCTCACGTCGCCACGGCGCCCGCGATCGGCACGCTGCTCGACCGGCTGGCGTCGGCCGCGTCGGAGGGCGACCCGCTCGCCCTGCGCGACCACGCCGCGATCGAGCTGCTGTACGGCGCCGGGATCCGCGTGTCGGAGCTCTGCGGTCTCGACGTCGACGACGTCGATCTCGACCGCGGCACCGTGCGCGTCGTCGGAAAGGGCACGAAGGAGCGCGTCGTCCCGTTCGGCGCCCCCGCGGTCCGCGCCGTCGGCGCATACGCGACACGGGGGCGTCCGTCCCTCGCCGCCCGCTCGGCGGACGCGGGACGCGCGCTCCTCCTCGGCGCACGCGGCCGGCGCCTGGGCGTGCGCTCGGTGTACGACCTCGTCGCGCGGACCGTCGGGCCCGCCATGGGGGTGGAGACCGTGGGCCCGCACGCCCTGCGGCACTCGGCGGCGACGCACCTGCTCGACGGCGGCGCGGATCTGCGCGCGGTGCAGGAGATCCTCGGCCACGCGAGTCTCGGGACCACGCAGATCTACACGCACGTCTCGTCCGAGCGGCTCGCGGCGGCGTACCGGCTCGCGCACCCGCGCGCCTGACGCCGCCCGCCTACCCGCAGCAGGGGAGGAGCACGGCGCGCGGGACGCCGCCGAGCAGGAGCAGCGGGTTGACGTACTCGCCGTCGAGGCGTACGCCGAAGTGCACGGCGCCCCGAGCCGCGTGGCCGCCGGATCCGAGGGCCCCCACCTCCTGCCCCCGGGAGACGGCGTCTCCCGGGGAGAGCTCCGTGACGACCGGCTCGAGCGTCGTGACCAGGCCGTCGCCGTGATCGATCGTGACGAGCGGCCGATCGACGACGACGCCGGCAAAGGCGATCACCCCCGTCGCGGGTGCTCTCAACGGACCGGCGTCGGCGGCGAGGTCGACGCCGCGGTGACCCGCTCCGTAGCGGTGCGGCGGCGCGTCGAACGGCCGGACGATGCGCACGTCCTGCGCCACGGGCCACACCCACGCCTCGGCGGTCTCGATGCGGGCGACGTCGCCGCGGGCGGGCGTGCCGCCCGACGGCGCCGTCGAGGCGCTCGAGACGCAGCAGGCGGCGAGGGCGAGGAGGGCGAGGATCCGTGCGAACCGAGGCATGCGGCCAGCCTGCGCCGACGGACCGCCGCCGTGCGCGGGCGCTCGCGATCCGTGGACCCCGTTCCGCGTGTCGCGGGCCTGTGCACGGAGCGTTCGCTCCGCGGCGGCGGAGGGCCTCCGATCCGCTGTCGCGAGGGGCCGCACGACGAGGAGGTGCGGGCGTTTCCCCTGGTATGCTGATCCTGCGTCCCGTTCACCGGGATGACTACGCGTGCCCGCAGCGACGACGTCCTCGAGACGAAAGTCGTGGCCGCATTCCCCACGGTCCCTCGCCAGAGGGTGGGAGTGCGCCGGTCACCAGGCTCGCCGATCGAGGTGATCGGCGGAAACAACCGCAATGCGCTCCGGCGCCCAGAACAGGAGAGACGACCATGGCCGTCGTTACCATCCGCCAGCTGCTCGACAGCGGCGTGCACTTCGGACACCAGACCCGCCGGTGGAACCCGAAGGTGAAGCGCTTCATCCTCACGGAGCGCAGCGGGATCCACATCATCGACCTGCAGCAGTCGCTCGGCTACATCGACAAGGCCTACGACTTCGTCAAGGAGACGGTCGCCCGCGGCGGCACCGTGCTCTTCGTCGGCACGAAGAAGCAGGCCCAGGAGGTCCTCGCCGAGCAGGCCACGCGCGTCGGCCAGCCCTACGTGAACGAGCGCTGGCTCGGTGGCCTCCTCACCAACTTCGCGACGGTCTCCAAGCGTCTCGCGCGCATGAAGGAGCTCGAGGAGCTCGACTTCGACGACCCCGCCGGCACGGGCTTCACCAAGAAGGAGCTCCTCCTCAAGCGCCGCGAGCTCGACAAGCTCCACAAGTCGCTCGGCGGCATCCGGAACCTCGCCAAGACCCCCTCGGCGCTCTGGGTCGTCGACGCGAAGCGCGAGCACCTGGCGATCGACGAGGCGAAGAAGCTGGGCATCCCCGTCATCGGCATCCTCGACACGAACGTCGACCCCGACGACCTCCAGTACCCGATCCCGGGCAACGACGACGCCATCCGCTCGGTGTCGCTGCTGACGCGCATCATCGCGGACGCCGCGGCCGAGGGCCTGATCCAGCGGCACCAGCCGGCGGACGAGTCGGCGCAGGCCGAGCCGCTCGCCGAGTGGGAGCGCGAGCTGCTCGAGCAGAGCACGACCGACGAGGCCCCCGCGGCCGACGAGGCGCCGGCCGCTGCCGAGACGGCTGAGGCCCCCGCCGAGACTCCTGAGGCTGAGGCCCCCGCCGAGACGGCTGAGGCGGAGGCCACGGCCGAGCCGGCGGAGACGCCTGCCGAGGCCACAGCCGCCGAGTAAGCCCCGGGAGGCGGGCCCTGCCACAGGGCCCGCCTCCGCTCAGATCCACTCGTTCCCACGAACCAAGGAGAGCCAGCACTCATGGCCAACTTCACCATCGCCGACATCAAGGCGCTGCGCGAGCAGCTCGGCACGGGCATGGTCGACACCAAGAAGGCGCTCGAAGAGGCCGACGGCGACGTCGAGAAGGCCGTCGAGATCCTCCGCCTCAAGGGCGCCAAGGGCAACGCGAAGCGGGCCGACCGCGCCGCGAGCGAAGGCCTCGTCGTCGCCCGCGAGAGCGACGGCGCCGCGACGCTTCTCGAGCTCGCCTGCGAGACGGACTTCGTCGCGAAGAACGAGCGCTTCATCGCGCTGGCCGACAGGGTCACCGACGCGGCGGCCGCCGTCGGGGCCGACTCGGTCGAGGCGGCCCTGGCCGCGCAGGCCGGAGACCAGACGGTCGACCGGCTCATCTCCGACGAGGCCGCGATCATCGGCGAGAAGGTCGAGCTGCGTCGCGTGCGCACGCTCGTCGGCGACGCGTTCCAGATCTACCTGCACCGCACGAGCAAGGACCTGCCGCCGCAGGTCGGCGTCGTCGTCGCCTACACGGGCGACGACGCCGAGACGGCGCGCAGCATCGCGCAGCACATCTCGTTCGCGAACCCCTCCTATCTCACGCGCGACGAGGTCCCCGCCGACGTGGTCGAGAAGGAGCGCGAGATCGTCACCGAGATCTCGCGCAACGAGGGCAAGCCCGAGGCCGCTCTGCCGAAGATTGTCGAGGGCCGCCTGGGCGCGTTCTTCAAGCAGGTCGCTCTGCTCGACCAGGACTACGCGAAGGACAACAAGCAGTCGGTCGCGAAGGTCGCGCAGGACGCGGGCATCACGATCACCGGCTTCGCGCGCTTCAAGGTCGGCGCGTAGCGATATGACGAAGGGGGCTCGGATCCGAGGGATCCGGGCCCCCTTTCCCTGCGCGCGGGGCGCGATCGACGTCTCCGCGCCGCCCCAGGGAGCTGCCGCCCTCACCCGGTAGCGTGGATCGGCGACGAGAGGATTGACTGTGAGCGAAGTGACCAAGCGCCGCGTGCTGCTGAAGCTGTCGGGAGAGGCGTTCGGCGGGGGACAGCTGGGCGTGAACCCGGACGTCGTCGGCCAGATCGCGCGGGAGATCGCCGCGGCATCCGACGACGTCGAGGTCGCGGTCGTCGTCGGAGGCGGCAACTTCTTCCGCGGGGCCGAGCTCGCCACGAGCGGGATGGACCGCGCGCGCGCCGACTACATGGGCATGCTGGGCACCGTCATGAACGCGCTCGCGCTGCAGGACTTCCTGGAGCAGGCGGGAGCGGCGACGCGCGTGCAGTCCGCCATCGAGATGCGCCAGGTCGCCGAGCCCTACATCCCGCTGCGCGCCGAGCGCCACCTCGAGAAGGGCCGCGTCGTGATCTTCGGGGCGGGCGCGGGCCTGCCGTACTTCTCCACCGACACCGTCGCGGCCCAGCGCGCCCTGGAGATCCGCGCGACCGAGGTCCTCGTGGCGAAGAACGGCGTCGACGGCGTCTACACCGCGGACCCGCGCGTCGACCCCGACGCGACGCGACTCGACCACGTCACGTACTCCGACGCGCTCGTCAGGGGGCTCAAGGTCGTCGACGCGACGGCGTTCAGCCTCTGCATGGACAACGGCATGAACATGAGGGTGTTCGGCATGGAGCCGTCCGGCAACGTCACGGCCGCCCTCCGCGGAGAGATCATCGGGACGCTCGTGACGTCGTGACGTCGTCGGGAGCGCGGCGCCGCTCCCAGTAGACTTCTCTGAGCACCACCGACGAATGGAGTCACCGTGATCGCGGACGTTCTGGCCGATGCCACTTCCCGGATGGACCGGGCCGTCGAGGCGGCGAAGGAGGACTTCGCCACCGTGCGCACGGGACGCGCGAACCCGCAGCTCTTCCAGCGCATCCTCGTCGACTACTACGGCACGCCCACGCCGCTGCAGCAGCTCGCGTCGCTGGCGAACCCCGAGGCGCGCACGCTCATCGTCACCCCGTACGACAAGTCGGCGCTGAAGGCCATCGAGGACGCGATCCGCGAGATGCCGAACCTCGGAGCCAACCCCACGAACGACGGCAACCTCGTGCGCATCACCCTGCCCGAGCTCACGCAGGAGCGGCGCAAGGAGTACGTCAAGATTGTCCGCACCAAGGGCGAGGACGCCAAGGTCCGCCTGCGCGGCATCCGCCGTCAGGTCAAGGACGACCTCGAGGCGCTGCGCGAGGAGATCGGCGAGGACGACATCGTCCGCGGCGAGAAGGAGCTCGACGCGCTCACCAAGGCGCATGTCGAGAAGATCGACGAGGCGCTGAAGCACAAAGAGGCCGAGCTCCTCGAGGTCTGAGAGATCCTCTATGACGGACGTTCCCGAAGGGGAGGACGCGGCCCCGAAGACTCCCCGGCCCGACGAGGGCTCGTTCCAGGGGCGGATGAACGCGGCGCGCGGTGAGCTCGAGAGCCAGGTCGCGCACGCCCGGGTGCAGTTCGACGAGACGAACGAGCGCCTCAAACAGCGCACGGGACGCGACCTGATCGCGGCGATCGCCGTCGGCGTGGGCGCCGGGGCGATCGCGCTCGTGTCCCTCCTGTTCGTGAAGTCGCTCTTCACCGTCATCGCGCTGCTCGTGTCGGTGTTCGGCGTCCACGAGCTCTGGCGTGCGCTGCGCGGAGGCGGGCGCAGGGTCGACCTCGTCCCGCAGCTCGTCGCGGTCGTCCTCATCCTCTCGGCCGGCTACGTCGCCGATCTGGCGTTGCACTGGGTGGCCGTCTTCGCCTCGATCGCCCTCATCGTCGTCTGGCGGCTTCTCGCGCAGATGGCGGCGCAGGACGCGCGCGCGCACCGCGAGGTGTTCGCGGACGCCGTCGTCGGCGCCTTCGTCCCGCTCTACGTGCCCTTCCTCGCGAGCCTCGCCCTCGTGCTGCTGCGCCAGGACGGCGGCCAGTGGTGGATCCTCGCCTTCCTCATCGTCGTCGTGGTGTCCGACACGGCCGCCTACGCGTCGGGTCTCGCCTTCGGGAGGCACCCGATGGCCCCGAGGATCAGTCCCAAGAAGACCTGGGAGGGCTTCGCGGGAGCGGCGGCCGCCGCCCTCGCCGCCGGTGCCCTGCTCGCGCAGTTCATGCTCGGCCTGCCGTGGTGGTCGGGCCTGATCTTCGGCGCGGTCATCCTCCTCACGGCGACGGTGGGCGACCTCGGCGAGTCGATGATCAAACGCGACCTCGGCATCAAGGACATGTCGTCGGCGCTTCCCGGCCACGGCGGGGTGCTCGACCGCCTGGACAGCATGCTGCCGTCCGCGGTCGCCGCCCTCGCCCTGTACTTCCTCCTCTCACCTCTGGCGGTACCGTGACAGACACCCGGACGACCCCCCTTCCGTTCCCGCTCGCGACAGGTCGCGAGAAGGGCTACGAGCGCGAGGCGGTCGACCGTCTCCTCGCGGAGGCGCGCTCCGCCTTCGAGCAGCAGGACGAGGGCGCGTCGTTCGACGCGGACCGCGTGCGTGCGGCGTCGTTCGCGTTGACGCGCGGCGGATACCGCATCGATGCGGTCGACGCCGCGCTCGCGCGCGTGGAGGACGCCTTCGCGGCGCGCGAGCGTGAGCAGGCCATCGCGGCGACCGGGCCGGAGGCCTGGGTCTCCCGCGCGCGCGCCGACGCCCAGACCCTGCTCGACCGGCTCACCCGGCCGGAGGGGCAGCGCTTCGATCGCGTCGGGTTCCTCCGCTTCGGATACGCCCGCGTGGAGGTCGAAATCGTCGCCGACCGGCTGGTCGGCTTCCTCGCGAGGGGCGAGGCGCTGTCGGTCGAGCAGATCCGACAGAGCGCCTTCCGGATGACGCGGAACGGCTACCGCGAGGAGCAGGTCGACGCCGTGCTCGACGCCGCGGTCGACGTGCTGCTGGCCGTGCGCTGAGGGCGCGGTGCGCCGAAGATGTCACATTCGCATAACACACGCTAGGCTGATCCCACTGTGACTTCCGGACCCGACGAGACCCGAGCCCTCACGCGCCGCGAGGCGCGCGCCATCGCCGCCCAGCACGCCGCGCTCACGCAGGCGACAGCGCCGAGGCCGACGCGTCGTCGGCGTGTCATGTCGCTGTTCGCCGGCCTCGCGGCGTTCGGCCTGCTGGGCGGAACGCTCGTGACGACGGGCGCCTCGGTCGCGCAGGCGGAGCAGGACCAGGCGGTGTCGTCCTTCGCCAGCGCCGCCGACGAGGCGCAGGTGTACATCGCGGCCGCCGACCTCGCGCACGCCGGGACCCTCGAGTTCGGCTCGTACGAGGCGTACGTGAAGCCGACGCCGACCCCCACGCCCACCCCGGCGCCGGCGGAGGTGCCGGAGGAAGGCACCGAGACGGAGACCGAGACCTGGACGCCTCAGTTCGTGGCGCCCGACCCCGGCACCGCGCAGGCGGTGGCGTACGAGATGGTCGCCGCTCGAGGCTGGGGCGAGAGCGAGTTCTCCTGCCTCGTGGCGCTGTGGAACCGCGAGTCGGGCTGGAACGTCAACGCCTACAACGCCTCGAGCGGCGCGTACGGTATCCCCCAGTCGCTGCCGGGAAGCAAGATGGCGAGCCACGGCGCGGACTGGCAGACGAACCCGGCGACCCAGATCGCGTGGGGGCTCGACTACATCGCGGGCCGCTATGCCACGCCGTGCGGCGCGTGGGGGCATTCCGAGTCGGTCGGCTGGTATTGAGCCGTGCCGCGGTCGAACCGACGGCGGCGCGACGACCCCGGTGACGCGTCTCTCGACCGCCTCATCTCCGGATGGCGGCGCATCGAGGTCAGGCGCGGCCGCGATTGGTCTGTCCAGCCGATGGCCGCCGGGCGCTCGGAGAAGACCTACACGTGCCCCGGATGCGGCGCTCCGATCGAGGCCGGCGCGGCGCACGTCGTCGTCTGGCGCGAGGACGGGGTGCTCGGTCCGCAGGCCGACCTCGCCGCACGCCGTCATTGGCACGCCCACTGCTGGAATCTCGCCTGAGGAGGCCGCCCGTGCCGGAGATCCGTGGAGCCGTCGAACTGCCGGCACGCCGTGAGGACATCGAGCTGCGGACGGAGGACGGCCTGACGCTCGTCGGCGAGCTCGCGCTGCCGCTCGAGCACGAACCCGTCGCGACGCTCGTGACCCTGCACCCGCTGCCGACGGCGGGAGGGTTCATGGACTCCCACATCATCCGCAAGGCGGCGGCGCGACTGCCCGCTCTCGCCGATCTCGCCGTGCTGCGCTTCAACACGCGCGGCACGTCCTCCCCGCGCGGGACGAGCGAGGGCGTCTTCGGCGACGGCGTGGCCGAGGCCGCCGACGTCGCCGCCGCGATGGCCCTCGTCGAGGAGCGCTCCCTTCCACATCCGTGGCTCCTCGGATGGTCGTTCGGGACCGAGCTCGTCCTGAAGCACGGCCGGCGCTTCCCCGTCGACGGCGCCATCCTGCTCTCGCCGCCGTTGCGAAGGGCGACGGACGACGATCTGCGGGCGTGGGCCGGCGATCCCCGTCCGCTCGTCGCGCTCGTCCCGGAGTTCGACGACTACCTGCGTCCCGCCGAGGCCGCGGAGCGGTTCTCGCTCATCCCGCATCTGCGTCAGATCGACGTCGAGGACGGCAAGCACCTCTGGGTGGGGGAGAAGCAGACCTCGCGCGTGCTGGACGAGATCGTCGGGATCGTCAACCCCGCTGCGACGCCGCTGCCGACGCGATGGCCCGACGCGGACTCCTGATCACCGCGCGTTCATGCGCGGGATGAGCACCTGCCGGTAGATGATGAGGATGCTCGCGGCGACCGGGATCGCGATGAGCGCCCCCAGGAGCCCCAGCAGCGCGCCCCCGGCGAGGGCCGCCACGACGACGACCCCTCCCGGGATCGACACGGCGCGGCTCATGATGCGCGGCGACAGCACGTACGCCTCGATCTGCATGTACACGAGGTAGTAGATCGCGGCGATGATCGCCGTGGTGGGGGAGCCGAGGCCCGGGATGAGGCACACGAGCGCGATGATCGTGGAGCCCGAGACGGTGCCCACGAGCGGGATCATCGAGCCGAGGAAGGCCACGACCGCGAGCACGGCGGGGAAGGGGGCGTCGATGATCGTGAGGAACACGGCGCTCAGCACGCCGTTGATCGCGGCGAGGGTGACCTGCCCCATGACGTAGTGGCCCACGGACTCCGAGATCTGCTCGGCGATGTGCGTGAAGCGCTCGCGCTTCGACGCCGGCACCATGCGGTAGAGCGCCGACTTGAGGGTGGGCGTGGACGCCGTGAGGTAGATCGTGAGGATGAGGACGATGAACGCGCCGAAGAGGCCCTGGACGACGCCGAACGCGCTGCCGAGGACGCCCTGGCCGATCGTGTCGAAGTTGGACGAGACCCAATCGTTCGCGAAGTCGAGGACGGCGTCGATCTCGAGGGTGGGGAACGTCGCCAGCGACCACTCCCGCAGGTCGTCGAAGAACGTGCCGCCGTTGACGAGCACGGTGATCTGGCGGACCAGCTCGCTGATCTGGTCCACGAGGACGGGGAGGATGATCAGCACGATGCCCGCGAAGAGGCTCAGCACGGCGAGGATGGCCACGGTCACGGCGAGCCAGCGGGGGAGGCGACGACGCTCGAGCCACGACACCACGGGATCGAGGCCGAGGGAGATGAACAGGGCCGTGCCCACGTAGAGGAGGATCGTCGAGATCGACTGCAGCCCCTCCAGGATCAGGATGCCCAGTCCGACGCCCAGCGTCGCCACGAGAGCGAGCCGGAACGGGTTGTGAATCTTCATCTGCGTCCTTCGCCTGCCGGGCCGCCGTGCGGCGCGTGCCCTCTCGCCACAGGATAGGGGGCGTGCGCGGCCCCGGCCGTGAGCGACCTGCTCCTGGCCGCCTTTCAGTTCGGTTCGGTACTCTGAGCAGTCGGATGTCGAGACCCGCTGTCCTCCCGCGGGTCGGCGAGGAGTCAATTCGTGCGTTTCGTGTGGGCAGTACTGGCCTTTGTGCTGGCGGCGGCGTCTTTCGGGGCCGGTCTCGCTCAGCGCACCGTCTTCCTGGGGCCGGACTCCGAACAGGAGACGGTCGCCGTCGACGAGGACCTGCCGTACACGGTGATCGACGCCGACGCGTTGTCGCTGCATCCGGGGACCCAGACGCTGCGGATCGCGGGAGACGGCGCGCTGTACACGGCGTACGGCCGGACGGCCGACGTCGAGGCGTGGCTCTCGGACCAGTCGTACAACAGGGTGAGCGCCGGAGAGGACGGCGCGCTCGACACCACGGTGGTGGAGCCCACCGCCGAGGCCACGGACGGCACGGACGGCCGCGACCCGGCCGGATCGGATCTGTGGATCGAGGAGCAGACGGCCGAGGACGAGCTCGTGCGCCAGGAGCAGCTGCCCGAGGGGATGAGCATGCTCGTGGCCGTCGACGGATCGGCTCCCGCGCCGTCCGACATCTCGCTCGTGTGGCCGCTCGACCAGAAGACGCCCTGGTTCGGGCCGCTCATGGTGCTCGGCGGCGTCTTCCTCGCCGCGGGCATCGTGCTGTACATCCTCGCCGTCCGGCACACGCGCCGCAGGCGCGGTCCGCTGCGCAAGGGGCCGGCGCTCCCCCCGGCCGATCCCGCGGGCGACGACCCCGCCGAGGACGCCTCGGAGAAGGGCGTCATCTCCGCCTCGCGTCGCAGCAGAGGGAGACGCGCGCTCGTCGCCGTGCCCGCCGTCGTGCTGTCCGCCGGGCTGCTCGCCGGCTGCACGGCCGATTCGTGGCCCGAGCTCGGCGCCCAGCAGACCGAGACGCCCACGCCGACGCCGACGGCCACCGCCGCGCCCGATCAGAAGCCCTCCTCGCTCACCGAGGCTCAGGCCGACCGCATCATCGCCGAGATCTCGGAGACCGTCGGGGCCGCCGACGAGGCTCTCGACGCGGACCTCGCGGCCCAGCGCCTGACGGGGCTGGCGCTCCGGACGCGCGAGGTGAACTACCAGCTGCGCGCGGAGATCGAGTACCCGGCCCCCGCCGCCATCCCCTCCGCCCCGGCCACGATCGTGCTGCCGCAGGCCGTGGAGGGATGGCCGCGCACGGCCCTGCTCATCGTCGCCGACGAGGAGGACTCGACGGTCGCCCCCACGGTCATGGCCATGACGCAGGACGACCCGTGGTCGGCGTACCGCGTGAGCTACCTCGCGAGCCTGGAGGCCGCGGCCGAGACGCCGCAGCTCGCGCCGGTCTGGCTCGGCGCCGCTCTCGTCGCGCCCGACTCGCCGTTCCTCGCGCTCGCCCCGGACGACGTGCCGGCCGCCTACGCCGACCTGATGGGCAACGGCGACGCGAGCGAGTACGCCGACCTCTTCGACACGTCCAACGACGGCTTCCTGTCCGCCGTGGCCGAGAACCGGCAGGCGACGATCGACGCGTTCAACGAGACCGGCGCGGAGACCGGAACGATCGAGTACGCTCAGGGCCCCGGCGACACCGCGCCCGTCGCGCTCGCCACGCTCGACAGCGGGGCGATCATCGCCGTCGGCATCGAGGAGACCGTCACCGTCCGCCCGACGGACGAGGACGCGGTCATCAGGTTCGGCGACAGCGCCGACCTCGCGTTCCTCACGGGCGAGACGGAGTCGGCCACCGGCGTGCAGACCACGTACACCGACCAGCTCTTCTTCTTCGTCCCCGCGCAGGGGTCGGCCGAGAAGATCCGTCTGCTCGGCTACTCGTCGGCCATCCAGGCCGCCGAGCTGCTCCCGGAGCCGGAGGACGCCGGCGACGCGGAGCCGGAAGGCGAATAGGCTCGACCACATCCCCCAACGTCCCGTCTTCCCGGAAGGTGATCCATGAGTGACGTCGCCCCCGGTGCCGTGCTGCGCGGCGCCGTCGACCTGTCAGCGCTGAAGAACCGGCCCGCCGCCCCGGCGCCCGCATCCGACGGGGACGCCCCCGTCTCGGGAGCGCCGAGCCTCGTGTTCGACGTGACGGACGCGAGCTTCGGCCAGGTGCTGGAGCTCTCGAAGCAGGTGCCCGTGGTCGTGGACCTCTGGGCAGAGTGGTGCGGTCCGTGCAAGCAGCTGAGCCCGATCCTCGAGAAGGTGGTCGTCGAGCTCGGCGGCCGTCTCGTCCTCGCGAAGGTCGACGTCGACGCCAACCCGCAGCTGTCACAGGCGTTCCGCGCGCAGTCGATCCCGATGGTCGTCGCGCTCGTGGCGGGCCAGCCCGTCCCGCTGTTCACGGGAGCCGTGCCCGAGGAGCAGGTGCGCCAGGTCTTCGCGCAGCTGCTCGAGCTGGCCGCCCAGAACGGCGTGACGGGGCGCGTCCCCGTCGAGGGCGAGGACGAGCCGGCCGACGCGCCGGAGGAGCCGCCGCTGCCGCCGCTGCACCAGGAGGCGTTCGACGCGATCGAGTCCGGCGACTACGCCCGGGCGATCGTCGCGTACGAGAAGGCGCTCAAGGAGAACCCGCGCGACGAGGAGGCCCAGGCCGGGCTCGCGCAGGTGCGGCTGCTGGACCGCGTGCAGGGCGTCGACCTCGCCGCCGCGCGGGCGACGGCCGCCGACGCGCCCGCGGACGTCGCGGCGCAGCTCGTGGTGGCCGACCTCGACGTCGTCGGAGGACACGTGGACGACGCGTTCGACCGCCTTCTCGACCTCTTCCAGCGCCTGCCGTCCGATGCCCGCGGACCGGTGCAGGAGCGTCTCGTGGAGCTCTTCGGCGTCGTCGGCGTGACCGACGCGCGCGTCGTCCGCGCGAGGGGCCGTCTGACCTCCCTGCTGTTCTGACCCGTGGCCGTCTACCTCGACCACGCCGCGACGACGCCGCTGCGCCCGGAGGCGCGCGACGCCTGGCTGGCGGCGAGCGAGGTGGTGGGCAATGCGTCGTCCGTGCACGGCGCGGGGCAGCAGGCCAGGCGCCTCCTGGAGGACGCGAGGGAGCGGTTTGCCGCCGTCATCGGCTGTCAGCCCGTCGAGGTCGTCTTCACGTCGGGCGGAACGGAGTCGATCAACCTCGCCCTCAAGGGACTGTGGTGGGGGCGCGAGCCGTCGTCGGACGTGGTCGTCCTGCCGGACGGGGAGCATCATGCGACGCTCGAGGCCGTCCAGTGGCTCCAGGAGCGTGACGCGGCACGCATCCGGCCGGTGCGCCTCGACCCCTTCGCGCGCATCCCGCCGGACGGCTTCGCCTCGGCCGTGGCGGGTCCGGGCGTCGCGCTGGCGACGGCGCTCGTGGCGAGCAACGAGGCCGGCACCGTGCAGGACGTCGCGGGCCTCGCCGCGGCCGCGGCCGCGGCGGGCGTGCCGCTGCACCTCGACGCCGTCTCGGCGTTCGGCCAACTCCCTGTCCGCTTCCGCGGCTGGCGCGGCGACGCGGCGGGGGCGACGGGTCTCGTCGCGCTCAGCGTGTCCGGGCACAAGGTGGGCGCGCCCGTCGGCACCGGCGCCCTCGTTGTCTCGCGCGACGCGCGGATGACTCCGCTGCTCCACGGCGGCGGGCAGCAGCGGTCGCTGCGCGCGGGCACCCAGGACATCGCCGGAGCCGCCGCGCTCTCCGTCGCGGCCGAGCAGGCGGAGCGGGAGCGGGACGCCGAGTCGGCTCGGCTGGGCGAGCTGCGGCAGCGGATCGTGGACGGGATCCGGGCGCGTGTCCCCGAGGCCGTCCTGCTGGGGCATCCGGAGGACCGCCTGGCGGGCAACGTCCATCTCCTCCTGCCGGGCGCCGAGGGCGAGTCGCTGCTCTTCCTCCTCGACGTCGCGGGGATCTCGGTCTCGACCGGCTCCGCCTGCCAGGCCGGGGTCTCCGAGCCCTCCCACGTCGTGATGGCGATGGGATACGACGAGCGGGCCGCTCGTCAGGTGCTGCGCATCACGCTCGGCCGCACGTCCTCCGAGGCGGACGTCGCCGCGCTCCTCGACGTGCTTCCCGCGGCCTATCGCCAGGTCGCCCGGCCCGGCGGCGACGCGTCGCCCGGCGCCCGATCGCACGAGCGCTCGTAGACTGACCACATGCGTGTTCTGGCGGCGATGAGCGGCGGGGTCGACTCCGCGGTGGCGGCGGCGCGCGCCGTCGAGGCGGGCCACGACGTCGTCGGCGTGCATCTCGCGCTCTCGCGCGCGGGCGGCACGCTGCGCACGGGCAGCCGCGGCTGCTGCACGATCGAGGACGCGATGGACGCCCGGCGGGTCGCCGACCGGCTCGGGATCCCGTTCTACGTGTGGGACTTCTCCGAGCGGTTCCGCGACGACGTCATCGACGACTTCCTGAACGAGTACCGGGCCGGTCGCACCCCCAACCCGTGCATGCGGTGCAACGAGAGGATCAAGTTCGCCGCGCTGCTCGACCGCGCGATCGAGCTGGGCTTCGACGCCGTCTGCACCGGGCACTACGCGCTCCTGCGGGAGGGACCCCGCGGGAGGGAGCTCCACCGCTCGAGCGAGGAGGCGAAGGACCAGTCGTACGTGCTCGGCGTCCTGACGGCCGAGCAGCTCGCGCACACGTACTTCCCGCTCGGCGAGACGCCGTCCAAGTCCCTCGTGCGGGCGGAGGCGGAGGCGCGCGGCTTCACGGTCGCGTCCAAGCCGGACAGCTACGACATCTGCTTCATCCCCGACGGCGACACGCGCGGCTATCTGGCCGAGAAGGTGGGCGCCGCCGCGGGAGACGTCGTCGACCGGTCGGGCGCCGTCGTGGGCTCTCACGACGGCGCACACGCCTTCACGGTCGGACAGCGCCGCGGACTGCGGCTCGGCGTCCCCGCCGCCGACGGGAAGCCGAGGTTCGTGCTGGAGGTCCGGCCCGTCACGAACACCGTCGTCGTGGGCCCCAAGGAGGCGCTCGCCGTCGCCGAGGTCGCGGGGGCGCGGTTCACATGGGCCGGCGCCGCGCCGGCGTCGCCCGAGGAGCCGTTCGCATGCGACGTGCAGATCCGCGCGCACGCCGACCCGGTTCCCGCGACCGCCGTGGTGCGCGGCGGCGACCTCGTCGTGACGCCCGACGAGCCGCTCGACGGCGTCGCGCCGGGGCAGACGGCCGTCATCTACGACGGCACGCGCGTGATCGGCCAGTGCACGATCGACCGCACCGCGAGCGCCGTGCCCGTCTCCGTCTGACCCGGGCCGCGGCTCCCTCACGCACGTCCCGTCCGCGGCGCACGAGGGCACAGCGCTCTGACGCGCCCGGGAATGTCGGCCGCGGTTTCTAGACTGAGGGCGTGACAGACCGCGAACCGGATCTTCCCGACCTGACGCTCGACGAGGCGCGCACCGAGGCCTCCGCGCTGACGGAGCGGATCCTGAGCGCGCGCGACGCCTACTACGGCGAGGACGCGGTGCTCGTCGACGACGCCACCTACGACGGCTGGCTGCAGCGGCTCGAGGCGATCGAACGGCGTCACCCGGAGCTGCAGGGACAGGACTCGCCGACTCTCACGGTCGGGGCCGCGGCGGCGACGATGCTCGCGCCCGTCGCGCACGCCGAGCGCATGCTCAGCCTCGACAACGTGTTCTCCCTCGAAGAGCTCTCCGAGTGGTGCGCGAAGACGGAGGCCTCGGCCGGACGTCCCGTCCGCTGGCTCACGGAGCTCAAGATCGACGGTCTCGCCATCGCCCTGCGCTACGAGGACGGCGTGCTCACCTCGGCCGCGACGCGCGGCGACGGCCGCGTCGGCGAGGACGTCACGGTCAACGCGCTGCAGGTCGCCGGCATCCCGGAGCGTCTCAGCGGCACGGGGCATCCCGCCCTGTTCGAGGTCCGCGGCGAGGTCTTCATCCCGGTCGCCGCGTTCGAGGCGCTCAACGCGCTGCAGTCCCGGCTGCGGGAGAGGATCGTCGCGGACGCCGCGGCGAAGCCGGGCTTCGACGAGGAGCGGGTGCGCAAGAGCGCCGACCGTCGCTTCCCGGCCTTCGCGAACCCGCGCAACGCCGCGAGCGGCGGGCTCCGTCAGCAGCTCGAGAAGAAGAACGGCCTCGAGCTCGAGGCCGGGCTCGCGAGGCTCGACGCGCTGCGCCTCTACGTGCACGGGGTCGGCGCGTGGCCCGATCCTCCCGTCTCCGCGCAGAGCGAGATCTACGGGCTCCTGGCGGAGTGGGGCCTGCCGACGAGCCCGTATCTGCGGACCTTCGACGACGCGGACGGCGCCCTGTCCTTCGTGGAGGACTACGGCGAGAACCGTCACTCCGTCGAGCACGAGATCGACGGCATCGTCATCAAGGTCGACGAGCTCGCACTGCACGACGAGCTGGGCGCGACCAGCCGCGCGCCGCGCTGGGCGATCGCGTACAAGTACCCGCCCGAGCAGGTCAACACGACGCTCGTGGACATCGTCGTCTCGGTGGGGCGGACCGGGCGTGCGACGCCGTACGCCATCATGGCGCCCGTGCTCGTGGCCGGCAGCGTCGTCCGCCAGGCGACGCTCCACAACCAGGACGTGGTGAAGGCCAAGGGGGTGCTCATCGGCGACACCGTGGTGCTGCGCAAGGCCGGAGACGTGATCCCGGAGGTGCTCGGGCCCGTGGTCGACCTGCGCGACGGCACGGAGCGGGCCTTCGCGATGCCGGACGCCTGCCCGGAGTGCGGCACGCCGTTGCGCCCCATGAAGGAGGGCGACATCGATCTGCGCTGCCCGAACGCGAAGGACTGCCCCGCGCAGGTGAGGGGGCGCGTGGAGCACATCGGCTCGCGGGGAGCCCTCGACATCGAGGCGCTCGGCGAGGTGACCGCCGCCGCCCTGACGCAGCCGGAGGTGCCCGCCGACCCGCCCCTGCACACGGAGGCCGGCCTGTTCGATCTCACGATCGACGAGCTCGTGCCGATCGAGGTCGTCGTCCGCGACGCGGAGACGGGGGAGAGGCGCGTCGACGAGACGACGGGGGAGTTCGTGCGACGGTCCCCGTTCCAGCGCCGCGAGCTCGCCTACCCGCCGGGGTGGGAGAACGCGACGCCGTCCGAGCGGCGGGCGGCTGGCGTCCGCAAGGACCACCTCGTCCTGCATCCGTCGGCGCAGGCGGAGAAGCTGCTGGAGGAGCTCGAGAAGGCGAAGACGAAGGAGCTGTGGCGTCTGCTCGTCGCGCTCAACATCCGGCATGTCGGCCCCGTCGCCGCTCGGGCCCTCGCCGGGTGGTTCGGGTCGCTCGAGGCGATCCGCTCGGCCACGCGCGAGGAGCTCGCCGCCGTGGACGGCGTGGGCGGCATCATCGCGGATGCGGTCCTGGACTGGTTCGAGGTCGACTGGCACCGCGACATCGTCGAGCAGTGGACCGCGGCGGGAGTGCGCTTCCACACCCCCGGACATCCCGGTCCCGGCGCGGCGGCGGCCGAGGGGGGCGTGCTCTCGGGCATCACGGTGGTCGCGACGGGGACGCTGGAGGGCTACACGCGGGAGGGAGCGCAGGAGGCGATCATCCGGGCGGGCGGCAAGGCGGCATCGAGCGTGAGCAAGAAGACCGACTTCGTCGCCGCGGGGCCCGGCGCCGGATCGAAGCTCGCGAAGGCGGAGCAGCTGGGGGTGCGGATCCTCGACGCCGCCCAGTTCCATGCGCTCGTGACGGAGGGGCCGGAGTCCCTGGAAGCGTGACGCGCCGGGACGCGTCCGCCGTCTCGTGCCATGATCGACGGATGGTTCGCGCGGGGTCGGGGGGATTGTCGAGCAACGACGTCCGGGAGCACAACCTCGGTCTCGTGCTCTCGCATCTGGACCGCGCGGGGGCGGCTGCGCGCAGCGAGCTCGCCGAGGCGACCGGCCTCACCTCCGGTGCGATCACGCTGCTCGTCTCGGAGCTGATCGCCGCGGGGCTGGTCAGGTCCGTGCCCGTCTCCGACGCCCGGACCGGCGGAAAGGGCGTCGGTCGCCCGCGCGAGCGGCTCGAGATCGACGGGCGGGCCTTCGCGCTCGTGGGCGTGCAGTTCGTCGTCGACGAGGTGCTCGTCTCGGCGGTGGACCTCGCCGGGCGCCCGCTGCGGCGCGAGGCGCACGCGGTGCGGACCCCCTACGGGGACCCGGAGGCTCTCGTCGCCCAGCTGGACGCCCTGATCGACGGGGTCGTGACGGGGCTGCGGGCGGAGGACGTGCTGCCCATGCGGCTCGTGGTGGTCGTGCCGGCACCCGTCGTCCGCGGCTCGGAGATGATCCCCGTCGCGATCGACCTGGGGTGGACCGACGTCGATCTCGGCGGCCTGCTGCGGCGACGGGGGCGGACGTTTCCCCTGGGCGTCCACGTCGTGAACGACGCGAACTCCGCGGCGTACGCCGAGTTCGCCGAGCTGCAGGCGCGCGGCGGCGTGTCCGACATGCTCTACCTGAAGTCCGACACGGGGATCGGAGGCGGTGCGATCGTGGCGGGGGAGATCCTCTCGGGCTCCGACGGCGTCGCGTTCGAGCCGGGGCACATGGTCGTCGTGCCCGACGGAGCCCCCTGCGCCTGCGGGAAGCGAGGATGCCTCGTCACCGTCGCCGGCCCGGACGTCGTGCTCGTCCGGGCCGGCCTCGAGGCCTATCGGCTGGAGCACGGCCTGCCGCGCGCTCTTGCAGAGCTCACCCGCCGGTACCGGCGGGGCGACGGCGCGGCGGTCGTCGCGCTCGACGCTGCTCTGTCCTGGATCCGGCTGGCGCTCGTGAACTGCATCGTCGTGCTGCAGCCGCGGTTCGTCGTCGTCGGCGGGTACCTGTCGGACCTCGTCGAGGAGCTGCGCCCCCTGCCGCTGTCGCCGCCGTCCACAGGGGGCGCCGCCTCCGACGACGCCGAGGCCGGGGTCCTGTCCGCCGCGCACGGGCTGTACTCGGGCGTGGACGGCGCTCTGCTCCACGATCGCCGGGAGCTTCTCCGCGCTCCCGGCTCCCTCTCCGTCGAGGGAATCGCACCGACGGCGTGATTGGAATACTTCAACCCTTGAGATAAAAGCCCTGACGCGATTATCCTGGGGCTCGACGGCGAGGCGCCGCCCCAGATGCTCAAGGAGGAGCGATTTCACAGACCCGGGACGAATCGGATCGCGGCGAGCACGAGGACGCACGGACCCGTCCGTCGCCCGCGGCCGGGGACGCGATCGACCCCGCCACCCTCACCAGCACGGTCCCCGTCGCAGGCGGGGCACGACGACGGCTGGTGGTGTCGCTGCTGTTCTCGAACGTGTTCCTCTTCGCGACGTACGCCGCCGTGATCGCGATCCTCCTGCCGCAGCAGATGGCGGAGCTCGACGAGGCGAACAAGGTGACCAACCTCGCGATCGTCACGGGGACGTCGTCGTTCTTCACGCTCTTCGCCCAGCCGATCGTCGGCGCGCTCTCCGACCGCACCCGCTCGCGCTGGGGGCGGCGCACTCCCTGGCTCGTCGTCGGCGGTGCCGGGGGAGGAGTGCTCACGGTCGTCCTGCAGTTCGCCCCCAGCGTGCTCTGGGTGACGGTCGTGTGGGTCACGGCGCAGGTCCTGCTCAACGCCTTCCAGGGGCCGCTGTCGGCGGTCATCGCCGACCGGGTCGACCGCGGAGGCCGTGCGACGGCCTCCGCCTTCGCCGGCGCCGGAACCGCCGTCGGCGGCACGGTCGGCGTCGTCGTGGCCGGGCAGCTGCTGAGCCGGCTGGGGCTCGCCTACGGGATCTTCGGCGCGGGCATCGTCGTGGCCTCTCTCCTGTTCGTGCTCGTCAACCGCGACGGCGACTCCCGGTCGCTCCCCGTCGGCCGCTTCAGCTGGGTCTCCTTCGCCAAGGGGTTCTGGGTGAGTCCTCGTAGGCACCCCGACTACGCGTGGGCGTTCGCGGGCCGCTTCGTGATGGTGCTCGGCTACCAGGGCGTGCAGGCGTATCAGTTCTACATCCTCACGGACCACCTGGCGCTCGACCCGGTGGAGGCGGGCGGCGTCGCGGGCCTGCTCGCACTGTGCTCCATGGTGACGCTCGTGATCGGCACGCTGGTCTTCGGCCGGCTGTCGGACAAGCTCGGTCGTCGCAAGGTCTTCGTGTTCACGGCGAGCGTCGTGATGGCCCTGGGCATCGCCATCCCCCTCTTCGTCCCCACCGTGCCGGCCATGGTCGCGTACTCGCTCGTCGTCGGCCTCGGATACGGCGCCTACTCGGCCGTCGACGTCGCGCTCATGATCGACGTGCTGCCGTCGCAGGGTGACGCGGGCAAGGATCTCGGCGTGCTGAACGTGGCGACGAACATCCCGCAGGCGCTCACGCCCGTCGTGGCCGCGATCCTGCTGTCCGTGTTCGCGGGCAACTACGCGTCGATCTTCGGCTTCGCGGCGCTCATGGTCGTGCTGTCGTCGCTGCTCGTCTTCCCCATCAGATCCGTGCGTTGAGAGGTACCGTCATGACCCCTGCCGAGCATTCGTTTTCCACAGCCGACCCCACGGCCGCGCCTCCGGAGGCCGCGACGGCGTCCGGACGCGTCGGCGGCCTGTCGAGGGGGGCGACGGCGGCCTTCCTCGGCATCCCGTTCGCCGCCGCACCCACCGGCCGGCGCCGCTTCCTCGCGCCGCAGCGTCCCGCGCCCTGGGACGGCACCCGGATCTGCGACCGTTTCGGTCCGACGCCGCAACGCCGCCCGTTCGGGCCCGTCACGACGATTCCCGAGCCGTCCATCCCGGGTGACGACACCCTGAGCGTCAACGTCTTCACCCCGGCGCCGGGGGACGTCCGCGCGGGCCTGCCCGTCTTCGTCTGGGTGCACGGCGGGGGCTACTTCGCCGGATCGCCGGCCAGTCCCTGGTACGACGGCTCGGCGTTCGCCCGCGACGGCGTCGTGGTCGTGACGCTGTCGTACCGTCTCGGCTTCGACGGGTTCGGGTGGATCGAGGGGGCTCCGCTCAACCGCGGCGTCCTGGACCAGATCGCGGCGCTGGAGTGGGTGCAGGAGAACATCCGCTCCTTCGGCGGCGACCCCGCGCGGGTCACGATCGGCGGGCAGTCGGCGGGCGGCGGGAGCGTGCTGGCCCTCCTCGCCTCGCCGAAGGCGGAGGGCCTGTTCGCGGGCGCGATCTCCCACTCGGGTGCCCCGGGACGCACGACCGTCCCCGAGGCGGAGGCCGTCGGCCGCGGCTTCGCCCGCGCACTCGGCATCGCCCCGACCCTGGAGGCGTGGCGGAGCGTCGACGAGGACACCGTGCTCGACCACGAGCGCAAGCACAACCGCCTCGACGACGGTACCGGCGACGGGTCCCCCGCAGCGGTGCTGGCCGGCATCGTGCGAGAGCCGCTGTCGACCGGGCTCGCGTTCGCACCCGTGGCGGATGGCGAGATCGTGGTGGCGGTCGACGAGGCGATCACGGCCGGCGCGGGCTCCGAGGTGAGCCTGCTGCTCGGCGCCACGCGCAACGAGTTCGCGTTCCCGCAGGACGTGTCGGCTGACGACGTCGTCGCGGCGGCTCGCGCGGCCGGGGTGGGCGAGGCGGGGGTCGATCGATTCCGCGCCGAGACCGCGACCGTCGGCGAACAGTACGCGGGCAGCCAGCTGCGCGTCGCGCGGATGTTCCGCGGACCCGCCGTCCACGTCGCGCGCACGCGCGCGGCGGCCGGTGCCGGATCGATCACCTGGCTGTACGACTTCGCCCGCCATTCCCCGGTCGACGGCCTGTCCGCGCACTGCCACGACCTGCCGTTCGCATGGGATCTGCTCGCGGCCGACGGCGTGTCGCGCGTGCTCGGCGACGAGCCGCCGCAGGCGCTCGCCGACGCGATGCACGCCGACTGGGTCGCCTTCGTCGCGACCGGACGCGCGGACTGGACGCCTGCGGCGGACGCGCCGCGCGGGGCACGCGTGTACGACCGCGATCCCGTCTTCGATCCCGAGGCGTACGCCTTCGAGGCGGATCTCCTCGAGGAGCGGCGGTGACGCGGAGCGGCGGCGCGCGCGGGGCGGGCCGGAGGCGGCCCTACCGGTAGCCGTCCCACACGGGGGACGGGAAGAGCAGCTTCTCGAAGCGCGCCCATTCCTCGACCATGTCGATGCGGGGGCTCCGGAAGGCGCGCACCTGGACGCCGTCCATCGCCTCGATGACATGCTCGACGAGGCCTCGGAGGCCCGTCCAGGGGCCGGCCTCGGGAGGAAGACGCCACGGGGTGCGGGAGTAGAGCTCCCAGACGGCGTCGGGACGCGTGTCGAAGTACGCGTGAGCGGGATGTCCGGGCGAGCTCGCCTCCGCGCCGAGAACCATGTAGAGACGGACGAGCTCCGGCTCGCGCGCATTGCTGGCGACGAGATAGCGGCAGTATGCGGGGAAGGACGGGCCGCCCGGGTCTCGCGACCCGGGCGCGCCCGCGGCGACGAAGTCCTCCGGATCGAAGCGCCTGTCGTACCGCTGCTCGACGATGAGCCGGAGCAGTCCCTCCTTGCTGCCCACGTAGTGCAGCAGGCCGGGCTGGGTGACGCCGACGGCGTCGGCGACGTCCTGCAGCGAGAGGCCGAAGTAGCCGCGTCGCGCCACGAGGCGGGTCGACGCCTCGAGGATCTGCTCGAAACGGTCTTCGCGCGACATGCGCACGCGCCTGCGCGGCGCGGGGATGCGCGGATCGTCCATCGGCCCACGCTACCGCACCGCCCGCGGCGGCCCGGCGGACGGGGAGGTGGGACCAATGTCCCTACCTACTACCTTGTAAGTAGTAGGTAGACTGCGAGCACCGAGGCGACGCCGCCTTGGGACCATCCACGAGATGCCTGGCACCGGAGCCATCCGCCAGGTCAACGACGACGAGAACGACCCGAGAAGGTAAAGATGCCATCGACCGACATCACCGCGGCACCGCAGCCGGCGCCCGACGACATCGCCCCGGACACGGGGCTGGTCTTCACCCCCCGACAATCCCTCCGATTCGGCGCGGGGTTCCTCGTCCTCGGACTGCTGTGGATCGTCGGGCTCCAGATCATCGCCGCGGTGCTCCTGCCGCAGCGACTGCGCGACATCGGAGTCGACTCGCCCGAGTCCCTCCTCGGCACGATCAGCGCCGTCACCGCCGTCGTGTCCCTCGTCTCGAACCTCGTCTTCGGCAACCTCTCCGACCGCTCGCGCAGCAGGCTCGGTCGTCGGGCTCCCTGGATCCTGTTCGGCGCGATCATCGCGGGCGTCTCGCTCGCGGCCATCGGCTTCATCGGCAGCGCCGCCCTCATCACGGTCGTGTACTGCATCACGATGGTGGGGCTCAACATGATGCTCGCCCCCGCCGTCGCGATCCTCGCCGACCGCGTCCCGCCGCGCCTGCGCGGCACGATGTCCGCCTTCTACGGCGGAGGGCTCGCCGCCGGGGCGCCGCTCGGGAGCCTCGTCGGATCGGCCTTCCTCACGAACGCGGTCCCCGGCTTCCTCCTCGGGGGCGTGCTGATGGCCGTGGGCGGAGCCCTCGCCCTGATCATCTGGCCCCGTGAGCGTTCGGCGGCGGACCTGCCGCCGGTCGCGGGCGGTCTGACGGAGCTCCTGCGCTCGTTCCGTCCGCCTCGCAATGCGCCGGACTTCTACTTCGCGTTCACGGGACGCCTCTTCATGCTGGTCAGCTACCAGATGGTCATGGCCTACCAGCTCTACATCGTGCAGGACCACATCGGGCTGTCCACGTCGGAGACCGCCGCCACGATCGCGACGATGTCGGTCATCCTCCTCGTGGTGTCGCTCGTCGGCTCCGTGGTGTCGGGCCCGCTCTCCGACCTCATCGGCCGCCGCAAGCTCCCCGTCGTGATCGCGAGCGTGCTCTTCGCGGTCGGCGTCGCGATGCCCTGGATCTGGCCGACGCCCATGGGGATGTTCCTCTACGCGGGGATCGCGGGCTTCGGCTACGGCGTGTACACGTCGGTCGACCAGGCGCTGAACGTCGACGTCCTCCCGAACGAGGCGGAGTTCGGCAAGGATCTGGGCATCCTCAACCTCTCGACGACCGCGGGCCAGACGATCGGCCCGCTCATCACCTCGGCGATCGTCGTGGCGACGGGGAGCTACTCCCTCGTCTTCGTCGTGTCGATCGTCGCGGCGCTGCTCGGATCGGTGTTCATCCTCTTCATCAAGTCCGTCAAGTGACCGGCCCGGCACGAAGGAGCGCAGACGTGACGTTCGCCTGGAAACAGTCCACCCCCGACGCGCGATGGACGGACGGCGGCGCCGTCACGGCGGGCGCCGCCCACGACCGCGGCCTCACGCTCACCGGGGGCAGGGGTCAGGCGATCCGCGGATTCGGCGGGACGTTCAACGAGCTCGGCCACCTCGCGATCTCCGCCCTGCGGGAGGAGGACCGCGCGACGGTCTTCCGCGAGCTGTTCCATCCCGACGAGCTGAACCTCTGCGTCAACCGCTCCGCAATCGGCGCCAACGACTTCGCGGCGTCCTGGTACAGCTACGACGAGGTGCCGGGCGACCTCGCGCTCGAGCACTTCAGCGTCGCGCGCGACGAGGAGGCGGTGATCCCGTACATCCGTGAGGCGCAGCGGTATCAGCCGGACATGCTGCTCCACAGCTCTCCCTGGAGCCCTCCCACGTGGATGAAGGACCCGCCCGTGTACAACTCGGGGCGGATCGTGATGACCGCGGAGAACCTCGATGCGTACGCACGCTATTTCGTCCGCTTCGTGGAGGAGTACGCCGCGCGCGGCATACGCGTCGACCAGATCCACGTGCAGAACGAGGTGTTCGCGGATCAGAAGTTCCCCTCGTGCGTGTGGAGCGCCGAAGAGCTGCGCGTCTTCATCCGCGACCACCTCGGGCCCGCGGTGGAGGAGGCGGGCCTCGACGTCCGCGTGTTCCTCGGGACGCTCAACGGACCCGAGGACATGGCGTTCACGGCGACGGGGCAGAAGCTCACGAACTACGCGCGCTTCGTGGATCACATCCTGTTCGACGACGACGCCCGGAAGCACATCGCGGGCATCGGCTATCAGTGGGCGGGGCAGCACGCGATCGCCCGCACCCGCGACGCGTGGCCCGAGCTCGAGATCATCCAGACCGAGTCGGAGTGCGGATTCGGATCGAACGCGTGGGAGGACGCCGAGTACGTCTTCCACCTCGTACGGCACTATCTGCACCACGGAGCGACGGGCTACACGTACTGGAACATGGCGCTGAGGCCCGGCGGCCTGAGCACGTGGGGCTGGCCGCAGAACTCCCTGTTCACGATCGATGCGGACGGCGGCTCCTTCACCCGCAATCCGGAGTACTACGTCCTCAAGCACTACTCCTCGGTCGTGCGGCCCGGCGCCGTGCGGCTCGACGTCACGGGGCGCTACTGCGCGCAGGGCTCGGCCTACGAGAACACCGACGGATCGCTCGCCGTGGTCGTGCAGAACGCGCTCGAGCGCGCAGAGGACTTCCGCTTCGAGGATCCTGCGGGGCGCTTCCCGACGTTCACCGCGACCCTGGAGCCGCGCTCGCTGAACTCCTTCACGCTGACGGCCTGAGCCGCGGTCTCCCGCGAGGGGGCCGGGCCTCTCGCCCGACCCCCTTCGCGTGCGTCGCCCCTCAGCCCTCCAGGACGACCAGATCCCAGGGGCGGATGCCGAGCTCGTCGCCCGCCGAGACGGCGCGTCCGTCGAGCACGGACGTCCCGTCGAGGGGAGCGGCCACGACGACGTCGTCCGGGGAGTAGTTGAGCAGGTACACGAGCGGGCGGCCTCGCCCGTTGGTCCCCTGGCGCACCGTCACGGTCCCGGCGAGCTCCTGCGGCCACGACCACGCGCCCGCGCGGCGGAGCGCGTCGGTCAGGACGCTCCTCGTGGCCTCGTCCGACAGCTTCGTCCCGAGGTAGGTCGCCTCGCCCTTCCCGAAGGGGTTCCGTGTGACGGCCGCATACCGGTCCCAGGCGGGGTGGTCGTAGGAGGCGAGCGTCTCGGCGTCGAGCGGGGTGAGCAGCTCCAGCACGATCTCGGCGGGAGTGGTCGAGCCGTCGTGCGTCACGCCCGCGCCGTCGGGGGTCGAGAACTGGTTGTACGTCGCTCCGAAGACGTCCGTGAGGAGGTGGGGCGCCCGATCGTGCCAGACCTCGAGGTGCTCGTTCGCCACAGCCGTCCGGAACGTCGAGACGAGGTGGCCGCCGTCCGCGACGTACTCGCGCAGCCGCTCGAGCGTGCTCTCGGGCGCGCTGTAGAGCGCGGGCGTGAAGATCAGGTCGTAGTCGTCGAGCCGGCCGCCCTCGGCGTGGACGAAGTCGACTTCGACGTTCAGGGCGAAGAGCGCGTCGTACAGCCAGCGCACGACGTCGTTGTAGCCGCGGGACGAGCCGAAGGCCCCGTCGATGAAGCCGGTCTCGAGCGTGAACCAGGTGAGCGCCGTGAGCGCCTCGTTCGACACCATGATCGCGACGCGGTTGCGCTTGCGCAGGTGGAGGAGGGCGTCGGAGTGCTTCTCCCACTCCCGGCCCACGACCGCCGACTCCTCGTACACGGGGTTCGGCTCGAGGTCGTGCGAGAGCACGCCCTTCCAGTACGTCTCGAAGGAATGGTGGATCGAGTGCCAGTGCCAGTACATGACGCCGTCGGCGCCGCTTGCGAGATGGCTGTACGCCTGCAGCCGGAGCTGCCCGGGGTAGGGGAGCCATCCGAGCTGCCCCTGCGCCTGCGTCTCGAGGACGAGGTAGTTCGCCCCGTCCTTCACCGAGCGCATCATGTCGCCGCCGAAGGCGATCTCCGCGCCGGTCAGCCGCGACTGCGTGGGGTGGTAGATGTCGACGCCGGCGATGTCGACCGTGCGGGCGGCGGAGAAGTGATCGACGGCCGGCTGCACGCCGTACGACCAGCCCGGACCCCAGTCGAAGTCGAAGTTCTGGGTCACGAACTGGTCGTCCCGCGCGTACTCGCGCACGATCCCCGCCTGCCACGCGAGGAAGTCCTCCACGAGCCCGCGGCGGAAGCGGTCGAAGGCGGCGCCCAGCGAGCCGTTGATCGTGGCGCGGACGTCCGGGAAGTCCTCCCACGCGTCGACGCGGTTCGACCAGTAGTCGAGCCCGAAGGCCCTGTTCAGGGCGTCGAGGTCGTCGTCGAACTCCTCGCGGAGGTGCCTGACGAATGCCCGCTGGACAGGGGCGGACACGGTCCCGTGGTGCTTCGTCTCGTTGTCGATCTGGAATCCGATGACGCCCTTGCGCTGCGCGGTGTGCTTCATCAGCTCGCGGATGACGCGCTCGGCGTGGAAGCGGTACGCCGGGTGCGCGATGTCCATGATCTGCCGCGCGCCGTAGTGCGGGGTGCCGGCCCTCGTCTCCGCGAGCACGTCGGGGTGGGAGGCGACGAGCCACGTCGGCACCGCGTAGGTGGGCGTCCCCACGATGACCGATATCCCCGCCGCCTCCATGGCGTCGATCGCGCGGTCGACGTGGGAGAAGTCGAAGACGCCGGGCTGCGGCTCCAGGGTGCTCCAGGTCGACTCGGCGATGCGCACCACGTTGTGTCCGGCGGAGCGCATCATCTCCGTGTCGGTCGTGATCCTGTCCGTCGGCATGTACTCGTCGTAGTAGGCCGACCCGTACAGCAGCTTGTCCACGGGGACTCCTTCGTCGTTCGGGAGCCCCAGCTTACCTACTGGTCACTAGATAGGCGAGCGAGGAGTCTCTCCCTCACCTGACGGCGCAGGACCTTGCCGATCATCGACCGGGGGAGGTCGTCGACGACGAAGACGCGTCGGGGCACCTTGTAGGGGGTGAGGATGCGGCGGGCGAAGGCGCGCAGCTCCTGCTCGTCGAAGGCCGGGTCGCCGTCGACGACCACGGCCGCGACGACCTCCTCGCCGCTGCGTTCGCTGGGAAGGCCGACGACGGCCGCGTCGACGACGGCGGGATGCTGCCGGAGCGCGATCTCGACCTCGGTCGGCGACACGTTGAAGCCGCCCGTGATGATGAGCTCCTTGATGCGGTCGACGATCGTGACGAAGCCGTCCGCGTCGATCGTGACGATGTCGCCCGTGCGGAACCAGTCCTCGTGGAAGACGGCGGCCGTCGCCTCCGGCTTGCCGTAGTAGCCGCCGAACACCTGAGGCCCGCGGACGAGCAGCTCGCCGGGCTCTCCCGGCGCCGCGTCGTGTGCGGGATCGTCCGGGTCGGCCACGCGCACCTCGGTGCCCGGCAGCGGCAGGCCGATCGTGCCGGCCTTCCGGTTCTCGGCCACGGGATTGACGATGAGCACGGGCGAGCACTCCGACAGGCCGTAGCCCTCGACGAGGTAGCCGCCCGTCTCCTGCTCCCACGGGACGACGAGGGTCTCGTCGAGGGCCATGGCCCCCGACACGCCGATGCGCGTCCCGGAGAGCGAGACGCCCTTCTCGCGGGCGCGCGCCAGGAGCCTGTCCGCGATCGGCGGCACGAGGGGCAGCACCGTCGCGGGGAGCCTCCGCGTCACGGCGAGCACCATGTCCGCGTCGAACTTCGGGAAGAGCACGAGGCGCGCCGCCTGCGACATCGCGAAGGTGAGGCAGAGCGTGAGCCCGTACGCGTGGAACATCGGCAGCACCGCGTAGACCACCGTCCCCTCGCCGCGCGAGACCTCCGGCGTCCACGCCCGGGCCTGCGCGGCGTTGGCGAGGAGGTTCCCATGCGTGAGGGCGGCGCCCTTCGGATCGCCCGTCGTGCCGCTCGTGTACTGGATGATGGCGAGGTCGTCGGCTCCGGGGCGCGGATGGGAGGAGGGGAGCGGCTCGTGGCGGACGATGCGCTCCCACTCGACCGCCCCGCGCACCCTCTCCGTGAGCTGGGCGCGGCTCTCGCGGAGCTTCGGGACGGGCAGGCGCAGGGCGAGCTGCATGGCGAGGGGCATGCCGGTGGTGACGTCGACCGACACGAGGGTCGAGACGGCGAGGTCGGCGGGGAAGGCGCGCACGGTGGCGACGACCTTGCTCCACACGATGGCGTGCTTCGCGCCGTGGTCCTCGAACTGCTTGCGCAGCTCCCGAGCGGTGTACAGCGGGTTGTGCTCGACGACGACGGCGCCGATGCGCAGCACGGCGTAGAAGGCGACGATGTGCTGCGTGCAGTTGGGCAGGACGATGGCGACGGGGTCGCCCTTCCTCACGCCCCGGGCGAGCAGGCCGGCCGCCGCGCGATCGATGTCGGCGCGCAGCGTCGCGTAGTCGGTCACCCGTCCGAAGAACTGCAGCGCCGGCGCGTGGGGGAAATCCCTCGCGGAGGCGTCGACGAGATCGAGCAGCGAGCCTTCGACGGGGGCGAGGTCCTCGGGCACGCCGGGAGCGTACGAGGTCACCCAGGGGCGAGGCGGATCAAACGGCGTCGTCACCCGTCCACCCTATGCGGCGCGCGCTCGGGGGGCGGGAGCCACCGCCTAGACTTGACGGGTGTCTGAAATCACCCCCGATCTCGTGCGCCATCTCGGTGTGCTCGCCAGGATCCAGCTGGACGACGAGGAGGTGACGCGCCTCACCGGAGAACTCGACGCCATCGTCGACGGCATCGCCAAGGTGAGCGAGGTCGCCACCGACGACGTGAGCGCGACGAGCCATCCGATCCCGCTGCAGAACGTCTTCCGCGCCGACGAGGTCGGCGAGATGCTCACCATCGAGCAGACGCTGCAGAACGCGCCGGACGCCGACGACGGCCGGTTCCGCGTGACCGCGATCCTGGGCGAGGAGCAGTGATGGGCGAGATCATCCGGCTCAGCGCGGCGGATCTGGCGGAGAAGCTCGCCTCGGGCGAGGTGTCGAGCGTCGAGGCGACGCAGGCGCACCTGGACCGGATCGCGGCCGTCGACGCCGATGTGCACGCCTTCCTGCACGTCAGCGACCGCGCGCTCGACGTGGCGGCCGGCATCGACCGCCGCCGCGCGGCGGGGGAGCGGCTGGGCCCTCTCGCCGGGGTCCCGCTCGCGATCAAGGACGTGCTCGTCACGACGGACATGCCGTCGACGGCCGGCTCGAGGATCCTCGAGGGGTATCGCTCGCCCTATGACGCGACCGTCGTCGCCCGCTCGCGGGAGGCCGGCCTCGTGCCGCTCGGCAAGACGAACATGGACGAGTTCGCGATGGGCTCCTCCACCGAGCACTCGGCGTACGGCCCGACACGGAACCCGTGGGATCTCGACCGGGTCCCCGGCGGGTCGGGCGGCGGGTCGGCCGCGGCCGTCGCCGCGTTCGAGGCGCCGCTCGCGCTCGGGTCCGACACGGGCGGCTCCATCCGCCAGCCCGCGCACGTCACGGGCACCGTGGGCGTGAAGCCGACCTACGGCGGCGTCAGCCGCTACGGCGCGATCGCCCTGGCGTCGTCGCTCGACCAGGTCGGCCCGGTGACCCGCACGGTGCTCGACGCCGGGCTGCTGCACGACGTCGTCGGCGGGCACGACCCGCACGACTCGACGTCGCTCTCCGATGCCTGGCCCTCCTTCGCCGAGGCGGCCCGAGAGGGCGCGCGCGGCGACGTCCTCGCGGGGCTGCGGGTGGGCGTCGTGACCGAGCTGCCCGACGAGGGCTTCCAGCCGGGCGTCGCGGAGTCGTTCCGCGCCTCGCTCGCGAGGCTCGAGGCGCAGGGCGCGGAGCTCGTCGAGATCAGTGCCCCGCACTTCGAGTACGCCGTCGCCGCGTACTACCTGATCCTCCCCGCCGAGGCGTCGAGCAATCTCGCGAAGTTCGACTCCGTCCGTTTCGGCCTGCGCGTCGACGTGCCCGGCGGCACGGTCGAGGACGTCATGTCGGCCACGCGCGACGCGGGGTTCGGGCCGGAGGTCAAACGGCGCATCATCCTCGGGACCTATGCGCTGTCGGCCGGCTACTACGACGCGTACTACGGCAGCGCGCAGAAGGTCCGCACGCTCATCCAGCAGGACTTCGCGAACGCGTTCGCCCGCGTCGACGTCATCGCGACCCCCACGGCGCCGACGACGGCGTTCCGTCTGGGCGAGCGGATCGACGATCCGCTGTCCATGTACCTCAACGACCTCACGACGATCCCGGCGAACCTCGCCGGCGTGCCCGGCATCTCCATCCCGTCGGGTCTCGCCTCCGACGACGGGCTTCCCGTGGGCGTCCAGTTCCTCGCTCCGGCTCGGGAGGACGCCAGGCTCTACCGCGTCGGCGCCGCGCTCGAGGCGCTGCTCCTCGACGAGTGGGGCGGCGGACTGCTGGACCGGGCTCCGGTCCTCGAGGGAGGGGTGCGCTGATGGCCGCGGCCAAGCTGATGGACTTCGACGAGGCGCTCGAGCTGTTCGAGCCGGTGATCGGCCTCGAGGTGCACGTCGAGCTCAACACGAGGACGAAGATGTTCTCCGAGGCGGGGAACCCCGCCAACGAGGCCTTCCACGATGCGGCGCCCAACACGCTCATCGCCCCCGTGGACCTGGGGCTTCCCGGCTCCATGCCGACCGTGAACGCGGAGGCGATCCGCTCGTCGATCAGCCTGGGGCTCGCCCTGGGCTGCTCGATCGCGCCGTCGAGCCGGTTCGCGCGGAAGAACTACTTCTACCCCGACCTCGGGAAGAACTACCAGATCAGCCAGTACGACGAGCCCATCGCGTTCGAGGGCGAGGTGGAGGTCGAGCTGGAGGGCGGGGAGATCTTCCGCATCCCGATCGAGCGCGCCCACATGGAGGAGGACGCGGGCAAGCTCACCCACGTGGGCGGCGCCGCCGGCCGCATCCAGGGTGCCGAGCACTCCCTCGTCGACTACAACCGGGCGGGCGTCCCGCTCGTCGAGATCGTCACGAAGCCGATCTTCGGCGCGGAGCACCGCGCCCCCCAGCTCGCCAAGGCGTATCTGGCGACCATCCGGGAGATCGCCCGGGGTCTCGGCATCTCCGAGGCGCGGATGGAGCGCGGCAACATCCGCTGCGACGCGAACGTGTCGCTGCGCCCGCGCGGGGCGGAGAGGCTCGGCACGCGCACCGAGACGAAGAACGTCAACTCGATGCGCTCGGTGGAGCGCGCCGTGCGCCACGAGATCCAGCGCCAGGCGGCGATCCTCGACGCCGGCGGGACGATCACGCAGGAGACGCGTCACTGGCACGAGGACACGGGCACGACGTCGCCGGGCCGTCCGAAGTCGGACGCCGACGACTACCGGTACTTCCCCGAGCCCGACCTCCTTCCGGTGGAGCCGTCGGCCGAGCTGATCGAGGAGCTGCGTGCGGCCCTGCCCGAGCCCCCGGCGACGCGTCGCCGCCGGCTCAGGGCCGACTGGGGGTTCACCGAGCTCGAGTTCCAGGACGTCGCCAACGGCGGTCTGGTCGCGGAGGTGGAGGCCACCGTCGCCGCAGGCGCGTCGCCGGCGTCCGCCCGCAAGTGGTGGACGGGCGAGATCTCCCGCATCGCGAACGCAGAGGGCAGGGAGCCGGCCGACCTCGTCGACCCCGCCGACGTCGCCGCCCTCCAGGGGCTCGTCGACGCCGGCACGCTCACCGACAAGCTCGCCCGCCAGGTGCTGGAGGGCGTCATCGCCGGCGAGGGCGCACCGCAGCAGGTCGTGGACGCCCGCGGCCTCGCCGTCGTGTCGGACGACGGGGCGCTCATCGCGGCGATCGACGAGGCGCTCGCGGCGCAGCCGGACGTGCTGGCGAAGATCAAGGACGGCAAGGTGCAGGCGGCCGGCGCCATCATCGGCGCCGTGATGAAGGCCATGCGGGGGCAGGCCGACGCCGCCCGCGTGCGCGAGCTCATCCTCGAGCGCGTGCAGTAGGCGAGGCGTCGTCGGGTCCCGCGATCGTCCGTTCGCGGGACCCGACCCGTCTGTCGCACCGGTGCCCGCAGCTCCCGCGACGGTAGGGTGGCACGCATGCGCGTCCTCGGCATCGACCCCGGCCTCACCCGTTGCGGCGTCGGCGTCGTCGACGTCCGTCCGGACCGCTCGGCGACGCTCGTGCACCTGGGCGTGGTGCGCTCGCCCGTGGACGCGCCCGTCGCCGAGCGGCTCGTCGTGATCGCGCGGGGCATCCGGGCCGTGCTCGCCGAGCACGCTCCCGACGTCGTCGCCGTGGAACGCGTCTTCGCGCAGCAGAACCGGTCGACGGTGATGGGCACGGCCCAGGCGGCCGGCATCGCGCTGCTCGTCGCGGCCGAGGCGGGGCTCCCCACCGCGACTCACACGCCCAGCGAGGTGAAGGCCGCCATCACGGGCTACGGCTCGGCGGAGAAGCTGCAGGTGCAGACCATGGTCGCCCGCGTGCTGCGTCTCGACGAGCTGCCGAAGCCCGCCGACGCGGCCGACGCCCTCGCGCTCGCGCTGTGCCATGCGTGGCGCGGCGCTCCGTCCGTCCCCGCCCGGGGAGAGGCCCTGACGCCCGCGCAGCGGGCGTGGGCCGAGGCGGAGAAGCGCGCCGGCAGCCGCGGGGCCGTCGCCCGATGAGCGTGTCGCTCGAACATACGTACGACTCGCCCCGTAGACTCCCCCTATGATCTCGTCGTTGCGCGGTACCGTTCTGGCCTCCGGAGCCGACGGCGTCGTCGTCGAGGTCGGCGGAGTCGGCCTCTCCGTCTCCGTCCCCGTTGACGTCGCGCGCACGGCGCGGACGGGGCAGGAGCTGCGGCTGCACACCCACCTCGTCGTGCGCGAGGACCTGCTGGCGCTCTTCGGGTTCGCCGAGCGCGAGGAGCTCGAGGTCTTCGGCCTCCTCCTCGGCGTGACCGGCGTGGGCCCGAAGTCGGCTCTCGGGGTCCTGTCGAGCCTCACGATCGACCAGATCGCCGAGGCGGTCGCGGGCGAGGACGACAGGCCCTTCCGCAAGGTCTCGGGCATCGGCCCGAAGACCGCGAAGCTCATCGCGCTGCAGCTGCAGGGGAAGCTCGTGGCGTCGTCTCCCTCCGCCGCGCGTCCGCCCGCCGCGTCTCACGACGTGGCGGGTCAGGTCGTGGATGCGGTGACGGGGCTCGGATGGCCGGAGCGGGTCGCGTCGGACGCGGTCGCGCAGGCGGCCGAGGCCGCATCGGACGCCGACCGTGCGTCGGTGCAGGCGCTGCTGCGCCTCACTCTCGCCGCGCTCGGCCCCGCCCAGGCGGGGGCGGCCCGTGGCTGAGCGCGACATCGCCTCGCCCGAGCCGGTCGACGAGACCGAGCTCGCGATCGAGGGCGCGCTGCGCCCGGCGAGCCTGGGGGAGTTCGTCGGCCAGCAGAAGGTCCGCGGCCAGCTGCAGCTGCTCCTGGACGCCGCACGCATCCAGGCCCGGCCGGCCGACCACATCCTGCTGGCCGGCCCGCCGGGCCTGGGCAAGACGACCCTCGCGATGATCGTCGCCCACGAGAGCGACAGGCCCCTGCGGATGTCGAGCGGTCCGGCCATCCAGCACGCGGGCGACCTCGCCGCGCTGCTGTCGAGCCTCACGCCGGGCGAGGTCCTCTTCATCGACGAGATCCACCGGATGGCGCGCACGGCGGAGGAGATGCTCTACCTCGCGATGGAGGACTTCCGCATCGACATCATGGTCGGCAAGGGCGCCGGCGCGACGAGCATCCCCCTCGACCTCGCGCCGTTCACGCTCGTCGGAGCGACGACGCGGTCCGGGCTGCTCCCCAACCCCCTTCGCGACCGCTTCGGGTTCACGGCCCATCTGGAGTACTACGAGCCGGAGGAGCTCGAACGCGTCATCGCCCGATCCGCGCGGGTCATCGGCATGGACCTCGCCGGTCCGCAGCGCGCGGAGATCGCCCGGCGATCGCGCGGGACGCCGCGGATCGCCAACCGGCTGCTGCGCCGTGTGCGCGACTACGCGCTCGTGAACGCCGGAGGGGCGGCCGCGACGATCGACGACGTGCACGCGGCGCTGGAGCTGTACGACGTCGACGCGATCGGCCTCGACCGCCTCGACCGCGCGGTCCTGGACGCCCTCGTGCGTCGTTTCCGCGGCGGGCCCGTGGGGCTGGGGACGCTCTCGGTGTCGGTCGGCGAGGAGGCCGACACGGTCGAGAGCGTCGTCGAGCCGTATCTCGTGCGCATCGGCTTCATGGGGCGCACACCGCGCGGCCGCGTCGCGATGCCGGAGGCCTACGAGCATCTCGGCGTCGCGCACACCGGGCAGGGGCAGACCGCGCTGAAGCTCGATGACCTATAATCACTGAAGACTTCGCGCCGGGCTCTCCGGCGTCGTCCCCCCAGGGCCGATGACGGCTCGTGCTCGTCTGAAAGGCGCCTCCTCTATGGACTATCTGCTCCTCGTCGTCCTGGCCGCACTCCTGGTCTTCATGTTCGTCAGCTCCCGGCGGCGGACGAAGAAGCTGAAGGAGGAGCAGGAGCAGCGCCAGCTCCGCCTCGTGCCGGGCGCGCGCGTCATGACGCGCAGCGGCCTGTTCGGCACCATCGTCGAGTTCGACGCCGACGACCTCACCCAGCCCGCGCAGATCGAGATCGCCCCCGACGTGGTCGTCGAGGTGCACGCGCAGGCCATCGACCTGGCGCCCGAGACGGAGGCCGTCGTCGAGGAGGAGGACACGGCCGACGCGGCCGAGAGCCTCGAGAACCTCAGCGGCGCCGACGTCGAGACGACGACCGACGAGGCCCGTCCCCCGCAGGGCGCGCACGACCTCGACGGCGCCGCTGCCGACGACCTTCCCCGCGAAGACAAGCCCAAGGCCTGACATCTCCTGATCACGGGCCCTCGGGCCGACCGGAAAGCTGACGTTTCGTGGCGACACTCTCTCCTGTGCGCAGGGCCCTGCGCGCTCTCATCGGGCTCCTCGCGATCGCGGCCGTCCTCTTCGGAATCAACGCGCTCGGCGTGTACGCCTTCAAGGGCAGCTCCTGGGTGCCCGAGCTCGCGCTCGACCTGCAGGGCGGCACGCAGATCGTGCTCGAGGCCCAGACCGACGGCGCATCCCCCTCGTCCGAGCAGATGAGCCAGGCGGTCACGATCATCCGCGAGCGCGTCGACGCGTCGGGCGTGTCCGAGGCGGAGGTCACGACGCAGGGCGCGAGCAACATCGTCGTGCAGATCCCCGGCGAGGCCGACGAGGCGACGCGCGAGCGGATCGAGGCGAGCGCGCAGATGCAGCTCCGCAAGGTGCTGTACGCGACGCAGGCCGCCACGACGTTCGTGGGGGAGGACGGCGAGCCGACGCCGTATCCGACGCCCGACCCCTCGCTCGAGGCGACGCCGACGATCGAGCCGACGGCGGGCAACGACCCCAACTGGATCACGCCCGCGCTCGAGGCCGAGTTCCTCGCGTACGACTGCGCCGACCCGGCCGACCAGTCGTCGGTCGCGAACGACCAGCCGCTCATCGCGTGCGACGAGGGCGGTACGGCGAAATACCTCCTCGGCCCGCTCGAGATCGACGGCTCGGCCATCACGGACGCTCAGGCCGTCGTCGACCAGCAGAACGGCCAGTGGGCCGTGCAGCTGCGGTTCGACGACGAGGGGACCGAGCTGTTCTCGACCGTGAGCCAGGAGCTCTACGGGCAGACCGAGCCGTACAACATGTTCGCGTTCGTCCTCGACGGACAGGTGATCTCCGCGCCGACGATGGACGGCGTCATCACGAACGGCCGGCCGAGCATCTCCGGCACCGGCATCACGCAGGAGACGGCGCAGACCCTCGCCGACCAGCTGAAGTTCGGCGCGCTGCCGATCAGCTTCGAGGTCGTCTCCTCCGACACGATCTCCGCGACGCTCGGCTCCCAGCAGCTGCAGGTCGGCCTCATCGCCGGCCTCATCGGCCTGGGCCTCGTCGCGCTCTACGTCGTGCTCATCAGCTACCGCGCGCTCGGGTTCGTGATCATCGCCTCGCTCGGGGTGATGGCGGTACTCACGTACATCCTGCTGTGCATCCTCTCGTGGCGGATCGGATACCGCCTCTCGCTCGCGGGCGTCGCGGGGCTGATCGTGACGATCGGCTTCACGGCCGACTCGTTCATCGTCTACTTCGAGCGCATACGCGATGAGCTGCGCGACGGGAAGACGATCACCGGCGCGGTCGAGGACGGATGGTCGCGTGCGAAACGCACGATCTACATCTCGAAGTCGATCAACATCCTCGCGGCCGTGGTGCTGTACATCCTCGCCGACGCGACCGTGAAGGGCTTCGCCTTCACGCTGGGCCTCACGACCCTGCTCGACGTGCTGATCTTCGTCATCTTCACGCATCCGGTCATGCAGCTCCTCGCCCGCACCCGGTTCTTCGGCGGCGGCCATCCGCTCTCCGGCCTCGACCCCGAGGCGCTTGGCGCCGTCTTCCGCGGCCGCGCGCAGTTCCGGGCGCCGACCGCGACGGGGCCGCGGGCGAAGAGGTCCCGGGGCGAGGCGGAGCGCCGTCAGACGATCGCCGAACGCAAGGAGGCCGAGCGCGCCGCGGCGGAGCTCGGCGGCAAGAAGGAGAACGTCTGATGGGCATGGCGCAGTGGGGCAACGACCTCTACACCGGCAAGGCGTCCGTTCCGTTCGTCCGTCGCCGCCGGCTGTGGTTCGTCATCGCGATCGCGCTGATCGCCGTCTCGATCCTCGCGCCCTTCCTGCGCGGCGTGGAGTTCTCGATCGAGTTCACCGGCGGATCGCAGTTCACCGTCTCCGGCCCGTCGTCGACCGACCAGGCGATCGCGACCGACGTCGTCGCGGAGGTCGTGCCCGAGGCCGAGGCGAGGGTGACCGTGATCGGGGAGTCGGACATCCGCGTGCAGACGTCGCAGATGACGCAGGACGAGACGCGCTCGGTCGCGAGCGCCCTCGCCGAGGCGTACGACGTGCCCGCCGCCGAGGTCGCGGACTCCTTCATCGGCCCGACGTGGGGTGCGGACGTCACGCGGCAGTCGCTGTGGGGGCTCGGCGTGTTCCTCGCCCTGACCTTCGTCATCCTCGCGATCTACTTCCGCACCTGGAAGATGTCGGTCGCCGCGATCGTGGGCCTCGTCGACGTGCTCGTCATCACGATCGGCGTCTACTCGCTCGCGGGGTTCGAGATCTCCCCGGCGGCGGTGATCGGCTTCCTCACGATCCTCGGATACTCGCTCTACGACACGACCGTCGTCTTCGACAAGGTCCGCGAGAACACCTCGGAGGACGGCGAGACGTCGACGCGCACGTTCGGGGAGTCCGTCAACCTCGGCGTCAACCAGACGCTCATCCGATCGATCAACACCTCGATCGTCGCCGCGCTTCCGGTGGCGGCCATCCTGTTCATCGGCGTGTTCTGGCTCGGCGCCGAGACGCTCTCGGACATCTCGCTCTCCATCTTCGTGGGCATCCTCGTCGCGACCTACTCGACGCTCTTCGTCTCGGCCCCCCTGTACTCGCTCATGCGCGAGAGGGAGCCCGCGATCGCGCAGCGCGACGCGCGCGTCCTGGCCGCACGGGAGACCGCCCGCGTCGAGGCGAAGGGGTGACGACGGTCGTCGTCTCGGGCCCCTCCGTCCGGGCGTAGGATGATGTCCACGTCGGCGGGCAGGGGGAGGAGAGCGATGGCGGACACGACGGCCAGCCCGACGAGCCTTCGCAGGCTCGTGCCGAGGATCTTCTCGCGGGCGCCGCGTTACGCCGATCTCTCCCGGCTGCTCGCCGCCGTCAAGGCCAATCATCCTCGCGGCGACATCGCGATCATCGAGAAGGCGTACCAGGTCGCCGAGGAGCGGCATCGCGGCCAGAAGCGGCGCAGCGGCGAGCCCTACATCACCCATCCGCTCGCGGTGGCCGAGATCCTCGCGGAGCTGGGGCTCGGGCCCAAGGCGATCGCGGCGGCGCTCCTGCACGACACCGTGGAGGACACGGGGTACCCGCTCGAGGACCTGCGCGCGGAGTTCGGCGACGAGGTCGCGCTCCTCGTGGACGGCGTGACGAAGCTCGACAAGGTCAAGTACGGCGAGAGCGCCCAGGCCGAGACCGTCCGCAAGATGATCGTGGCGATGTCGAAGGACATCCGCGTGCTCGTCATCAAGCTCGCCGACCGCCTCCACAATGCGCGGACCTGGGGCTTCGTGCCGCCCGAGAAGGCGAAGAAGAAGGCGACCGAGACGCTCGAGATCTATGCGCCGCTCGCGCACAGACTCGGCATCCAGGCCATCAAGTCGGAGCTAGAGGACCTCTCCTTCGCGGTGCTCTATCCGAAGATCTTCAACGAGATCGACAGCCTCGTGAAGCAGCGCACGCCGCAGCGCGAGCAGTACGTGCAGCGCGTCATCGACGACGTGAACGTCGACCTGCACGAGCTCCGCATCCGGGGCATGGTCGTCGGACGGCCGAAGCAGCTCTACTCCGTGTACCAGAAGATGGTCGTGCGGGGCCGGGAGTTCGACGACATCTACGACCTCATCGGCATCCGGGTGATCGTGAGCAGCGTGCGCGACTGCTACGCGGTGCTCGGCGCGATCCACGCCCGCTGGACGCCGCTCCCGGGCCGGTTCAAGGACTACATCGCGACGCCGAAGTTCAATCTGTACCGCTCGCTCCACACGACCGTGATCGGGCCCGGAGGCCGTACCGTCGAGATCCAGATCCGCACGCAGGAGATGCACCAGCAGGCGGAGTACGGCGTCGCGGCGCACTGGAAGTACAAGGAGCGGATGGCCTCGGGCCAAAGCGACCAGCGTCCCTCCGACACCGACATGGCGTGGGTCGCACGCCTGAGCGACTGGCAGGCGGAGACGAAGGACCCCGGCGAGTTCCTGGACTCGCTGCGGTTCGAGATCGGCGCCAAGGAGGTCTACGTCTTCACGCCGAAGGGCCGCGTGATCGGCCTCCCGGCCGGCGCCACCCCCGTGGACTTCGGGTATGCGGTGCACACCGAGATCGGCCACCGGACGATGGGGGCGAAGGTCAACGGGCGGCTCGTCCCGCTGGACTCGCAGCTGAACTCGGGCGACGTCGTCGAGGTGTTCACGTCGAAGAACCCCGACGCGGGGCCGAGCCAGGACTGGCTGACCTTCGTGAAGAGCTCGCGTGCGCGGAACAAGATCCGCGGCTGGTTCACGAAGGAGCGTCGCGACGAGGCGATCGAGCAGGGCAAGGAGGCCATCGCGCGAGCGATGCGCCGCAACAGCATGCCGCTGCAGAACCTCAAGAACTCGCTCGGCGACGTCGCGCACCAGCTGCATCTCGAGGACGTCTCCGCCCTCTACGCCGCGGTCGGCGAGGGGCACGTCTCGACGCAGTCGGTGCTCGAGAAGGTCACCGCGCTGCATCAGACGGTGGAGCCCGTCACCGGCCCGCTGGATCTGCCGCCGACCGTCTCGCAGCGGAAGATCCGCGGCGGCGACTCGGGCGTGCTCGTGCGCGGCGCCGACGACATCCTCGTGAAGCTCGCGAAGTGCTGCACGCCGGTCCCCGGCGACGAGATCGTGGGCTTCATCACGCGCGGCCAGGGAGTGTCCGTCCACCGGGCGGACTGCACCAACGTCTCGGCGCTGAAGGACACCCCCGAGCGCATGATCGACGTCGAGTGGGCGCCGACGACCAAGAGCGTCTTCCTCGTCCAGATCCAGGTGGAGGCCCTCGACCGGGCCGGGCTCCTCTCCGACATCACGAAGGCGCTGAGCGAGCACCATGTGAACATCCTGTCGGCGAACGTGTCGACGACGCGCGAGCGCCTGGCGATCTCCCGCTACGTGTTCGAGATGGGCGACACGGTGCACCTCGATCGGGTGCTCAACGCGGTGAGGCGCATCGACGGCGTGTACGACGTCTACCGCGTGACGTCGTCCTGACCGCGGTCGTCTCCCGCTGCGCCGACGGAGCGCAGGAACGCGACGGCGGCGACGGCGTGCGTGCGCCGCGGATGCGCGTCGAACCACGCGAGCGCGCCGCGGCACGCTGAGGCGTCGGCGGCGAGACGGATCGCCGCGTCGTGCGCGACGGGGTCGGGACGCACGGCGTCGCGGGCGAGGTCGGCGAGCGTGCGAGACGGCGTGGAGACGGTGGCGCCGGCGAGGACCACGCCGTCCTCGGGCGGCAGCTCCTGATCGCGATAGCGGATCCTCCGGTCGACGATCCGGGTCGTCTGCCACGGCACGGCGCGCTGGACCTCCCACCTGTCTCCGAGCTCATCCGTCGCGCCATGGATCCATGCGGCGGTGAGCCGCACGAACGCGTAGCTGGAGGCGATGCAGGGAGCGATGGCGGCGGCGCGGACGAACGGCGGCGTCGGCGCGTCGGCGGGGAGATACCCCGCGCCGAACGGGATGAGCTCGCCGTCGAGGCACGCGGCCCGGAGCTCGGCGACGGAGAAGCGGGGTCCGGGGAACAGCACGGGGGCGATGGACGGCATGCGGGCCAGTGTGCCGGTCGACCGCGGGGTGGCGTGCATGCCTGTGGACAGCGCCACGCTCCGGACGGTCGGTCCGGAGCGTGGCGCCGCCGCGTCCGTGCTCCTCAGCCGCCGATCGCGCGAAGCCAGGCCTGGCGTGCGTCGAGGGCCTCCCTGGCCTCCGACGCGGCCTTCGCGTCGCCCGTCGCCTCGGCCTCGGCGATCTCCGTCTCGAGCTTCTCGATCGCCTCGCGCAGCTGCCCGCCGAGGTCGTTCGCCCGCGCCTTGGTCTCGGGGTTGTTGCGCTTCCAGTCGACGTCCTCGCGCTGCTTGAGCTCCTGCTCGATCTTGCGGAGCTGATCGTCGAGACCCCGCTCGACGTCGCGCGGGAAGATGCGGCCGACCTCGTCCCAGCGGCGCTGGATGCCGGTGAGGATCCTCCGGGCCTCGGTGAGGTCCTTCGTCTCGGCGACGATCCTCGCCTCCTCCAGAAGCGCCGTGCGCGCCTCGATGCGCGGAGCCGACTCCGCCTGCTCGGCGGCGTCGCGGTCCGCGCGTGCCCGGTAGAGGGCGTCTCCCGCGGCCTTGAAACGTGCCCAGAGCGCATCGTCGGCCTTTCGCCCCGCGCGTCCGGTGCGCTTCCACTCGTCGAGCAGGCCGCGGTAGGCGGGGATGCCGTCCTCGCCCTGCGGCGCGAGGGCCTCGGCGCGCTCGATGAGCCGGTTCTTCACGTCGCGCGCGGCCTTGTGCACCTCGTCCAGCTCGGCGAAGAACGCCCTGCGGCGACGCTCGACCGTCGAGCGCGCGTCGCGGAACCGCTTCCAGAGCGCTTGCGCCTGAGCCTTCGGAAGGCGGGGGCCGTTCTGCTGATGGCTCTGCCACGCGGCGAAGAGATCGGCGAGGTCGGCCGTCGCCTGCTTCCACTGCACCGACTGGGGATCGCGGGCGGCCAGCTCCTCCGCCTTCTCGACGATCGCCGTGCGCTCGACGACGGCGGCCTCGACCGCCGCGCGCGCGGCGGCGGCCTCTTCGGCCGTGGCCTCCGCCAGCGTCTCGACGAGCGTGCCGAGGCGGCGTTCGAGTCCCTGCAGGTCGCCGACCGCGGCGGCGCCCCGGACGTCGCCCTGGAGACGGGCGGCCTGGCTGCGCAGATCGCCGGCCGACGCGCCGCCCCGCGTGTGACGCTGCTCGAGCGTCCGCACCTTGAACTCGAGGTCGGCGAACTTGCGCGCGAAGTACTCCAGCGCCTCCTGCGGGGTGCCGTCCGGATACTCGCCGACGACACGCCATCCCTCCGCCTCGCGGACGGAGACGACGCCGTTCTCGGTGACCTGCGCCCAGGTCTCCTCGATGACCACGGCGCCCGGGGTGGCGGGCGCGGCAGATGGTTCTTCCGCGGCGGGAGCGGCGGGCGCGGTCTCCGTCACGGCGGGCGCGGGCTCCGGCGCGGGCGCGGTCTCCGGCGCGGGCGCGGTCTCCGGGGCGGGCGCGGCAGATGGCTCCTCTAGTGCGGGAGCGGGTGCGGCCTCCGTCTCCGGGGCGGCGGGCGCGGCCTCGATCGGCCCCGGGGCGTCCTCCTGTCCCTCCGCGGCATCCGTCTTCGGCGCCGGCACCTGGCCGCCTTCGGAGACGGCGCTGTCCGCGACGGCCTTCGCCGTCAGGGGGTCCGCGACGCCGGCATCCGCGTCGACGGTCGGCTCGTCCGCCGGCCGGGGCGCGGAGTCGTTCTCGGGGGTGTGATCGGAAGTCGACACAGGAATCTCCTTGCGCGGGATCCCGCGGGAGGGGGACAGGACGGCCCCAGCCTAGTACGCGTCGACGCCCCGTCGCGGGCCGCGCGGGTCACTCGGCCGGCGTCGCGGCGGGCGAGGGCGTCGAGCCCTCCGGCGTGACGAGCGGAGCGGGTGCGCTCGTCTCCGAGGGCGACGGCGAGACGGCGGGCTCCGGCGCGCCGGGCCCGACGGAGTAGAAGAGCGCCTGAGCGCCGATCGCGGCGGCGACGATGACGGTCGCGGCGCCGATGGAGACGATGTTGTCGCGCTTCCGGCGCGCGACCTGAGCGTCGTGCAGCCGGGTGCGGGCCTCGTACGCTCGTACGCGCTGACGCGCCTCGCGATCGTCACGGTTCTTACCGGTGGCCAACGGATTCTCCTTCGCTCCCTCGGTCTGAGCCGGGGAAGAGACTACGCCGCACGGTACGCGCAGCCAAAACGGCGCGCCCCGGGCGACGGACGGGGCGGACCGCGTCCGTTCGGGGCCTCGAATGACGAGAACGACCCGGTTCGGACGACGAGTCGGGTCGAATCCGTCAGGTGAACGGAGGCGACGTCGCCGAATTCGCCGACGGCGGGAACAGACCGTGTCGGAGATCGCGACGAGCCTGGGGAGGTCGGCGCGTACCGCGGGCCTAGGGTCGTGTCATGAAAGCAGGACGGGCGGCGCGAGGACGGTGCGGATGAGGCCGGGTGCGCCGTCGTGGCTCTCCCGGGCGATCGGGCGGCCGGGCAGCGTGTCGTTCCGGCGATTCGCGCCCGTGGTCGGACGAGCCGCGTTCCTCGCCGACGAGATGCGCGCGGGCAGCGATGCAGAGGTGAAGGCGGTCGTGGCGACGTCCGTCCGGGCGGCGCACGCGGAGCCCCCGCCGGCGCGGCTGCTCGCCGCCCTGCGCGAGGCCGCGCGACGCACAATCGGCGTGGAGGCCTTCGATGAGCAACTGCTGGCCTGCTGCGCGCTGGTCACGGGCCACGGCGTGGAGATGGACACGGGCGAGGGGAAGACGCTCGTGGGGGCGCTCGCGGCTGCGGTGCACGCCGCGGAGGGCCGCCACGTGCACGTCGTCTCGGTGAACGACTACCTCGCCCGACGTGATGCGGAGGGGATGGGCCCGTTGTTCGCGCTTCTGGGCATGAGCGTGGCCTGGGTGGGCCAGGAGACGCCTCAGGACGTCCGGCGGCGCGTGTACCGCAGCGACGTCGTGTACGCGCCGGTGGGCGAGATCGGCTTCGATGTCCTCCGAGACCGCTTCGTCGTCGACCCGGCGGAGCGCGTGCGGCCCGTCCTCGACGTCGCGATCGTCGACGAGGCCGACGCCGTGATGATCGACGAGGCCATGGTCCCGCTCGTCCTCGCGGGGAGCGACGCCGCTCGCGGGCCCGAGACGGACGAGGCGACGCGTCTTGTCGAGCGGCTCCAAGAGGGGCGGGACTTCGCCGTTGACGCGGACCATGCGACCGCCTCGCTGACGGACCGGGGAATCGACGCGATCGAGGGGATGCTCGGCGGCCAGAACCTCTTCGCGGAAGACAGTATCCACATCCTCACGCGCGTCAACCTCGCTCTTCACGCACGCGTGTTCCTCCGACGCGACGTGGACTACCTCGTCGAGGGCGACGCCGTTCGGCTCGTCAGCACGAGCCGGGGCCGAGTCGCCCGTCTGCAACGCTGGCCCGACGGTCTGCAGGCCGCCGTGGAGGCGAAGGAACGCCTCGCGATCAGCACGCCGGGCATCATCCTGGACAGCATCACCATTCAGGATCTCCTCCGCTCGTACGCCACGCTGACGGGCATGAGCGGGACCATGCTGGCGGTGGCCGAAGACCTGCTCGAGTTCTACGAGCTCCCGGCGGGGCGCGTCGAACGACGAGAGCCGAACAGGAGGGCCGACGAGCCCGATCGCGTGTTCCTCACCGGGATCGAGAAGACGACGGCCGTCGTCGACGAGGTCGTCGCACGTCACGGGGGAGGGCAGCCCGTCCTCGTCGGGACGCAGAGCGTCGCCGAGTCGGAGTCCCTCGCCGATGCCCTTCGTCGCACCGGGATCGAGCCGCGGGTGCTGAACGCGAAGAACGACGCCGACGAGGCGTCGATCGTCGCGCGCGCCGGTGAGCACGGCGCCGTGACGATCTCCACCCAGATGTCGGGCCGCGGGACGGATGTCCGCCTGGGCGGCGCCGACGAGGGCGACCGCGAGCGCGTCGTGGCGACAGGCGGGCTCGCCGTGGTCTCGGCGGGCAGGTACCCGTCGGGCAGGCTCGACGCCCAGCTCCGCGGGCGGGCGGGCAGGCAGGGCGACCCCGGCTCGAGCGTCCTCATGGCGGCGCTCGCTGACGAGCTCGTCCAGGCGCACGCGCCGGCGCATCTGCTCGCGGAGGTCGCGCGGCGCGGTGCGGGGATGGCGCAGGCACGCCGACGCGCGATCGTGGACGCGTCGCAGCGGATCGCCGCGGGGGTGCGGCGCGATCGGCACCGAGCCACATGGGTCTATAGCCGCGCGATCTCCGCGCAGCGCGCCGCCGTCCTCGCACGGCGCCACGCGCTCGAGGCGGAAGACGCGGCGGTCGGAGCGCTGCGGAGCGAGCTCCCGGACCATCTGGCGCTGCTGGAGGCGGGCAGAGGGCGTGACGCGACGGCCGGAGCGGTCCGGAGCGTGCTGCTCTTCCACCTAGACGACCACTGGACCGATCATCTCGCCCTGCTCCAGGAGGTCCGGGACGGGATACATCTGCGTGCCCTCGCGGGCCAGCGACCTTCCGACGAGTTCCATCGCATCGCCCTTCGCGAGTTCGCAGGCTTCTTCGAGAAGGTCTTCCGCGATGCCGCGGACTTCGTGGCATGCCTGAGCCCGGATGACGTCGGCCGCGACCTGGAGGAGCTCGGGCTACGGCGTCCGTCGGCGACGTGGACGTACATGATCACGGACGACCCCCTCGGAAGCGCCGGCGATCGGCTCACGGGCCGGGCTGGGCGCGCCTTCCGCTCGAAGGTGCTCGGCATCGAGTGAGGCGCGGGCCGGACCGGACGGTGTCCCAGGTCGCGACTAGCCTGGGGGGATGACCTCCCCATCCGCGCTGTTCCAGGGGCAGACGCCGCTCGCCGTGCGGATGCGTCCGACGTCGCTCGACGAGGTCGCCGGTCAGTCGCACCTGCTGCGCCCGGGGTCGCCGCTCGTCGCGCTGGCCGACCCGAGCGCGACGAAGCCGGGCACGGTGTCGGTCATCCTCTGGGGGCCGCCCGGGACGGGCAAGACGACCCTCGCGCAGGCGATCGCCCGCTCCTCCGGCCGGCGGTTCGTGGAGCTCTCGGCCGTCACGGCGGGCGTCAAGGACGTGCGCGAGGTGATGCAGGAGGCGCTGAACCAGCGCGATCTCTACGGTCAGTCGACCATCCTCTTCCTCGACGAGATCCACCGCTTCACGAAGGCGCAGCAGGACGCGCTGCTTCCCGGCGTGGAGAACGGCTGGGTGATCCTCATCGCCGCGACGACCGAGAACCCCTCGTTCTCCGTCGTCTCCCCGCTGCTGTCCCGGTCGCTCCTGCTCACCCTCCAGCCCCTCACGGACGACGACCTCGGGACGCTCGTCGACCGGGCCGTGAGCGACGCGCGCGGCCTCGCGGGCGCGGTGACGCTCTCGCCGGAGGCGCGCACCGCCCTCATCCAGCTCGCATCGGGCGATGCGCGCCGAGCGCTGACCGCCCTGGAGGCGAGCGCGGCCGTGGCGGTCTCGGACCGCACGGAAGACGACGACGCCGAGGACGAAGGCGCCGAGGACGACGACCGGACGGAGGATGAGGCGGCGCCGTCCGTCGTGACCGCCGAGCAGGTCGCCCAGGCCGTCGACCGCGCGCTCCTTCGCTACGACCGTCAGGGCGACGAGCACTACGACGTCATCAGCGCCTTCATCAAATCGATCCGGGGCTCCGACCCCGACGCGGCCGTCCACTACCTCGCGCGCATGATCGAGGCGGGGGAGGACCCGCGCTTCATCGCTCGCCGGCTCGTCATCCACGCCGCGGAGGACATCGGCCTCGCCGACCCTCAGGCGCTGCAGATCGCGGTGGCCGCCGCCGACGCGGTCGCCTTCATCGGCATGCCGGAGGGGCGCATCCCCCTCGCCGAGGCCACGATCTACCTGGCGACGGCCGCGAAGTCGAACGCGGCCTACACGGCCATCTCGTCCGCGATGGCCGACGTGCAGGCGGGACGGATGGGACCCGTGCCGAAGCACCTGCGCGACGCGCACTACGCGGGCGCGAAGCGGCTCGGGCACGGCAAGGGATACGTGTACCCGCACGACCACGATCTCGGCGTCGTCGCCCAGCAGTACCTCCCGGACGAGCTCGTCGGACGCCGGTACTACGAGCCCACCAACCACGGCGGCGAGCGCGAGGTCTCCGCGCGACTCGAGCGGATCCGCCGCATCCTCGGCTCCTGAGGGCTCCCGGCCGCGCGGCGAGCGGCGCCCATCCCCGTCTGATAAGCTCGGGTGGCTCGAAATCCGGGCACATCCCTCTTCGCATTCCTCTGGGCAGTCCGGCGTACGCCCTCTGCGGGAGAAGAGCGATGTACGTCCGTGCGACCGCGACAGACGCGGCCACGTGAAAGGAAACCGATGGTCACCAAGTCCCAGGACCGCCGCAAGGTCCGTCTCTCGCGCGCGCTCGGCGTCGCGCTCACCCCGAAGGCCGCGCGCTACCTCGAGAAGCGCCCCTACGGCCCCGGCCAGCACGGCCGCACCAAGCGCAAGGCAGACAGCGACTACGCCGTCCGTCTCCGCGAGAAGCAGCGTCTGCGCGAGCAGTACGGCATCCGCGAGAAGCAGCTGCGCATCGCGTTCAACGAGGCCCGTCGCCACGACGGCCTGACCGGTGAGAACCTCGTCGAGCTCCTCGAGGTGCGCCTCGACGCCCTCGTGGTCCGTTCGGGCTTCGCCCGCACCACGGCGCAGGCCCGCCAGTTCGTCGTGCACCGCCACATCCTCGTCGACGGCAAGATCGTCGACCGCCCGTCGTTCCGCGTGAAGCCGGGCCAGACCATCGAGGTCAAGGCGAAGAGCGAGGGCCTCGAGCCCTTCCAGGTCGCGGCCGCCGGCGGTCACGCCGAGGTCCTGCCCCCGGTCCCGGGCTACCTCGAGGTCGCGCTCGACAAGCTCCAGGCCAAGCTCGTGCGCCAGCCGAAGCGCGCCGAGGTGCCCGTCACGTGCGACGTGCAGCTCGTCGTCGAGTACTACGCGGCTCGCTGATCCCGCACGGCGGGGCGACCGGGAGGGCGTCGGGGCTTCGGCCCCGGCGCCCTCCCGCGTCGCCGCCGCCATTCGCAACTAGGATGGACGGACGCCGCTCGCGAGGTGCGGCGCCGGCGGACGAGACCCGCGAGGACGGATGAGATGAAGAGACTGCTGTGGTTCCTGATCGGCATCGTCGGCGGGTTCGTCGCCGCGCACGTCCTCAACAAGGACCCGCGCGGTCACGAGGTGCTCGCATCGATCGACGCCCGCATCGAAGAGTTCACCGAGCGCATCTCCGACGCGTACTACGCCGAGGCGTCACGCCGCGACGACGAGACCGGCGAGCGCGCCTGACCCCCTGACGTTCCCCGGCCGCCCGCCCGGCGGCCGCTTCCGCACGCATCAGCAAGGACGAGTCCCCATCCCATGAAGACCGCGGAGATCGCGCAGCGCTACCTCGACTACTTCGAGAAGAACGAGCACACCATCGTCCCGTCGGCATCGCTTGTGAGCGACGACCCGTCGATCATGTTCACGATCGCCGGCATGGTGCCGTTCATCCCGTACCTGACGGGCGTGGTGCCCGCGCCCTACGCGCGCGCCGCCGACGTGCAGAAGTGCATCCGCACGAACGACATCGAGGAGGTCGGGAAGACCGCCCGGCACGGCACCTTCTTCCAGATGCTCGGCAACTGGTCGTTCGGCGACTACTTCAAGGAGGGGGCGATCTCCTACGCCTGGGAGCTCCTGACGTCGAGCGAGGCGGACGGCGGCCTGGGCTTCGCCGAGCGCGACCTGTGGGTCACCGTGTACGAGGACGACGACGAGGCCGCGGCCCTCTGGCAGCGGATCGCGGGTCTTCCCGCCGAGCGCATCCAGCGCCTGGGACGCGCCGACAACTTCTGGACGACCGGGCAGCCCGGTCCCGCGGGCCCGTGCTCGGAGATCTATTTCGACCGCGGCCCCGCCTACGGCGCCGAGGGCGGGCCCGCCGTCGACGACAACCGCTTCCTCGAGATCTGGAACCTCGTGTTCATGCAGAACTCGATCGCCAACGTGCGCTCCAAGACCGAGTTCGACATCGTCGGCGAGCTGCCGGAGAAGAACATCGACACGGGCATGGGGCTCGAGCGCGTCGCCTTCATCAAGCAGGGCGTCGAGAACATGTACGAGACCGATCAGGTGCGCCCTGTCCTCGACCGCGCCGTCGAGCTCTCCGGCCGCCGCTACGGCGCCGAGCACGTCGACGACGTCCGCTTCCGCGTCATCGCCGACCACGTGCGCTCGTCGCTCATGCTCCTCTCCGACGGCGTGACGCCGTCGAACGAGGGCCGCGGCTACATCCTGCGCCGGCTGATGCGGCGCACCGTGCGCTCGATGCGTCTGCTCGGCGTCGAGGAGGCGACCTTCCCCGCCCTGTTCGAGGCCTCGCGCGACGCCATGAAGGCGGGCTACCCCGAGGTCGAGACCGACTGGCAGCGCATCTCCTCCTACGCGTTCGCGGAGGAGGAGACCTTCCTGCGCACGCTGACCGCCGGCTCCACCATCCTCGACACCGCGGTGGAGAAGACCAGGGCGTCCGGCGGATCGACGCTCACGGGGCCCGAGGCTTTCCTCCTGCACGACACGTACGGGTTCCCCATCGACCTCACGCTCGAGATCGCCGAGGAGGCGGGCCTGGGCGTCGATCGCGACGCCTTCGACTCGCTCATGCAGGAGCAGAGGCAGCGTGCGAAGGCCGACGCCCGCTCGCGCAAGCGCGCCATCGCCGACGTCGGCGTCTACAGCGCCTTCCGTGCGCAGGGGGAGACGGCCTTCACGGGCTACACCGATCTGGAGACCGAGACGAACGTGCTCGGCGTGCTCGTCGACGGCGTGAGCGTGCCCAGCGCGACGCAGGGTCAGATCGCGGAGGTCATCGTCGCCGAGACGTCGCTCTACGCCGAGTCCGGCGGGCAGGTCGCGGACAAGGGCGTGATCGTCGGCCCCGGGTTCGAGCTCGAGGTGCTCGACGTGCAGCGGCCCGTGCCCGGTCTCGTGAGCCACACGGTCGAGGTCGCGCGAGGCGAGGTCGGCGTCGGACAGCCGGCGTCGACGATCGTCGACGCCGCCAACCGGCGCGCCGCGACGCAGGCGCACTCCGCGACGCACCTCGTGCACGCGGCCCTCCGCGACACCCTCGGCAAGGGCGCGACGCAGGCCGGCTCGCTCAACCGCGCCGGATACCTGCGCTTCGACTTCACGTGGGGCCAGGCGCTGAGCCCCGTCACCCGCACCGAGATCGAGGAGATCGCGAACAACGCGGTGCGCGACAACCTCGAGGTGACCACGCGCGTGCTCTCCCTCGATGACGCCAAGGCCGCCGGCGCCACGGCGCTGTTCGGCGAGAAGTACGGCGACCGGGTGCGGATGGTCGACATCGGGGGACCGTGGTCGCGCGAGCTGTGCGGCGGCACCCATGTGGCGTCGTCGGCCGAGATCGGCCTCATCAGCATCACGGGCGAGTCGTCGGTGGGCGCGTCGAACCGGAGGGTCGAGGCGCTCGTCGGCCTCGACGCCTTCCGCGAGCTCACGGCGGAGCGCGCCCTCGTGAACGAGCTCACCTCGGCGCTGAAGACGCCGAAGGACCAGCTCGCGACGCGCGTGTCCGAGCTCGCCGCGAGCCTCAAGGCCGCCGAGAAGAAGATCGCCCAGTTCGAGGCGAAGGCGCTCGGCGAACGCGTGCCGGCGCTCGTCGACGCCGCGACGCGTGCGGGCGCCGTCCGGCTCGTGGCGGAGTCCGTCGGCGCCGTCGGATCGCAGGACGACGTGCGCTCGCTCGTCTCCAGCGTGCGGGAGAGGCTGGGCAGCGAGGCCGCCGTGGTGGCGCTCGCCGCCGAGGTCGCGGGACGCCCGGTCGTCATCGTCGCGACGAACGACGCCGCTCGTCGTGCCGGGGCGAAGGCCGGCGCGCTGGCGAAGGCGGCCGCGGCGGCGCTGGGCGGCGGAGGCGGCGGCCGGGACGACATGGCGCAGGGAGGCGGCGCCGACGCGTCGGCCGTCCCGGCGGCGCTCGATGCGGTGCGACGCGGCCTGGTCGCTGCGTGACGGGCTTCCGTCGCGGCGTCCGGCTCGGCGTCGACGTGGGGAAGGCCCGCATCGGCGTCGCCCGCTGCGACCCCGACGGGATGCTCGCCGTGCCCGTGGAGACGGTTCCGCGGAACGAGCGCTCGATCGCCCGGCTGGTGGAGCTCGCGGTCGAGCACGGGCCGCTCGAGTTCGTCGTCGGGCTCCCGCTCAACATGCGCGGCGACGACACGCCGTCCACGCAGGACGCGCGCGACTTCGCCGCGGCTCTGGCGGCGCGCCATCCCGTGCCCGTGAGGCTCGTCGACGAGCGGCTGAGCACCGTGAGCGCGCATTCCGCGCTGCGGCAGTCCGGGCGATCGCAGAAGGGCTCGCGTAGCATTGTCGACCAGGTCGCCGCGGTGGTGCTGCTGCAGCACGCGATCGACACGGAGAAGCAGACGGGATCCGCCCCCGGGGAGCCCGTCGGCACCGGTTTGGAGTAGACCCCCGAATGCCCGAGACCTCGAATCCCGATCCCGAGCGCCCGCTGACGCGTCGTGAGCGGCGCGCGCAGGAGCTGGCCGCCGAGTCGCGCCGCACGCTGCCCAGCGCCGCCGCGCACGACGCGGCCTCCGGTCCGCCGATCACGCGCCCGCCCGCGGACGCCGCTCCGCAGGGCGCGACCATCGACGAGGCCACGGCGAGGGGCGAGCGACAGCCCGCGGGCCTGGACGACCTCTTCACGCCGGAGACCGTGGGGCGACCCGCGCCGCGCAAGGGCAGCAGGCTCGGCTGCCTGATCTCCATCGTCATCGTGCTCGTCCTCCTCGGCGGCGTCGCCGCGGGCGGACTGTGGGCGTGGAACGCCTACGGCGACCGGATCTCGGCCGTCATGGGTTGGGACGGCCCGCACGACTACGAGGAGGGCGACGCGACCGGCGAGGCGCTCGTCACGGTCGCCGACGGGGACACGGGCGAGGCGGTGTCCGCCTCGCTGCACGAGGCCGGCGTCACGCTCGAGTCGGACTCGTTCTACCAGTACCTTCTCGACAGCGGCGAGAACCCCACCTTCTATCCCGGCGTCTACCGCCTCCAGCAGAAGATGACGTCCGCGGCGGCCCTCGACGCGCTCGAGGACCCCGAGACGCGCCTGGAGAACACGGTGCTGATCACGGAGGGGAGCTTCGCCGCCGACGCGCTCGTGAGCATCTCCGAGGTCACGGAGATCCCGCTGGAGGAGCTGCAGGCAGAGGCGGCCGACTACACGCAGTTCGGCATCCCGGCCGACGCCCCGAGCATCGAGGGCTTCCTCTTCCCCGCCACCTACACGTTCGAGCCGGATGCGACGGCGGAGGACGTCATCCGCGTGCTCGTCGACGAGATGTTCGAACGGCTCGACGGTCTGGGCGTTCCCGAGGAGGACCGGCTGCAGATCCTCACGATGGCGGCCCTCGTCCAGCGCGAGTCGGGTGGCGAGGACGACATGGCGCAGATCGCGCGCGTCTTCTTCAACCGCGTCGACGAGGGCATGCTGCTGCAGTCGGACGCCACCGTCGCGTACGGCGCCGACAGCACGCACACGGTGTGGACGACCGACGAGCAGCGCGCCGACGAGTCGAACCCGTACAACACCTACGTGCACCAGGGGCTGCCCGTGGGGCCCATCGGGCTGCCCGGCGAGGCCGCGATCCAGGCGGCGATGTCGCCCGCGGACGGCGACTGGCTCTACTTCGTGCCGGTCGACCTCGCCACGGGGGAGACGGTGTTCTCGAGCACGCTCGCGGAGCACGAGGCGGCCGTGGAGCGGCTGCAGGAATGGTGCCGGGCGAGCGCCGAGAACGCGGTCTACTGTGAGTGAGACGCGCCTCGAGGTCTGGGGCGCGCCGATCGAGCACAGCCGGTCGCCGCAGCTGCACGGCGCCGCCTACCGCGTGCTCGGGCTCGACTGGACGTTCGGACGCCGCCTGGTCGAGCGGGCGGCGTTCGACCAGGCGCTCGCGGGCATCGGAGCGGGATGGCGGGGCCTGGCGGTGACGATGCCGCTCAAGGAGGCGGCGTTCCGCGCCGCGTCGTGGCACGGCAGGCGCGCCGAGCTGACGGGGGCCGTCAACACCCTCTTCTTCGGCACCCCCTCCCGCGACCTCCCGGGCATCGACAGCGGGGACGGAGCGGGCCCGATCGGATTCAACACGGATGTCGGCGGCATCGTCGTCGCGCTTGCCGAGCTCGGGATCCGCGAGGTCGAGACCGCGCGCATCGCGGGGGCCGGAGCGACGGCGGCGTCGGCGCTCGTGGCGCTGGGCGAGCTGGGAGCGCGCCGCGTCCACGTCGTCGCACGCACGCCGGAACGCGCGGCGCCGCTCGTCGCGATCGGCGAGCGGGCCGGCGTCGCGGTGCAGGCGGAGCCCTTCGGGGCCGCGCACGAGCCGGTGGACCTGACCGTCGCGACCCTGCCCGGGGGGACCGTGCTCCCCGACGCGCACGCGGAGCGGCTCGCGCGGGCGGGAGGACCGCTCTTCGACGTGGCGTACGATCCCTGGCCCTCCGCGCTGGCGCGACTCTGGACCGACGGCGAGGCGCATTCGGGGCTCGGCATGCTCCTTCACCAGGCCGTGCTGCAGGTGCGCGTGTTCACGTCCGGCCGTCTCGACACCCCGCTCGACCGGGAGGCGGACGTGGTGGCCGCGATGCGCGCGGCGCTCATGGGAGAATAGCGATCATGCTCCGTGTGCTCACGGCCGGCGAATCGCACGGCCCCGAACTGATCGCCCTCATGGAGGGACTCCCGGCGGGCGTCCCCGTGACCGCCTCCGCCATCCAGGAGGATCTGCAGCGGCGCAAGCTCGGCTACGGGCGCGGCTCGCGCATGAAGTTCGAGCAGGACGAGCTGTCGATCTCCGCCGGCATCCGACACGGACTCTCGATCGGGAGCCCCGTCGCACTGCGGATCGGGAACACCGAGTGGCCGAAGTGGACGGAGGTCATGAGCCCCGAGCCCGTGGAGCTCACCGAGAAGTCGCGCGGCCGCGGTGCGCCGCTCACGCGGCCCCGGCCCGGACATGCGGACCTCGTCGGGATGCAGAAGTACGGCTTCGACGAGTCGCGCCCGGTCCTCGAGCGGGCGAGCGCCCGCGAGACCGCCGCCCGTGTCGCCCTCGGCGCCGTGGCGCGCGCGTTCCTCGGCGAGCTCGGGATCCGTCTCGTCAGCCACACGCTGTCGATCGGCCCCGTGCGCGTGCCCGACGGCTCCCCGCTTCCGTCGCCCGACGACGTCGCGGCGCTCGACGCCGATCCGCTGCGGTGCTTCGACCCGGCGACGAGCGCGCTCATGGTGGCCGAGGTCGACGCGGCGAAGAAGGACGGCGACACGCTGGGCGGGGTCGTCGAGGTGCTCGCGTACGACCTGCCCCCCGGGCTCGGCTCGCACGTGCAGTGGGACCGCCGTCTCGACGGCAAGCTCGCACAGGCTCTCATGAGCATCCAGGCCATCAAGGGCGTCGAGGTCGGGGACGGGTTCGAGACGACGCGCCGTCGCGGCTCGCAGGCGCACGACGAGCTCTTCTCCACCGACCGGGGCATCGCCCGCGGGACCGACCGGGCGGGCGGGACCGAGGGCGGGATGTCGACGGGCACGCTGCTGCGGATCCGCGCCGGCATGAAGCCCATCGCGACGGTGCCGCACGCCCTGCGGACGGTGGACGTGGCCACGGGCGACACGGCTTCGGCGCACCATCAGCGCTCGGACGTGTGCGCCGTGCCCGCGGCCGGCGTCGTCGCGGAGGCCATGGTCGCCATCGTGCTCGCGGACGTCGTGCTCGAGAAGTTCGGGGGGGACTCCGTCTCGGAGACCCGTCGCAACCTCGAGTCATACCTCGCCGCCATCCCCGAGACCCAGCACACGGCGGCCGGCGCGGTGTCGCATGACCTCGCCCGCTGAGGCGGGATCGCGCGGTTCCTCCGAGGCGGGACCGGCCGGGAAGGGCGCGATCGTGTTCGTCGGCCCCATGGGCGCGGGAAAGTCGAGCATCGGCAGGCGCGTCGCACGCGCCCTGAACGTCCCGTTCACCGACACCGACGCCGAGATCGTCCGCGCGCACGGGGCGATCGCGGACCTGTTCGCGCGGGAGGGCGAGGAGCGCTTCCGCGCCCTCGAGCGCGAGGCGGTGCGCGAGGCGCTGGAGCGTCGAGGCGTCGTCGCGCTGGGCGGAGGGGCCGTGCTCGCGCGGGAGACGCGCGAGCGCCTGCGCGATCACCGCGTCGTCCTGCTCACGGTCGACGAGGACTCCATCGCGCGGCGGATCCGGGGCCGGAGACGGCCGTTGCTCAACGGCGGCGATCCGCTCGCGGAGTGGGTGCGGATCGCCGGCGAGCGCGCCCCGATCTACGCGGAGGTCGCCGACGTGGCCTTCGACACGTCGCGGCTCCCCACCCAGACGACCGTCGAGCACGTCGTCGCGTGGCTGCGCGGCGAGGAGCAGCACGCCGCTGCCCCGGAGGAGGAACGATGAACGACACCGTCATCCCGGTCCGCGGGACGCCCGGCTACGACGTCGTCGTCGGAAACGGCGTCATCGCGCGACTGGGGGAGCTGCTGCCCCCCGCGGCGAAGAAGGTCCTCATCGTGCACCAGCCGTCGCTCGGGGCCCGGGCCGAGCAGCTGCGGTCCGAGCTCGTCGGGGACGGATCGCGCGAGATCCTCCTCGCGGAGGTGCCCGACGCGGAGCAGGCCAAGCGCGTCGAGGTCGCGGCCTTCTGCTGGCAGATCATGGGCCAGGCCGACTTCACGCGCACCGACGCCGTCATCGGCCTCGGCGGAGGCGCGGTCACCGACCTCGCGGGCTTCGTCGCGGCCACGTGGCTGCGCGGGGTCGACCTCGTCCAGATCCCCACGACCGTCCTCGGGATGGTCGACGCGGCGGTGGGCGGCAAGACCGGCATCAACACGGCGGAGGGCAAGAACCTCGTCGGCGCCTTCTGGGCCCCGCGCGTCGTGGTCTGCGACCTCGACCTCCTCGCGACGCTGCCCGCCAACGAGGCGGTCGCCGGGTTCGCCGAGGTCGTGAAGGCCGGGTTCATCCGCTACCCGGAGATCCTCGACGTCGTCGAGGCGGATCCGGCGCGCGCGACGGACCCGACGACGGCGGAGTTCCGCCGCTGCATCGAGCTGGCCATCCGGATGAAGGCCGACGTCGTCGGCCAGGACTTCCGCGAGGCGGGGCTCCGCGAGACGCTGAACTACGGCCACACCCTCGGCCACGCGATCGAGCACGCCGAGCGCTACCGCTGGCGTCACGGCGCTGCCGTGTCGATCGGCATGATGTACGCCGCGGAGCTCTCCCGGCTCGCCGGCCGCCTGTCCGACGCGGCCGTGGACCGCCACCGCGCCGTCCTGACGTCGCTCGGCCTGCCGACGACCTATCGCTCGGGCGCCTGGCGGCAGCTCCTGGCGACGATGCAGCGGGACAAGAAGGCGCGGGCGGGCATGCTGCGCTTCGTCCTGCTCGACGACATCGGCAAGCCCACCGTGGCGCAGGCGCCCGACGAGTCGCTGCTCTTCGCGGCGTACCAGGAGATCGGCGAGGAGGACGCGGGCCGCATCATCCCGACGGGCGGCGCCCGCTAGACTCGTTCATCGGCCCGGAAGCGGGCCCGCCGACTCCCGACGAACCGACTCCTCACGAACGGACCACATACGACAATGGCATCGACCGCAGACATCAGGAACGGCGTCGTGCTCGCCATCGACGGGCAGCTCTGGAACGTCGTGGAGTTCCAGCACGTCAAGCCCGGCAAGGGCGGTGCGTTCGTGCGCACGAAGCTCAAGAACGTCGTCTCGGGCAAGACCGTCGACCGCACGTTCAACGCGGGGGCCAAGGTGGACATCCAGAACGTCGACCGCCGCGACTTCACGTACCTCTACAACGACGGCGAGTCGTTCGTCTTCATGGACGCGGCCGACTACGACCAGATCAACGTCTCGAGCTCCGTCGTGGGCGACGCCGCCAACTATCTGCTCGAGAACCAGCTCGTCACGATCGCCCTCCACGACGGCCTGCCGCTGTACGTCGACCTCCCCGCGTCCGTCGTGCTGGAGATCACCTACACCGAGCCGGGCCTGCAGGGCGACCGCTCGTCGGCCGGCACCAAGCCCGCCACGGTCGAGACGGGCTACGAGATCCAGGTGCCGCTCTTCCTCGAGACCGGCACGAAGGTCAAGGTCGACACCCGGACGGGCGACTACCTCGGCCGGGTCAACTGAGCCGCCGGAGTGAGCGCACGCACCAAGGCGCGCAAGCGCGCCCTCGACATCCTGTTCTCCTCCGACGTCCGCGGCGACGCCGTCGAGGCGACCCTCGCGGCCGAGGCGAAGCGCGCGGCGGGGGAGCCGGCACGCCAGGCCTCCTGGCTGTACGCGCGGGACATCGTCGACGGCGTCCTCGACCATCGCGACGAGATCGACGAGCAGATCACGACCCACAGCCGGGACTGGCGGATCGAGCGCATGCCCGCCGTCGACCGGGCGCTCCTGCGCATCGGCGTCTGGGAGATCCTCTTCAACGACGAGGTGCCGACCGCCGTCGCGATCGACGAGGCCGTCGAGCTCGCGAAGGAGCTCTCGACCGAGGAGTCCGGCGCGTTCGTCCACGGCGTGCTCGCCCGGATCGCGCGGTCCAGCTGAGAGCGCGGGCGTCCTCGGGGTGATCGTGCCGTACATCGAGCCCGAGGCCATCCGCCGCATGGCGGAGGGCGGGGCGTACGAGCGCGGTCTCGCGTACTTCCAGGAGGGCGCCGTCGCGCACGCGCAGTGGCTCTCCGACGGCGTCACGCTCACGGCCGCCGTGCACGGCAGCTCGGGGCGCAGCTACCGCAGCCGCGTGCTCGTCGACGGTCGCTCGGGGGCGATCGCGGCGACCGAGTGCAGCTGCCCCCTGCGCAGCCGCTGCAAGCACGTCGTCGCCGCGCTGCTGGCGGCGAACGCGCAGCAGCGCTCGGCCGCCGCCGGGCTCCGGCCCCGGGGCGGACCCGCGGCCTCGTCGTGGCGCTCGCTCGTCCCCGAGACCGCGGCGGAGACGGGGGCGGTGCCGCTCGCCCTCGGCGTGGAGCTGCGCAGGCGGTCGCCCGGCGGGGCACGAGCGTGGCAGACGCGCCGTGCGGAGCCCGCCCGTCCGCGCGACCTCGCGGGGGAGCGGCTGCCCGAGCTGTTCGTCGGCCTGCGCCCCCTGCTCCGCAGCGACAGGTCGAGCGCATGGATCAAGGGCGACGCGTCGTGGGAGACCGTCCGGCGTCCGGGAGGACGCTTCCCCCGGGCGCAGTCGCGGTGGTTCGCGGAGCTCTACAGCATCGCGCGCGACGTGTTCCGTCTCGACGCGTTCGGCGACGGCGCGGAGTGGCTCACGCTGGACACGATCGCATCGGCGCTCCTCTGGCCGCACCTGCGCACGGCGGCACGCCTCGGCATCCCGCTCGTGCCGACGCAGAAGCTGCTCGACGTGCGCCTGGCGGACGGCGCGGCCGCCCGCATGCGCATCGTCCGCGACGAGGACGGCGGGATGAGCGTGCACGCCGAGATCGAGATCGACGGCGAGGACGTGACCGCCGCGTCGGCACGGCCGGTCTCCCGCGCCGGGCTGTACGCGTTCGCGGTCGAGGACGGCCGGATCGCGCTCGCGCTCGCCCCGGTCGAGCTGACGGATCCGCTGCAGGCGCTGCTCGCCGCGGGCGGGACCCTCGCCGTCCCGGCGTCGGAGTCGGAGGAGTTCCTGCGCGAGGCCGTCCCGGTGCTCGCCCGGCGCGCGGACGTGCGCGCCGGAGACGGGATCGAGCTGCCGGAAGCGCCGCGGCCGCGTCCGCTCCTCGCGGTGGTCTTCCGCCCGGGGGACAGGACCGCCTACGAGCTCGCCTGGTCGTACCCCGGTCTCGGCCGCCGCCCGTTCGACGGGGAGCCGGGGGCCGCCGCAGCCGACCCGGACCGCGACGCCGCCGAGGAGGCGGAGCTCGCCTCGCGGATCGCCGGCACGTGGGCGGACGCCTCCGACCTGCCGTTCGCGGCCTCGGGAGAGCTCCGCGACGTCGACGCGGCCGAGTTCTCGGCGAAGGTCGTGCCCGCCCTCGAGGCCGCGGGCGTCGTCGTGGAGGCGACGGGGACGCCTCGCCGGTATCGCGAGCTCACCTCCGCGCCCGAGATCACCGTCTCGACGGTCGAGAGCACGGATGCGGACTGGTTCGACCTCGGCGTGATCGTGACGGTGGACGGCCGCAACATCCCCTTCGCGCCCCTGTTCACGGCGATCAGCCAGCGCCGGAAGAAGATGCTGCTCGCCGACGGAGGATACTTCTCGCTCGCCCATCCCGCGCTGCAGCGTCTGCGGGATCTGGTCGACGAGGCCGCGACGCTCTCGGAGTGGGAGAGCGGGCCACGCATCAGCCGCTATCAGACGGACCTCTGGGCCGACTTCGAGGACCTCGCGGACGAGGCCGTGCCCGCCGTCTCGTGGCGCGCGACGGCCGAGGGGCTGCGGGACTTCGAGCGCATCGAGCCGACCCCGCTGCCCGCGGGGCTCCGTGCGCAGCTGCGCACCTATCAGAAGGCGGGCTTCGACTGGCTCGCGTTCCTCTGGCGGCACCGGCTGGGCGGCATCCTCGCGGACGACATGGGGCTCGGCAAGACGGTGCAGATGCTCGCGCTCATCCTGCACACCCGCGAGGCCGGCGAACGTCGGCCCTTCCTCGTCGTCGCGCCCACCTCCGTGACGTCGACGTGGGAGGACGAGGCCGCGCGCTTCGCGCCGGAGCTCAGGGTGCGCCGGATGACCGCGACACGCGCGAAGCGGCCGGCGTCCGTCGCGGACGCGGCGGCGGACGCGGACGTCGTGGTCGCCTCCTATGCGCTCCTGCGGTTGGAGGGCGACGAGTACGCGGCCGTGGAATGGGCCGGCCTCGTGCTCGACGAGGCGCAGTTCGCGAAGAACCCCCGGACGAAGGTGCACCGGGCGGCACGGGAGCTCCGCGCGGACGTGACCTTCGCCGTGACGGGCACGCCGCTGGAGAACGGCCTCGAGGACCTGTGGGCGCTGCTCTCGCTCGCCGCTCCCGGTCTCTTCCCGTCCGCGCGGCGGTTCCGCGAGGAGTACGTCGGCCCCATCGAGAAGGGCAAGGTCCCCGAGAACCAGGAGGGGAGCGCGTACCGCGCACGGCGACTCGAACGCCTGCGTCGCCGCATCCGCCCCCTCATGCTGCGGCGCACCAAGGAGCACGTCGCTGAGGACCTGCCTCCCAAGCAGGAGCAGCATCTGCACGTGGAGCTGAGCGCCGCGCACCGCGCCGTCTACGACGTCGTCCTGCAGCGCGAACGGCAGAAGGTGCTGGGGCTCCTGGACGACCTGGACCGCAACCGGTTCATCGTGTTCCGCTCGCTCACGCTCCTGCGGCTGCTGAGCCTCGCCCCCGAGCTCGTCGACCCGGCGCACGCGCACGCCGGGTCGAGCAAGCTGGACGCGCTCGCCGAACGGCTGACCGAGATCGTCGCGGAGGGCCATCGCGCGCTCGTCTTCAGCCAGTTCACGTCGTACCTCGATCTCGTCGAGTCCCGGCTCGGTCGCGAGGGGATCGCGCACGCACGGCTCGACGGCGCGACGCGCGACAGGACGGGGGCCGTCGACGCGTTCCGGCAGGGCGACGCGCCGGTCTTCCTCATCAGCCTGAAGGCCGGCGGGTTCGGCCTCACGCTCACCGAGGCCGACTACGTCTTCCTGCTCGACCCGTGGTGGAACCCCGCCGCGGAGTCGCAGGCCGTGGACCGCGCGCACCGCATCGGCCAGACGCGCACCGTCGTGGTGTACCGGATGATCGCGGCCGACACGATCGAGGACAAGGTCATGGCGTTGCAGGAGCGGAAGTCGAGGCTGTTCCGCGCCGTGATGGACGACGACGCGCTGTTCTCGCAGGAGCTCACGGCCGACGACATCCGCGGGCTGCTCGAGGACTGATCGCCTGTACCACCGATTCGTCCGGTGGTACACTTGACGCATGCCCACGGCGCTTCCCCGCATCCAGGTCACCCAGACGCCTCCCGTCGCGGAGGCGCTCGACCTGGCCGCCAAGGAGTGGCCGGGCGTCGCGCGCTCGGAGCTCGTCACGCGGCTGCTGACCGCGGGGGCCGAGTCCGTGGCCGCGACGCGCTCCTCCCGCCGCGCGGAGAGGCGTCGCGTGCTCGAGGAGACGCGTGGCACGATGACCGACGCGTATCCGCCGGGGTATCTCGAAGAGCTCAGGGGGGACTGGCCGGCGTGATCGTCCTCGACGCGAGCGTGATGATCGCGCACATGGTCGGAGGCGATGCGCATGCGGAACGGGCTTTCGAGATCCTCGACACCGAGGACGAGTTGATGCTGCACCCCATGACCGCTGCGGAGAGCCTCGTCGGACCGGTGCGTGTCGGACGCGAGGCGGAGGCGCTCGCCGTGCTCACGAGGCTCGGCGTGGAACGCCACGTCCCGGCCGACGACGAGCCCGTCGAGCTGGCCCGGCTGCGGGCGGAGACGGGGCTGCGCCTGCCGGGCTGCTGCGTCCTCGCCGCGGCCCTGGTGGAGGGTGCGAGCCTCGCGACCTTCGACACGAGGCTCGCGCGCGCCGCCCGTGAGCGCGGCGTGGACGTGATCGGGGCGGACGAGGAGCCGGCGGCCGGGTAGACTCGGGGCATCTGCACCTTTAACCCCGTCCCGTGAGGCGGAGAAGGGAGCGGCGGATGAGCACGCGGACCGTGCTGCATGACGCTGACATCGCCCGGGCCCTGACCCGGATCGCCCACGAGATCCTCGAGGCGAACAAGGGGCCGGACGGCCTCGTCCTCCTCGGCATCCCGACCCGTGGCGTGACGCTCGCCCGCCGTCTGGGCGAGCTCATCGAGCGCTTCGGCGGCCGGCACGTGCCCGTCGGCTCCCTCGACGTCACGATGTACCGCGACGACCTCGCCAGGCACCCGACGCGGTCGCCGCGGCCCACAGAGATCCCCGACGACGGCATCGACGGCCGCACGGTCGTGCTCGTCGACGACGTGCTCTTCTCCGGGCGCAGCATCCGCGCCGCGCTCGACGCCCTGAACGACATCGGCCGGCCCGCGGCCGTGCGCCTCGCCATCCTCGTCGACCGCGGGCACCGGGAGCTCCCGATCCGCCCCGACTTCGTCGGGAAGAACCTGCCGTCCTCGCGAGCGGAGCGCGTCAACGTGCACCTCGCCGAGGTCGACGGCGACGAGCGCGTGTCGATCGAGGACGCCGGCTGATGCGCCATCTCCTCGACACCAAGACGCTCTCCCGCGACGACGCCGTCCGCATCCTCGACGTCGCGGAGGACATGGCGGGCACCCAGGAGCGGGAGGTCAAGAAGCTGCCGACCCTCCGCGGCAAGACCGTCGTGAACCTCTTCTTCGAGGACTCCACGCGCACGCGCATCTCGTTCGAGGCCGCCGCGAAGCGGCTCTCGGCGGACGTCATCAACTTCTCCGCCAAGGGATCGAGCGTCTCGAAGGGCGAGAGCCTGCAGGACACGGCCCAGACGCTGCAGGCGATGGGCGCGGACGCGGTGGTCATCCGGCACGGAGCGTCCGGCGCGCCGCGGACGCTCGCGACGAGCGGATGGATCTCGGCGGGCGTCGTCAACGCGGGCGACGGGACGCACGAGCATCCCACGCAGGCGCTCCTCGACGCGTTCACGATGCGGAAGCGCCGCCACGGCCACGGCAGCCGCGGCCGCGATCTCGAGGGATACCGCGTCGCGATCGTCGGCGACATCCTCCACTCCCGCGTCGCGCGCTCGAACGTGTGGTTGCTCCGCGCCCTCGGCGCCGAGGTGACGCTCGTCGCGCCGCCGACGCTGCTGCCGCAGGATCTGTCGCTGTGGCCCGTGACGGTGCGCTACGACCTCGACGAGGCCATCGCCGACGGGCCCGACGCGCTCATGATGCTGCGGATCCAGCTGGAGCGGATGAACGCCGCCTATTTCCCGTCGGAGCGGGAGTATTCCCGCCGCTGGGGCCTCGACCCCGAGCGTCTGGCGACGCTGCCGGAAGCTACGATTGTCATGCACCCCGGTCCCATGAACCGGGGACTGGAGATCTCCGCAGCAGCAGCCGACTCGCCCCGGGCCACCGTGCTCGAGCAGGTGAAGGCCGGCGTCTCGGTGCGGATGGCCGTGCTCTACCTGCTGCTCGCGGGCGAGCGGACGAGCGAGGAGGAGCGATGAGCGAGGTGCTTCTCATCCAGGGGGCCGCGATCGAGGGCGGCGAGGCGGCGGACATCCTCGTCGAGGACGGCCGCATCACCGAGGTCGGCACGGGCGTCAGCCGCGCCGGCGCGCGCGTCGTCGACGCCCACGGCCTCGTCGCCCTGCCGGGGCTCGTCGACCTGCACACGCACCTGCGCGAGCCGGGATACGAGGCGAGCGAGACCATCCTCACGGGGACGCGCGCGGCCGCGGCGGGCGGCTTCACGGCCGTCTTCGCCATGCCCAACACCTCTCCCGTGGCGGACGTCGCGGGCGTCGTCGAGCAGGAGCTCGCGCTCGGCGAGGCCGCGGGCTACGCCACCGTGCAGCCCATCGGCGCGGTCACCGTGGGGCAGAAGGGCGAGCGTCTCGCCGAGCTCGGCGCGATGGCGGGCTCCCGGGCCCGCGTGCGCGTCTTCAGCGACGACGGCTTCTGCGTGTTCGACCCGCTCATCATGCGCCGCGCGCTGGAGTACGTGAAGGCGTTCGACGGCGTCGTCGCCCAACACGCGCAGGACCCGCGCCTCACGGAGGGCGCGCAGATGAACGAGGGCGTCGTGTCGGCGGAGCTCGGCCTGGCCGGATGGCCGGCCGTCGCCGAGGAGTCGATCATCGCCCGCGACGTGCTGCTCGCCGAGCACGTCGGCTCGCGGCTTCACGTCTGCCATCTCTCGACCGCCGGCTCCGTCGACCTCATCCGGTGGGCGAAGCGCCGCGGCGTCGACGTGACGGCGGAGGTCACGCCGCATCACCTGCTCCTCACGGACGAGCTCGCCCACGGCTACGACGCGCGCTACAAGGTCAACCCGCCGCTGCGGACGGCCGAGGACGTGCTCGCCGTGCGCGAGGGACTCGCCGACGGGACGATCGACATCGTCGCGACGGATCACGCGCCGCATCCGGCCGAGAGCAAGACGTGCGAGTGGGCCGCCGCGGCCAACGGCATGGTCGGGCTCGAGAGCGCCCTGCGGGTCGTCCACGAGTCGATGGTGGCCACGGGCCTCCTCGACTGGGCGGATGTCGCACGCGTCCTCTCGAAGGCGCCCGCGCGCATCGGCCGGATCGACGGGCACGGCACGCCGCTCGAGGCCGGGCAGCCCGCCGAGATCACCCTCTACGACCCGCGGCCGGCCGGCGTGTTCTCCACAGACGACCTCCGAGGCCGCAGCGCGAACTCGCCGTACCTCGGCCGGGAGCTTCCTGGCCGTGTCGTGTGGACGATCCATCGCGGATACGCGACGCTCGCCGACGGCGTGCTCGCCGACCTGGAAGGAGCCCGCCCATGAGCCCGTACGTGCCGGGACTGCTCGTCATGATCGCGATCGCCGCGGCGATCCTCGCGGGGATGGTCTGGGGCTGGCGACGACGCGTCCGCCGCGACGCCGGGGTGGTCGCGCCCGTCCGCGCGACGGAGGGCGCCGCGACCGCGGCGTTCTCCGGCCTGTACGTCGCGACGACGCGCCACGGCGAGCCGCTCGAGCGGATCGCCGTGCGCCCGCTCGGCTTCCGCGCGAGGACGACCGTCACCGTCACGGACCGCGGCGTCGCGCTCGATCTCGTCGGCGAGCCCACCGTGTTCCTCCGCGTCGACGAGCTCGCCGGCGCCGGACGGGCCACCTGGACCATCGACCGCGCCGTGGAGCAGGACGGCCTCGTGCTGATCGCCTGGCACGCCGCGGACGGCACGGTCTGCGATTCCTACGTGCGCCTGCAGGGAGGCGACCCCGACGCCCTCGTCGAGGCGATCGAAGACCTGCGCGCCCCTTCCACCCCCACAGGAGCCACCCGATGACCTCTCTCCTCGACCGCGATCCCGCGGTCCTCGTCCTCGAAGACGGCACGCGCTTCAGCGGCCGCGCCTACGGCGCGCGCGGCACGACCATCGGCGAGGTGGTCTTCTCCACCGGCATGACCGGATACCAGGAGACGCTCACGGACCCGTCCTACGCGGGGCAGATCGTGCTGCAGACCGCGCCGCACATCGGCAACACCGGCGTGAACTCCGAGGACCCGGAGTCGCGACGCATCTGGGTCGCGGGGTACATCGTCCGCGACCCCAGCCGCGTCGTGTCCAACTGGCGTGCCGACGAGTCGCTCGAGACCGCCCTCGAGCGCGACGGCGTCGTCGGGATCAGCGGCATCGACACGCGCGCCGTCACCCGGCACATCCGATCGGCGGGCTCGATGCGGGGCGGCGTGTTCTCGGGGGAGGCCGCGGCCATCGAGCCGGCGGAGCAGCTGCGCATCGTGACCGCGGCGCCCGAGATGGCAGGCCGGAACCTCTCGGCGGACGTCTCGGTCGAGGTCGCCGCCGTCACCCCCGCCGTGGGAGAGAGGATCGGCAACCTCGCGGTCATCGACCTCGGCATCAAGCAGGCGACGGTCGAGAACCTCGCCCGTCGCGGCTTCGAGGTGCACGTGCTGCCGCAGAGCGTCTCCTTCGCGGAGCTCAAGGCCGTCGACCCCGTCGCGGTGTTCTACTCGAACGGGCCCGGCGACCCCGCGGCGAGCGACGACCACGTGGCGCTGCTGCAGGACACCCTGCGGGACGGCCTGCCCTTCTTCGGGATCTGCTTCGGCAACCAGCTGTTCGGCCGCGCGCTCGGGCTGGGCACCTACAAGCTGCCCTTCGGGCACCGCGGCATCAACCAGCCCGTCAAGGACAAGCTCACGGGGCGCGTCGAGATCACGGCGCACAACCACGGCTTCGCCGTCGACGCGCCGGTCGAGGGCTCCTTCGAGAGCCCCGCCGGCTTCGGCCGGGTCGAGGTGAGCCACGTCGATCTCAACGACGACGTCGTCGAGGGCCTGCGCGCGCTCGACATCCCCGCGTTCTCCGTGCAGTACCACCCCGAGGCCGCCGGGGGCCCGCACGACGCCAACTACCTCTTCGATCGCTTCCGCGACATGGTGATCGACACTCTCAGCAAGAAGGACGCGAATGCCTAAGCGCGACGACATCCACTCCGTCCTCGTCATCGGATCCGGCCCGATCGTCATCGGCCAGGCCTGCGAGTTCGACTACTCGGGCACCCAGGCCTGCCGCGTCCTGCGCGAGGAGGGCGTGCGCGTCATCCTCGTGAACTCGAACCCGGCCACGATCATGACCGATCCGGACTTCGCGGACGCGACGTACATCGAGCCGATCACCCCCGAGGTCATCGAGACGATCATCGCCAAGGAGCGGCCGGACGCGATCCTGCCGACGCTCGGCGGGCAGACGGCGCTCAACGCCGCCATGGCGCTGCACGAGCGCGGCATCCTGGAGAAGTACGACGTCGAGCTCATCGGCGCGAAGGTCGACGCCATCCGCAAGGGCGAGGACCGCCAGGTGTTCAAGGAGCTCGTGGTCGAGGCGGGCGCCGAGGTGGCGCGCAGCCGCATCGCGCACACGATGGACGAGGTCCTCGAGGCCGCCGAGGATCTCGGCTACCCGCTCGTCGTGCGCCCGTCGTTCACGATGGGCGGCCTGGGCTCCGGCTTCGCGTACGACGAGACGGACCTCCGCCGCATCGCGGGCGCGGGCCTGCACGAGTCGTCGACGACGGAGGTGCTCCTGGAGGAGTCGATCCTCGGCTGGAAGGAGTACGAGCTCGAGCTCATGCGCGACACCGCCGACAACACGGTGGTCGTCTGCTCCATCGAGAACGTCGACCCCGTCGGCGTGCACACGGGCGACTCGATCACCGTCGCCCCCGCGCTCACCCTCACCGACCGCGAGTACCAGCGCCTGCGCGACATCGGCATCGACATCATCCGCGCCGTCGGCGTGGACACGGGCGGCTGCAACATCCAGTTCGCGATCGACCCCGCGGACGGGCGCATCATCGTCATCGAGATGAACCCGCGCGTCTCGCGCTCGTCGGCTCTCGCGTCGAAGGCGACGGGCTTCCCGATCGCGAAGCTCGCCGCGAAACTCGCCCTCGGCTACCGTCTCGACGAGGTCCCGAACGACATCACGCGCGTCACGCCCGCGTCGTTCGAGCCCACGCTCGACTACGTCGTCGTCAAGGTCCCGCGCTTCGCGTTCGAGAAGTTCCCCGCCGCCGACCCGACGCTCACGACCACCATGAAGTCGGTCGGCGAGGCGATGGCGATCGGCCGCAACTACGCCACGGCGCTGCAGAAGGCCCTGCGCTCGGTCGAGAAGCGAGGTTCGAGCTTCCACTGGGGCGAGGAGACCCGCACGGTCGCGAGCCTGCTGGAGAGCATCGCCACGCCCACGGACGGCCGCATCGTCGACGTGCAGCAGGCGCTGCGTCTCGGGGCCACGGCGGAGCAGGTGTTCGAGGCGACCAAGATCGATCCGTGGTTCATCGACCAGATCGTCCTGATCAACGAGGTCGCCGACGCGATCGCGGGGGCTGCGGAGCTCGACGAGCGCGCCATCCGCCTCGCGAAGGACCACGGCTTCTCGGACGCCCAGATCGCCCAGCTGCGCGGCGTCGCGGAGACCGAGGTGCGCGGCGTCCGCCACGCCCTCGGCATCCGGCCGGTGTTCAAGACGGTCGACACGTGCGCCGGGGAGTTCCCCGCGGCCACGCCGTACCACTACTCGAGCTACGACCTCGAGACCGAGGTCACTCCGTCCGACCGCCGCAAGGTCGTCATCATCGGTTCGGGTCCCAACCGCATCGGGCAGGGCGTCGAGTTCGACTACTCGTGCGTGCACGCGTCGTTCGCGCTGTCGGACGCGGGCTTCGAGACCGTGATGGTCAACTGCAACCCCGAGACCGTCTCGACCGACTACGACACCTCCGACCGCCTGTACTTCGAGCCGCTCACGCTGGAGGACGTGCTCGAGGTGCTCCACGCGGAGGCGCAGTCGGGCGAGATCTTCGGCGTCGTCTGCCAGCTCGGCGGGCAGACGCCGCTGGGCCTCGCCAAGGGCATCGAGGACGCCGGGTACACGATCCTCGGCACGAGCCCCGCGGCGATCGACCTCGCGGAGGAGCGGGGCCTGTTCTCCGGCATCCTCGACAGGGCCGGCCTCCTCGCCCCGCGCAACGGCACCGCGATCGACGCCGACGGGGCCGTGGAGGTCGCGCAGGAGATCGGCTTCCCGGTCCTCGTGCGCCCGAGCTTCGTGCTCGGCGGACGCGGCATGGAGATCGTCTACGACACCGCGAGCCTGCGCGACTACTTCGTCCGCATCGCCGACCAGGCCATCATCGGCCCCGGTCAGCCCCTCCTCGTGGACCGCTTCCTCGACGATGCCGTGGAGATCGACGTCGACGCGCTCTACGACGGCCACGAGCTCTACGTGGGCGGCATCATGGAGCACCTGGAGGAGGCCGGCATCCACTCCGGCGACTCCAGCTGCACGCTGCCGCCCATGTCGCTCGGACGCAGCGAGATCGACCGCGTGCGCGAGGCGACGCTGGCCATCGCGCAGGGCGTCGGCGTGCGCGGCCTGCTGAACGTGCAGTTCGCGATCAGCGCCGGCGTCCTGTACGTGATCGAGGCCAACCCGCGGGCGAGCCGCACCGTGCCCTTCGTCTCGAAGGCGCTCGGCATCCCGCTCGCGAAGGCGGCCAGCCGCGTCATGGCCGGCACGACGATCGCCGATCTGAAGGCGGAGGGCCTGCTGCCGGTGGCCGACGGATCGCGCGTGCCCTTCGACGCCCCCGTCGCCGTGAAGGAGGCCGTGCTGCCCTTCAAGCGCTTCCGCACGAAGGACGGCGCCATCGTCGACTCCGTGCTCGGACCCGAGATGCGCTCGACGGGCGAGGTCATGGGCATCGACCGCGACTTCCCGACCGCGTTCGCGAAGAGCCAGGCCGCGGCCTACGGCGGCATCCCGCTCTCGGGCACCGTGTTCATCTCGGTCGCCGACAGCGACAAGCGCGACGTCATCCTGCCCGCGCACCGGCTGCGCCAGCTCGGCTTCGAGCTGCTCGCGACGGAGGGCACGGCGGAGATCCTGCGGCGCAACGGCATCGAGGTCGAGGTCGTGAACAAGTACAGCGCGACGCAGGCTTCCGGCGAGGAGAACATCGTCGACCTCATCAACGCCGGCCGCGTCGACATCGTCGTGAACACCCCGAGCGGGATGTCGGCGCGCGCGGACGGATACGAGATCCGCGCGGCCGCCGTCGGAGCGGACAAGGCGCTGTTCACGACCATCTCGGTGCTGGGCGCGGCGGTGAGCGCCATGGACACGATGGGCGGCGGCTTCCGTGTGCGCAGTCTTCAGGAGTTCGCGGCCGACCGGGCCGCGAGCCTGGCCGCGGCGACCGCGGGCGAGGCCGTGGTGAGCGCGTAGTGGCCGCCTTCGGAGAGCGGGTCCGATCCGTCGTCGGCGCACGCGGGCCGCTCTGCGTGGGCATCGACCCGCACCTCTCCCTCCTCGCGGAGTGGGGGCTGGCGGCGGACGCCGGCGGCGTGCGCGAGTTCGGCCTCCGCGTCGTCGAGGCGGCGACGGGTCGTGCGGGCTTCGTCAAGCCGCAGGCGTCGTTCTACGAGCGGTTCGGGTCCGCCGGCTTCGCGGCGCTGGAGGAGGTGCTCGCCGCGGCGCGCGCGGCGGGGCTGATCGTCATCGCCGACGCGAAGCGCGGGGACATCGGCTCGACCATGGACGCGTACGCGGCGGCCTGGCTCGCCCCGGGGTCGCCGCTCGAGGCGGACGCGCTCACGATGAGCCCGTACCTCGGCGTCGGCGCGCTGGAGGGCGCGCTGTCCCTCGCGGACGCGCACGGGAAGGGCGCGTTCGTCCTCGCGGCCACGAGCAACCCGGAGGCCGTCGGCGTGCAGCGCGCCGCGACGGAGCGCGGGACGGTCTCGGCGTCGATCGTGTCGGACGTCTCGGCCCGCAACGCGCGCGTCGCCGCCGACGGCGAGTGGGGGAGCACCGGGCTCGTCATCGGCGCGACGGTGGGATGGACGGACGCCGGGCTCGCGCCGTTCGCGCCGCCGGCTCCCATCCTCGCGCCCGGCTTCGGGTTCCAGGGCGCGCGCGGCGGCGACCTCGCGTCGGTCTTCGGGGACATGGCGCCGTGCGTCATCGCCTCCGAGAGCCGGAGCATCCTCGCGGCCGGTCCGGCCGACATCGCCGACGCCGTCGCGGAGGCCGCGCGGGCCTACCGGCGCGAGCGGGACGGAGGATCCGTTGACTGAGCACCCGGGCGTGCCCCGCCCCGCCCCGCCCGAGGTCGACCGCGCCGCCGCGTCGCGGAGGGCCGTCGAGGCGCGCCGTGCACGGGCGAGCCTCAAGCGGGACCTGTCGACGCGCGTCGTGACGCCGCAGGAGATCCTGCGCCGTGCGGACGCCGATCCGCACTCGCCGGCCGGGACCCTGCGCGTGCCGGAGTTCCTCACCGCCCTTCCCGCGATCGGGGAGGGGAAGCGCGACCGCATCCTGACGGAGCTCGCGATCTCGCCCGTCAAGCGCATCGGCGGCCTCGGCGGCCGGCAGCGCCAGGCGCTGGCCGCATGGCTGGACGACCGCATGCCGGAGCCGGAGGCGCGACCCGGCCGGAGCCGGCTCATCGTGCTCGCCGGTCCGACGGCGGTGGGCAAGGGCACGGTGGCGGCCCACATCAAGGAGCACCACCCCGAGCTGCTGCTGTCGGTCTCGGCGACGACGCGCCCGCCGCGCCCGGGCGAGGTGGACGGCGAGCACTACTTCTTCGTCGACGACGCGGAGTTCGACCGCCTCGTCGCCGACGGCGAGCTGCTCGAGCACGCCACGGTACACAACCGGCACCGTTACGGCACGCCGCGCGCCCCCATCGAGCGGGCGCTGGCCGACGGGAAGGCCGTCCTCCTCGAGATCGACCTGCAGGGCGCGCGCCAGGTGCGGGCGGCCGCCCCCTCCGCGACGCTCGTGTTCCTGCTGCCGCCGAGCTGGGACGAGCTGACCTCGCGCCTCGTCGGACGCGGGACGGAGGACGCCGAGGAGCGGGCCCGCCGGCTGCGCACGGCGAAGGTCGAGCTGGCCGCGCAGGGGGAGTTCGACTTCCGCGTCGTGAACGACAGCGTCGCCGATGCGGCGCGACAGGTCGTAGACTTGATCCAGGCATCCGGGCGCTGACACCACGGCGCGCCGTCCCGCCATGGATTCGCCGTGCGACATGCGTCGCCGAACAGGAGGACTGCAATGAGCAGCGAGCACAAGGGCATCATCGACCCGCCGATCGACGAGCTTCTCGACCGCGTCGACTCGAAGTACCAGCTTGTGATCTACGGCGCCAAGCGCGCCCGCCAGATCAACGACTACTACACCGATCTGCACGAGGGCAACCTCTTCGACAACGTCGGGCCGCTCGTCGACTCGTCGGTCGAGGACAAGCCGCTCACGATCGCGCTGCACGAGATCCACCAGGACAAGCTGCGCCTCCGTCCCGCGGAGTGATGAGCGCCGCCGAGTAGCAGAACGTCATACCGAGGGCCTCCGTCACCGAGTGTCGGAGGCCCTCGTCATACTGGAGGGCGCGGCGCGAACCGCACCGCGTCCGACCGATCGCCTGGAGCCGCCATGAGCCTGCGCCTGTTCACGTCCGAGTCGGTCACGGAGGGGCATCCCGACAAGATCTGCGACCAGATCTCCGACAGCATCCTCGACGGGCTGCTGCGCGTCGACCGCGAGAGCCGTGTCGCCGTGGAGACCCTCGTGACCACGGGTCTCGTGCACGTGGCGGGCGAGATGCGCACGGACGGGTACGTCGAGATCCCCGCGATCGTGCGCGGCGTCATCAACCGCATCGGGTACACCTCGAGCGAGATGGGCTTCGACGGCGACTCGTGCGGCGTGAGCGTCTCGGTGGGCGAGCAGTCCGGCGACATCGCGCACGGCGTCGACAGGGCGCTGGAGCAGCGCGAGGGCGACTCCGTCGACCGGTTCGACCTGCTGGGCGCCGGCGACCAGGGCATCATGTTCGGCTTCGCGACGAACGAGACGCCGCAGCTCATGCCGATGGCGGCGTGGACGGCGCACCGCCTCGCCGAGCGCCTCACCGCGGTACGCCGCAACGGCGAGCTCCCCTTCCTGCGCCCGGACGGCAAGACGCAGGTGACCCTGGGTTACGAGGGTTTCACGCCGAAGACCGTGGACGCCGTCGTGCTCTCGACGCAGCATCACCCCGGCACGACGCAGGAGGAGCTGCGTCAGGAGATCGAGCAGAGGGTCATCCGCCCCGTCCTCGATCAGACCGGCCTCGACCACACGGGGGTCAAGCTGTACATCAACCCCGCCGGTCCCTTCGTCACGGGCGGCCCGAAGGGCGACGCCGGCCTCACGGGCCGCAAGATCATCATCGACACCTACGGCGGCGCCGCCCGGCACGGCGGCGGCGCCTTCAGCGGGAAGGACCCGTCGAAGGTCGACCGCTCGGCCGCATATGCCATGCGCTGGGTCGCGAAGAACGCGGTGGCCGCGGGCCTCGCCGAGCGGCTCGAGGTGCAGGTGGCGTACGCGATCGGCAAGGCGAACCCCGTGGGCCTCTACGTGGAGTCGTTCGGCACGGGGTCCGTGTCCGACGAGACCATCACGCGCGCGATCTCCGAGGTCTTCGACCTGCGCCCGGGCGCGATCATCGAGGAGCTCGACCTGCTGCGCCCCATCTACGCCCAGACGGCGGCGTACGGGCACTTCGGCCGCGAGCTCCCCGACTTCACCTGGGAGCAGACCACGCGCGTCGAAGAGCTGCAGCGCGCCGCAGGCCTCTGACGGCAGGGGGCGCGTGATGCCGCGCCGTATCGCACGCGTGCTCCTGGAGTCGTCGCTGCCGCAGCTGGACCGGCTGTTCGACTATGCGATCCCCGACGAGCTGGTCGGCGACGCCCGGCCCGGCGTCCGGGTGAAGGTCCCGCTGCGCTCGGCGGGGAGGACGATCGAGGGATTCGTCGTCGAGACCGGCGACGAGGACGACGCCGACCGCGCCCTGTCCGAGATCGACCAGGTGGTCTCCGCGGCACGCGTGCTGCCGGAGCGTCTGTACCGGCTCGCGCGCACCGTCGCGGACAGGTCGGCGGGCTCCGCGAGCGACGTGCTGCGCCTGGCCATCCCCAAGCGGATGGTCAGGGCCGAGAAGGCGTGGCTCGCCTCCGACGGGGCGACGCCGCCCGTCGTGCTGTCGGAGGAACGGCGGACGGCCGACGACGTGCTCGCGGAGTTCCCCATGCTGCGCGATCGGCTCCTCGACGGCGCACGGATCGCCGTCGACGCGCCCCCGCGCCTCGTCGACGGACGGCCGGCGTGGGCGCGCCTGCTGGCCGCCGCCGCGGCGGCCGTGCTGGCGGAGGGGCGCTCGGCGATCGTGGCGGTCCCCGACCATCGCGACCTCGATCTGCTGCAGGAGCAGCTGCTGGCACTCGTCCCCGGGTCGGCGCTCGTACGGCACGACGCCGGCCAGTCGGGACCGGAACGCTACGCGGGGTTCCTCCGCACCCTCGACGATGCGCCGTGTGTCGTCATCGGCAACCGCTCGGCGGTGTACGCGCCCGTGCACGACACGGGCCTCGTCGCCCTCTGGGACGACGGCGACCCGCTGTTCGAGGAGCCGCTCGCGCCGTACGCGCATGCGCGCGACGTCGCCCTCGTGCGCCAGGCCGTCGACGGCTGCGCGCTGCTCTTCGCCGGCCACACGCGCACGAGCGACGTCGAGCGACTCGTGACGCTCGGGTTCGTGGCGGAGGCGGCCGCGCCGCGCCGGGCGGCGCCGCGCGTCGTGCTGAGCACGGCGCCGGAGCACGAGCAGGCCTCCGCGCGCATCCCGTCGGCCAGCTTCCGCGCCGTGCGCGAGGGGCTCGACCTCGGGCCCGTGCTCGTGCAGGTCGCACGCCCCGGCTATGCGCCGTCGCTCGTCTGCGCTGACTGCCGCACCCCGACGCGTTGCGCGCACTGCGGCGGGCCGCTGCACGCCCGCGCCCGCGGCGCGACGCCCGTGTGCGGATGGTGCGGGAGATCGGCGCACGCGTGGGCGTGCGCCGCCTGCGCGTCGACCCGGCTGCGCCTCGCCTCCTCCGGCAGCGAGAGGACGGCCGACGAGCTCGGCCGCGCGTTCCCCGGGGCGCGCGTCATCGTGGCGGACGGCGCCCATCCCGTCCGCGAGGTCGACGACCGCGCCGCGCTCGTGGTGGCGACGCGGGGCGCCGAGCCGATCGCGCCGTCCGGATACCGCGCCGTCCTCCTCCTCGACGGCGACCGCATGCTGCAGGCCCCCGACCTGCGCATCGGCGAGTCGTGCCTGCGCTGGTGGTCGAACGCGGCCGCGCTCGCGGCTCCCGGGGCTCCCGTGCATCTCGTCGGCGTGACGGGGCCGGTCGCCCGGGCCCTCGCGAGCTGGACGCAGCCGAACTACGCACGGACCGAGCTGGAGGAGCGGCTGCCGCTGCGCATGCCGCCGGCGGCACGCGTGGCACGCCTCGAGGGGGACTCCGCGGCGGTCGACCGCGCGCTGGAGACGCTCGCGGCGGACGTGCCGGGTCTCGGCGACGACGCCGTCCTCGGACCCGTGCCGATCGACCGCGACGGCTATCCGGGAGCACGCGCCCTCATCCGGTTCGACTACGGCCGCGGGCCGGCCGTGACGAGATCCCTGCGGGCGTCGGTCGTGGCGGCCGCCATGAGCGGCAGGGGCCGGGGGCGGGGGAAGGGCGCGCGCGGTCGCGGCACGTCCCGCAACACGCTCGCCGTGCGCGTCGACCTCGCCGATCCCGAGCTGTAGACGCCGGAGGCCGGACACGATGCAGGAGCGACGCCGAGGCTCCGCTCGGCGCGTCGCAGGATTCCGCGGGTCGGCTGTGCGCCCCTGGTCCATCCTTCCTGCGTTCCGTCGAGGCATAGACTCGAGGGGCTCACCCGCCGCGCCCGTGGTGACGCCCGCCGCCCCGTTCGAACGCCCGAGGTACCCCACGCATGACCGCATCCCCGTCGTTCCGTCTCGTCTTCGCGGGCACGCCCGAGGCCGCCGTGCCGTCGCTTCGCGCCCTGCACGCCGCGGGTCACGACATCGCGGCCGTCGTGACCCGGCCCGACGCGCCTCAGGGGCGCAAACGCGTGCTCACGCCCTCGCCCGTCGCGGTCGAGGCGGAGCGGCTCGGGCTCCCCGTGATCCGGGCGGCGCGGCTCGACGACGACGCGACCTCGGAGATCGTCGCGCTCGACGCGGACCTCGGCGTCGTCGTCGCCTACGGCGGCCTCGTGCGCGAGCCGCTCCTGTCGGCGCCGGCGCACGGGTGGATCAATCTGCACTTCTCGCTGCTGCCGCGATGGCGGGGAGCCGCGCCCGTGCAGCACGCGCTCATCGCGGGGGACGACGAGCTCGGCACCGCGGTGTTCCGCCTCGTCCGCGAGCTCGATGCCGGAGACGTCTACGCGCAGGCGCCCGTTCCGCTGCCCGACGACGCGACGGCGGGGGAGGCCCTCGCGGTCCTCGCCGACGCGGGCGCCGAGCAGCTCGCGGGCGTCGTCGCCGCGATCGCGGACGGCTCGGCGGTCGCCGTTCCGCAGTCGGGGGAGCCGACGCCCGCGCCGAAGCTCCGCCTCGAGGACGGCGCGCTGGACTGGACGCAGCCGGCCGGCCGCATCCTCGCGCGCTGGCGCGGCGTCACGCCCGAGCCGGGGGCGCACACGACCGTCGGCGGCGGGCGCGTCAAGGTGCTGAGGATGGAGCGGGCGCCGGGGGCTCCCGGGCTCGCGCCGGGGGAGACGGCGTCGTCGAAGCGGGGCGTCCTCGTCGGAACCCGCACGGACCCGCTCCTCGTGACGCGGGTGCAGCCGTCGGGCAGGGGCCCGATGGACGCGGCGGACTGGCTTCGCGGCGCACGCGACGCGGTGAGGTTCGGCGCATGACCGGCGCGCACCTCTCCCGAGCGCCGGAGATGTCCCGAGCGCCGGAGATTCCGCGAACACCGGACGGTATCCGCCGATTCGATCCGGCGTTCGCGGAATCTCCGGCGCCGGGGGCCGGACGGGTCGCGGGTGCGTCGGGCCGGCCGAACGGGACGGTCCGATGAACGGCCGGGAGAGGCGAGCGGACGTGCGCGTGCAGCTGCCGCGTCGGGTCGCCTTCGTCGTGCTGCGGGCCGTGTCCTCGTCCGACGCGTACGCCAATCTGCTCTTGCCGCGCGAGATCCGGCGGGCGGGGCTCGGCGCCGCCGACGCGGCCCTCGCGACGGAGCTCGCATACGGCACGCTGCGGCGCCGCGGAACCTACGACGCGATCATCCGGATGGCCGCAGATCGCGACGCGTCGGCGATCGACCCGCCCGTGCTGGACGCGCTGCGGCTCGCGGTGCACCAGATCCTCGCGACGCGCGTCGCGTCGCACGCGGCCGTGAACGAGTCGGTTCAGCTCGCGCGGGAGGAGGCCGGGTCGCAGGCGGCCGGCTTCGCGAACGCCGTGCTCCGCCGCGTGGCACGAGACACGCCGGGCGACTGGATGGCGCGCGTGGGGGAGACCGCGCGATCGGAGGACGAGCGGCTGGGACTCTCCAGCGCGCATCCCGTCTGGGTGATCCGGGCCTTCCGGCGCGCCCTGGCCGCCGAGGGGCGCGCCGAGGAGCTCGCCTCCCTCCTCGAGGCCGACAACGTCGCGCCGGGGGTGACGATGGCCGCCCTTCCGGGACTCGCGGCGCCCGAGGGGGAGAGCACGCCGCATTCGCCCGTCGGCTTCCGCCTCGGCGGCGGCGACCCGGAGCGGCTCGTCCGATCGTCCGAGGGGCGCGTCCGCGTGCAGGACGAGGGCTCGCAGCTCGTCGCGCTCGCCCTCACGCGGCTGTCGCCCGTCGCCCCCGGGGAGCGGTGGCTCGACCTCTGCGCAGGGCCCGGCGGGAAGACGGCGCTGCTCGCGGCCGAGGCGCTCGCCGGAGGCGCGCTGCTCGAGGCGAACGAGGTCGCCCCGGCGCGCGCCGGGCTCGTGCGCCGGGCGCTCGACGCCGTACCGCTCGACGTCGAGGTGCACGAGGAGGACGGCCGATCGCTCGCCGCCGACCGCGCGGGACGGTACGACCGCGTTCTCGTCGACGCGCCCTGCACGGGGCTCGGCGCACTGCGCCGCAGACCGGAGGCGCGGTGGCGCAAGCAGCCGTCCGACGTCGCAGACCTCGTGCCGGTGCAGGCGGCGCTGCTCGACGCCGCGATCACGGCGATCGCTCCGGGCGGCGTCGTGGCGTACGTGACGTGCTCGCCCCATCTCGCGGAGACCGCCGGGGTCGTGCGCGAGGTCCGCGAGCGCCGCGGCGACGAGGTGGAGGAGCTCGACGCGCGCGCGGCGCTGCAGGCCGTGTCGCTGACGCCGCTCGATCTGCCGGAGCCGTCCGACGGCTCCCTCCATGCGCAGCTGTGGCCGCACCGTCATGGGACGGACGCGATGTTCCTGGCGCTGCTGCGCAAGCGGGCCTGAGCCCCGTTCCGCGCCCGGCGGATCCGTCCCGGCGGCGAGAATCCACGCCGCCCGCGACGATCCGTCTGCCGCGTGCATTCTCGCGGGCCGGATGGACTCTCGGGGGCGGACCATAATGGAACGGATGACCCTTCCCGCCGCGCCCCGGATCAACCCGAGCATCCTCTCGGCCGACTTCGTGAACATGCAGGCCGATCTCGAGCGGATCGCGACGGCCGACTTCGTGCACGTCGACGTCATGGACAACCACTTCGTGCCGAACCTCACGTTCGGTCCGCAGATGGTCGAGCGCATCCAGCAGACGAGTCCGGTTCCGCTCGACGTGCACCTCATGATCACCGACGCCGACCGTTGGGCTCCCGGCTACGCGGAACTCGGCGCCGCGTCGGTGACCTTTCATCTCGAGGCGGCCGCGGAGCCGATCGCCCTCGCGCGGCGCCTGCGGGCGAGGGGCGCCAGGGCCGGCGTGGCCGTGAAGCCCGGCACGCCCGTCGAGGGGCTGTTCGAGCACCTGCACGAGTTCGACCAGATCCTCGTCATGACCGTCGAGCCGGGGTTCGGCGGCCAGTCGTTCATGGGCGACATGATGCCCAAGCTCCGCTCCCTCTCCGCCGAGGCGCGCACGCGTGGGGCGGATGTCTGGCTGCAGGTCGACGGAGGGATCTCCGCCTCGACGATCGGGCAGGCCGCGGAGGCCGGCGCCGACACCTTCGTGGCGGGGTCGGCCGTGTTCGGGGCGACGGATGTCGCGTCCTCCGTCGCCGATCTGCGCGCCCTCGCCGCAGAGCACGCCCACCGGACCCGGTAGCCTTGTCGGGTGAAGAAATTCGACGATCTGTTCGCCGAGCTGGCTGAGAAGGCCCAGAGCCGTCCGGAGGGCTCCGGGACGGTGGCGGAGCTGGACGCCGGCGTCCACTTCATCGGCAAGAAGATCGTGGAGGAGGCCGCCGAGGTCTGGATGGCCGCGGAGTACCAGTCCGACGCCGAGACGGCGGAGGAGGTCTCGCAGCTGCTGTACCACCTGCAGGTGCTGCTGATCGCGAAGGGCCTCACCCTCGAGGACGTCTACCGACATCTGTGAGCTGCGCGGCCATCCCCTCTCACACCTCGATCGAAAGCCCCCGAATGCTCCGCATCGCCGTTCCCAACAAGGGTTCGCTGTCCGAGACCGCCGCCGAGATGCTCACAGAGGCCGGCTACGCCGGACGCCGCGACTCCAAGTCGCTCCACCTCGTCGACGCGGCCAACGACGTCGAGTTCTTCTACCTCCGCCCGCGTGACATCGCGACGTACGTCTCGGCCGGCGCGCTCGACGTCGGCATCACGGGGCGCGATCTGCTGCTCGACGCGCGGATGTCCGCGCGCGAGATCGAGACGCTCGGCTTCGCGCGCTCGACGTTCCGCTTCGCCGCTCCTCCCGGGCGGTTCACGGGCGTCGCGGACCTCGACGGCGCCCGCGTCGCGACGTCGTATCCGGGCCTCGTCGACGCGTTCCTCGACCGCCGCGGCGTCGCCGCCGACCTCGTGCCGCTCGACGGCGCCGTCGAGTCGGCCGTCGAGCTCGGCGTGGCGGACGCGATCGCCGACGTCGTGGAGACCGGCACGACCCTGCGCCAGGCGGGCCTCGACGTCTTCGGCCCCGTGATCCTCGAGTCCGAGGCCGTGCTCATCCAGGGCCCGCAGGAACACCCGGGCATCGAGAAGCTCCTGCGTCGGCTCCGCGGCGTCATGGTCGCACGGCAGTACGTCATGCTCGACTACGACCTGCCGGCCGACCTCGTCGACCAGGCCGTGGCGATCGCCTCGGGCATCGAGTCGCCGACCGTCTCGCCGCTCCGCGACCCGGAGTGGGTGGCGGTGCGCGTCATGGTCCCGCGCAAGGGCGCGAACCGCGTCATGGACGACCTGTACGCGATCGGCGCCCGCGCCATCCTCGTCACCGCGATCCACAACGCGCGTCTCTGATGGGCGTCATCACCCGCGTCATCCCCTGCCTCGACGTGGCCGCGGGCCGCGTCGTGAAGGGCGTCAACTTCGCGAACCTGCGCGAGATGGGCGATCCCGTCGAGCTCGCGCGGCGGTACTTCGCCCAGGGGGCGGACGAGCTCACCTTCCTCGACGTGACGGCCACGGTGGACGAGCGGGCGACGATGTACGACGTCGTGCGGCGGACGGCCGAGCAGGTCTTCATCCCGTTGACGGTCGGAGGCGGCGTCCGCTCGGTCGACGACGTCGCCCGGCTCCAGGCCGTCGGCGCCGACAAGGTGGGCGTGAACTCCGCCGCGATCGCCCGGCCGGGTCTGCTCGGCGAGATCGCCGACCGCTACGGCGCGCAGGCGCTCGTGCTCTCCCTCGACGTGAAGCGCGCGGCGCGCACGCCCTCGGGCTTCGTCGTCACGACGCACGGCGGGAGGAAGGAGACCGACCTCGACGCCCTCGCATGGGCGCGCGAGGCCGTCGAGCGCGGCGCGGGGGAGCTCCTGGTGAACTCCATCGACGCCGACGGGACGAAGGAGGGCTTCGACCTCGAGCTCATCGGGCTCATGCGCGAGGCGGCGGACGTGCCCGTCATCGCCTCCGGAGGCGCGGGCGACGTGACGCACTTCGCCCCTGCGGTGCGCGCGGGCGCCGACGCCGTCCTCGCCGCGAGCGTGTTCCACTCCGGTCAGATCACGATCGGCGAGGTCAAGGACGCGCTCCGCGCCGACGGGATCGAGGCACGATGACGGACCGGCAGACCGACCTCGACGCGCGCATCTCCCGCGTGGCGTTCAACGCAGACGGCCTCGTGCCCGCGATCGTGCAGGAGCACGCGACGCACGAGGTGCTCATGCTCGCGTGGATGGACGCGGAGGCGCTGCGCCGCACCCTCACCACGGGGCGGGTGACGTACTGGTCGCGTTCGCGCGGCGTCTACTGGCGCAAGGGCGACACGTCCGGGAACATCCAGGTCGTCAAGGGGGCGCGGCTCGACTGCGACGGCGACGTCGTCCTGCTCGAGGTCGCGCAGACGGGCCCCGCCTGCCACACGGGGACGCGCACGTGCTTCGAGAGCGACCTGTCGCGAGACGACGTCGGCGACCGCGACCTGCATCCGGTGGTCGGATGAGCGACGCCGCCCGTTCCCGCGCCTCCGGCCCGATCGCGGCCCGCGGGCGGTCGTCGGCGGTGCTCGGCGCGCTCGCGGGCGCGTCCGTGGCGCTCATCGGCTCCACGCAGACGTGGCTGACGGCCACCGTCGCCGACGCGGCGCTTCCCGTCTCGGGGGCCGAGGCCGTCCCGGTGCTCCAGCCGCTCACGCTCGCGGCGCTCGCCCTCTCGCTCGTGCTCACCCTCGTCGGACGCGTCCTCCGCTACGTCCTCGGCGCGATCGCCGTGGCCGTCGGCGGCACGATCGCGTGGATCAGCGGCCGCCTCGCGGCCGACCCGACGCCGTCGGCGGCCGTCTCCGTCGTCACGGAGCACACCGGCATCGCGGGCGCCGACGCCGTCTCCGATCTCGTCACGGGCATCTCCCTCACGCCCTGGCCGGCGGTGTCGGTCGTCGCGGGTGCCGTCGTCGTGCTCGCGGGCGTCTGGACGCTCGCCACGGCGCACGCCTGGCGCCGGAGCGGGCGGCGCTACGAGAACGACGGCGGGGCGGCGGCGAGGGCGGCGGACGAGCCGCTCGACGCCGTCGACTCCTGGGACGGGCTGTCGCGCGGCGACGACCCGACCCGGTGACCGGCACCGGCGGCGAGAGCGGGCGCACCGCCCCGATAGACTGGAACGCGTTCCCAGCAGCACGGAGGATGACACGACATGACCAATCCGATCGACGATCCCGGACACGGACACTCGCCCGCCGCCTGGACGAGCGTGCTCATCATGCTGGTCGCGCTCTCGATCGCCGCGGTGGCCCTGTTCGTCTGGATCCCGTGGCTGCTCGTCGCGGCGTCCGTGCTCTTCGTCATCGGCCCCATCGCGGGATGGATCGTGTCGAAGGCCGGCTACGGCGTGCGCGGGACCAAGTACCAGACGAAGGCGCACTGATGTCGCTCCTGGCCGAGCTCACGGCCGGGGCGGTCGAGGACTCGGAGGGCCGCAGGGCCCTTCATCCGCTGGCCGAGGTGGAGCGCGTCGCCGCGGCCCAGGCGCCCGCCCGCGACGCCGCCTCCGCGCTGCGCCGCGGGACGAGCGTGCGGATCATCGCGGAGGTGAAGCGCGCGAGCCCGTCGCGCGGCGACCTCGCGGCCATCCCCGATCCGGCCTTCCAGGCGGGCCTCTACGAGGCGGGGGGCGCGTCGGCGATCTCCGTGCTCACCGAGCGGCGCCGCTTCAAGGGCAGCCTCGACGACCTCTCGGCCGTGAAGGCGGCGGTGTCCCTTCCCGTCCTGCGCAAGGACTTCGTCGCCACGCCCTATCAGGTGATCGAGGCGAGGGCGGCCGGCGCCGACATCGTGCTCCTCATCGTCGCGGCGCTCGAACAGCGCGTCCTCGAGGAGCTGTTCGCGCTGACGCTCGAGCTCGGCATGACGCCGCTCGTCGAGGCGCACACCGCGGAGGAGGTCGCCAGGGCGGCGGATCTCGGCGCGGGGCTCATCGGCGTGAACGCCCGTGACCTCACGACCTTCGAGCTCGACCGCGACCTGTTCGGACGTCTCGCCGACGGCATCCCCGACGACGCCGTCAAGATCGCGGAGTCGGCCGTGCTGCGGCCGAGCGACGTCGCGCACTACCGCAGCGCCGGGGCCGACGCCGTGCTCGTCGGCGAGGCGCTCGTCACAGGAGACCCGGTCGCGACGCTCGGGGCGTTCATCGCCGCCGGCGACGCGGTCGCAGGAGAGGAGCCCTCGTGAGCCTTCGCGAACAGCCGGGTCCGTTCTACGGCGACTTCGGCGGCAGATACATGCCGGAGTCCCTCATCGCCGCGATCGACGAGCTGTCGGCCGCGCACGAGCAGGCGATCGCCGACCCGGACTTCCGGGCGGAGCTCGACGGGCTGCTGAAGGACTACGCGGGACGGCCGTCGGCGCTCACCGAGGTGCCCCGCTTCGCCGCGCACGCCGGGGGAGCGCGCGTCTTCCTCAAGCGCGAGGACCTCAACCACACCGGCAGCCACAAGATCAACAACGTGCTCGGGCAGGCGCTCCTCACGCGCCGCCTGGGCAAGACGCGCGTGATCGCCGAGACGGGCGCGGGCCAGCACGGCGTCGCGACCGCGACGGCGGCCGCGCTGTTCGGGCTCGAGTGCCGCATCTACATGGGCGAGGTCGACACGCAGCGCCAGGCGCTCAACGTCGCCCGCATGCGTCTCCTGGGCGCAGAGGTCGTGTCCGTCACGACGGGATCGCGGACGCTCAAGGACGCGATCAACGAGGCGTACCGCGAGTGGGTCGCGAGCGTCGAGACGACGAACTACATCTTCGGCACGGCCGCGGGGCCGCACCCGTTCCCGGCGATGGTCCGCGACTTCCAGAAGATCATCTCGGAGGAGGCACGCCCGCAGCTCCTCGAGCGCACGGGGCGCCTGCCGGACGCCGTCGTCGCGTGCGTCGGCGGCGGATCGAACGCGATCGGCATGTTCGACGCGTTCATCGACGACCCGGAGGTGAGGCTCTACGGCGTCGAGGCGGCGGGGGACGGCGTCGACACCCCGCGGCACGCGGCGTCGATCGCTCGTGGACGGCCCGGCGTCCTCCACGGATCGCGCACCTACGTCCTGCAGGACGAGGACGGGCAGACGGTCGAGTCGCACTCGATCTCCGCCGGGCTCGACTATCCCGGGGTCGGTCCCGAGCACTCCTGGCTCGCCTCGATCGGGCGCGCGGAGTACATCCCGGCGACCGACGCGGAGGCGATGGAGGCGCTGCGTCTCCTCAGCCGCACGGAGGGGATCATCCCCGCGATCGAGTCGGCGCACGCCCTGGCCGGAGCCATCCGGATCGGCAAGGAGCTGGGGCCGGACGCGGTGATCGCGGTCTGCCTGTCGGGACGCGGCGACAAGGACGTGGACACCGCGGCGCGCTGGTTCGGGCTGTACGACGAGGGAGCGGACGCGTGAGCCGGATCGAGGACGCGCTCGCGCGTGCCGAGCGCGACGGCCGCGGCGCCTTCATCGGCTACCTCCCCGTGGGCTTCCCCGATCTGCGGACGAGCATCGACGCCGCCGTCGCGCTGGCGGAGAACGGCGTCGACGTGATCGAGCTCGGGCCTCCCTACAGCGACCCGGTCATGGACGGCCCCGTCATCCAGGAGGCCACGAACGCGGCTCTGGAGGCCGGGTTCCGCACGGCCGACCTCTTCACGGCCCTGCGGGAGATCACGCGGCGCACGGACGTCCCCGTCGTCGTCATGACGTACTGGAACCTCGTCGTCCAGCACGGCGTCGACCGCTACGCCGACGACGTGCTCGCGGCGGGCGGAGCGGGACTCATCACGCCCGACATCACGCCCGACGCGGCGGAGGAGTGGATCGCCGCGTCGCGCCGGACGGGACTGGACCGCGTCTTCCTCGCCGCGCCGACCTCGACGGACGAGCGGCTCGACCTGATCGTGGCGGAGTCGACGGGATTCGTGTACACGGTGTCGACGATGGGCATCACCGGCGAGCGGGCCGAGCTCGACGTCGCGGCGCGCGCTCTCGTCGAGCGTCTCCGCGCGCACGGCGCACGGCGCGCGTGCGTCGGGATCGGGGTCTCCACCCCCGACCAGATCGCGAGCATCCTCGAGTACGCGGACGGCGCGATCGTCGGCACGGCGCTCGTGCGCGCGCTCGGCGACGGCGGCGTCGAGGCGCTCGCGGCGAAGACCCGAGAGCTCGCGGCCGGCGCCGTGCGTCGCTGAGCGCCCTCCGTGAGGAATTAGACTCTCGATCATGCTGTCCTCCGCCGTCTCCTCGGGTGTCGTGAACCGCGTCGTCACGAGCATCCCCAGCCCCGAGGTCTCGTACATCGACCTCGGCCCGTTGCGCATCCACTTCTACGCGCTCTGCATCATCCTGGGCATCGTCGTGGCGACGCTCATCACGAACCGCCGGCTCACCAGGCGGGGGGCGGAGCCGTGGGTCGTCGTCGACATCGCGCTGCTGGCGGTCCCGCTCGCGATCGTCGGCGCCCGCGTCTACCACGTCGTGACGCACTGGGGCTTCTACTTCGGCGCCGGCTCGAACCCGTGGAACCCGTTCGAGCCCGGATCCGTGTGGGCGATCTGGGAGGGCGGGATCGCCATCTTCGGCGCGCTCCTCGGCGGAGCCGTGGGCGCGTGGCTCGGCTGCCGCTGGACCGGCATCCGCTTCGGGAGCTTCGCCGACGCCCTGGCGCCGGGAATCCTCCTCGCCCAGGCGATCGGGCGGTTCGGCAACTGGTTCAACCAGGAGCTCTACGGCTGGCCGACGGATCTGCCCTGGGGCCTCGAGATCGACCCGGACAACGCCGCCTTCCCGCCCGGGCTGCCCGACGACACGCTGTTCCACCCGACGTTCCTGTACGAGGTCGTGTGGAACGTGCTCGGCGTCGTCGTCCTCCTCGCCCTCGGACGCAAGCGCGTGTTCCAGTGGGGGCGCCTGTTCGCCGTCTACCTCATCTGGTACGGCGCGGGTCGGGTGGTCTGGGAGACCATCCGCATCGATCCGAGCGAGATCATCCTCGGGCTCCGCACGAACGTGTGGGGCGCGATCGCCGCGATCGCGGTCGGCATCGCCGTCCTCGTCGTGCAGACGCGCCACACCGGCGACGTGCCGTCGCCGTACGTCCCGGGGCGCCGGAGAGCCGACGCCGACGCGCTACAATCGCAGGACACACCCGAAGACTTCGTCGACGTGAGCGATCCTGCTGCGTCGGAAGCCGACACCACGGCCGTCGCCACAAGCACCGCAGCCGCGAGATAGCGCCTCTGCTGTCCTTTCGCAGGGGACACGAGGCGAAGAACGCGAGCGAGAGACGGTCTCCGCAGGGCCGACGTCGTCCCACCTGAGCATTCGACCCCGAGGACGGTAGGCATGGCATCGAGCCCCCGTTACAGCGCATCCGGCGCGTTCCCCCCGAAGCAGGGGATGTACAACCCGGCGTTCGAGAAGGACGCCTGCGGGCTGGCGATGGTCGCCACGCTGCGCGGCGAGGCGGGCCACGACATCGTCGACCTCGCCCTCGAGGCGCTGCGGAACCTCGAGCACCGCGGCGCGATCGGGTCCGACGCCGGGACGGGCGACGGGGCGGGCATCCTCACGCAGATGCCCGACGCGTTCCTCCGTGCCGTGGTCGACTTCGCTCTCCCGGTCGCGGGGGAGTACGCCGTCGGCCTCTCCTTCCTCCCCACGGACGAGTCCGAGCGCGCCGCCCAGAAGGCCGACATCGCGGCGATCGCGGCGACCGAGGGCCTCGCCGTGCTCGGCTGGCGCGAGGTGCCCGTCGACCCGTCCCACCTCGGACGTCTCGCGAGCGCCGCGCAGCCGGCCATCGAGCAGATCTTCCTCGCCAGCGCGCAGGCGGCCAATCAGCCCGCACGCTCGGGGATCGAGCTCGACCGGCTCGCCTACCGGCTGCGCAAGCGCGCGCAGCACGAGCTCGGCGCGTACTTCGTCTCGCTCTCCAGCCGCACGCTCGGCTACAAGGGCATGGTCACGACGCTGCAGCTCGAGCCGTTCTACCTCGACCTGCAGGACGAGCGGTTCACGACCGAGCTCGCGGTCGTCCACTCGCGCTACTCGACGAACACGTTCCCCTCCTGGCCCCTCGCGCAGCCGCTGCGCATGATCGCCCACAACGGCGAGATCAACACCGTCGGCGGCAACCGCAACTGGATGCGCGCGCGGCAGTCGCAGCTCGAGAGCGAGCTGCTCGGAGACGTCCGCCCGCTGCTGCCGATCTGCAGCGACACGGAGAGCGACTCCGCGTCCTTCGACGAGGTGCTCGAGCTGCTCACCCTCACGGGCCGCAGCCTGCCGCACGCCATGCTCATGATGGTGCCGGAGGCGTACGAGAAGAAGGCGTACGTCGACCCCGCCCTGCGGGCGTTCTACGACTTCCACGCCGGTCAGATGGAGCCGTGGGACGGCCCGGCCGCGCTCATCGCGACCGACGGGACCCTCGTGTGCGCGACGCTCGACCGCAACGGCCTGCGGCCGGGACGGTGGACCGTCACGAAGGACGGCCTCGTCGTCATCGGCTCCGAGACGGGCGTCCTCGACTTCGCGCCGGAGCGCATCGAACGGCGGGGGCGCCTGCGACCGGGCACGATGTTCGTCGTCGACACCGAGGCGGGCCGGATCATCTCCGACGACGAGGTGAAGTCCTCTCTCGCGGCGCTGGCCCCCTGGCAGGAGTGGCTCGACCGGGGCGCCGTGAGCCTGGCGGACCTGCCCGAGCGCGAGCACCTCGTGCACCCCATCGCGTCGATCACGCGCCGGCAGCGCACGTTCGGCTACACCGAGGAGGAGGTGCGGATCCTGCTGAGGCCGATGGGGCAGAACGGCGCCGAGCCGCTCGGCGCCATGGGATCGGACACGCCCATCGCCGTCCTCAGCAAGCGGCCTCGCCTGCTCTTCGACTACTTCACCCAGCAGTTCGCGCAGGTGACGAACCCGCCCCTCGACTCGATCCGCGAGGAGGTCGTGACGAGCCTCAAGCAGGGACTCGGCCCCGAGCCGAACCTCCTCGCCTGGGGCCCCGAGCACGCCCGCACCGTCGGGCTCGACTTCCCCGTCATCGACAACGACGAGCTCGCCAAGATCCAGCACATCGACAGCGCCCTTCCCGGGCGCAGCGCGCGGACGATCCATGCGCTGTACCACCTCGACGCGGGCCCCGGGACGATGCGCGCACGCCTCGAGGAGATCTGCGCCGAGGTGGACGACGCGATCGCCGAGGGGGCGGAGTTCATCGTCCTGTCCGACCGCGACTCGAACAAGGACCTCGCGCCCATCCCGTCGCTGCTCACCGTCGCGGCCGTCCACCACCACCTCATCCGCAACGAGACCCGCATGAAGGTCGGCCTCGTGGTCGAGGCCGGCGACGTCCGCGAGGTCCACCACGTCGCGACGCTCCTCGGCTACGGCGCCACCGCCGTGAACCCGTACCTCGCGATGGAGACCGTCGAGTACCTGGTCCGCTCCGGCGCGATCGCGGGCGTCACGCCGGAGAAGGCGGTCAAGAACCTCATCTACGCGCTCGGCAAGGGCGTGCTGAAGATCATGTCGAAGATGGGGATCTCCACGGTCTCGTCCTACACGGGCGCGCAGGTGTTCGAGGCCGTCGGCCTCAGCCAGGAGACCGTCGACGCCTACTTCACCGGCACGGAGTCGAAGCTCGGCGGGATCGGCGTCGAGGACATCGAGGCCGAGAACCGCGTCCGTCACGACTTCGCGTACCCGGAGGACGCCGCCGTGCGCGCGCACGAGCGGCTGTGGACGGGCGGGGAGTACCAGTGGCGTCGCGACGGCTCGCCGCACCTGTTCAACCCGGAGACGATCTTCAAGCTCCAGCACTCCACGCGCACGGGCCGCTACGACGTCTTCCGCGACTACACGCGCCTGGTCGACGAGCAGGCGGAGGAGCTGAAGACGCTCCGCGGCCTCTTCGCGTTCAGGCAGGGCCTCCGCCCGCCCGTGCCGATCGACGAGGTCGAGCCGGTCTCCTCGATCGTGAAGCGGTTCTCGACCGGCGCCATGAGCTACGGATCGATCTCCCGCGAGGCGCACGAGACGCTCGCGATCGCGATGAACCGCCTGGGCGCCAAGTCCAACACGGGCGAGGGCGGCGAGGACGTCGACCGGCTGCTCGACCCCGAGCGCCGCAGCTCCATCAAGCAGGTCGCGTCGGGCCGGTTCGGCGTGACGAGCATGTACCTGACCCATTCGGACGACATCCAGATCAAGCTCGCCCAGGGCGCGAAGCCCGGCGAGGGCGGGCAGCTGCCCCCGGGCAAGGTCTACCCCTGGGTCGCGCGCACGCGCCATGCGACCGCCGGCGTGGGGCTCATCTCCCCGCCTCCGCACCACGACATCTATTCGATCGAGGACCTCAAGCAGCTCATCTTCGACCTGAAGCGCGCCAACCCCGACGCGCGCATCCACACGAAGCTCGTGAGCCAGTCGGGCATCGGCGCGGTGGCGGCGGGCGTCGCGAAGGCGCTGAGCGACGTCATCCTCGTCTCCGGCCACGACGGCGGGACGGGCGCGAGCCCGCTGAACTCGCTCAAGCACGCCGGGACGCCGTGGGAGCTCGGCCTCGCCGAGGCGCAGCAGACGCTCATGCTCAACGGGATGCGGGACCGCGTCGTCGTGCAGGTGGACGGTCAGATGAAGACCGGCCGCGACGTCGTGATCGGCGCCCTGCTCGGTGCCGAGGAGTTCGGCTTCGCCACGGCGCCGCTCGTCGTCAGCGGATGCATCATGATGCGCGTGTGCCACCTCGACACGTGCCCGGTCGGCGTCGCGACGCAGAACCCGCTGCTGCGCAGCCGGTTCACCGGCCAGGCCGAGCACGTCGTGAACTTCATGCGGTTCGTCGCGCAGGAAGTGCGCGAGTACCTCGCGGAGCTCGGCTTCCGCTCGATCGAGGAGGCCGTCGGCCACGCCGAGGTCCTCGACGTCGACCGCGCGATCAGGCACTGGAAGACCGACGGGCTCGACCTGTCGCCCGTGCTCGAGGGGCCCGCCTTCCCGGACGACGAGCCGCGCAGCCATGCGCGGGCGCAGGAGCACGAGATCGAGGAGCACTTCGACATCCAGCTCATCGAGCGCGCGAAGGACGTCATCGCGGGCGGCGGCGAGATCGTCATCGACCTGCCGGTGCGCAACACCGCACGCGCCGTCGGGACGCTGCTCGGCCACCACGTGACGAAGGCCCACGGCGAGCACGGGCTCCCCGCGGGCGCGATCACGGTCAACCTCCGCGGCTCGGCCGGTCAGTCCTTCGGCGCGTTCCTGCCGAACGGCATCACGCTCCGCCTCGAGGGCGACTCGAACGACTACGTCGGCAAGGGGCTCTCGGGCGGGCAGATCGTCGTGCGGCCGTCCGCCGACAGCACGTTCGACGCGTCGGAGAACGTCATCGCGGGCAACGTCATCGGCTACGGCGCGACCCAGGGCACGCTGTTCCTCCGCGGCGTCGTCGGAGAGCGCTTCTTCGTGCGCAACTCGGGCGCGACGGCCGTCGTCGAGGGCGTGGGCGACCACGCGCTCGAGTACATGACGGGCGGCCTCGCGGTCATCCTCGGGAAGACCGGCCGGAACCTCGGCGCCGGCATGTCGGGCGGCACCGCGTACGTCTACCGTCTCGACGAGAAGCTCATGAACCGCGACTCGCTCGCCTCCGGCGAGCTCACGCTCGGCCCGCTCGGATCGGGAGACGTCGAGATCCTGCGCGACCTGCTCCACCAGCACGTCGCCGAGACGGGCTCCGAGCTGGCGCAGCGCCTGCTCGACGACTTCGAGGACGAGGCGGAGAACTTCGTGCGGGTGCTCCCGCGCGACTACGCGGCGGTGCTGGAGACCCGGCAGGCGGCCGCGGACGAGGGGCTCGATCCCGACGGCGACGTCGTCTGGAACCGCATCATGGAGGTGACCGGTGGCTGATCCGAAGGGCTTTCTGAAGACGACCGAGCGGGAGCTCCCCGCCCGGCGGCCGGTGCCCGTGCGCATCCTCGACTGGAAGGAGGTGTACGAGCCGGGCGACTCGGCCGTGCTCCGCCGCCAGGCGGGGCGCTGCATGGACTGCGGCGTGCCGTTCTGCCACCAGGGATGCCCTCTCGGCAACCTCATCCCGGAGTGGAACGACCTCACCTGGCGCGGCGAGGGCCGCGACGCCATCGAGCGGCTGCACGCGACGAACAACTTCCCGGAGTTCACCGGACGCCTGTGCCCGGCCCCGTGCGAGAGCGCATGCGTCCTCGGCATCAACCAGCCCGCCGTGACGATCAAGCAGGTGGAGGTCTCGATCATCGACGACGCCTTCTCCCGCGGATGGGTCGAGCCGGAGCCGCCGGCCCGCCTCACCGGGAAGACCGTCGCGGTCGTCGGATCGGGTCCCGCCGGCCTCGCGGCCGCCCAGCAGCTCACGCGGGCCGGGCACACCGTCGCCGTCTACGAGCGCGACGACCGCATCGGCGGCCTGCTGCGCTACGGCATCCCCGACTTCAAGATGGAGAAGCGCCACTTGGAGGCGCGGCTGCGCCAGATGCAGGACGAGGGCACGCGGTTCCGCGCGGGCGTCACGATCGGCGTCGACATCGCCTGGGACGAGCTGCGCGCCCGCTACGACGCCGTGGTCATCGCGACCGGCTCGACGCAGCCCCGCGAGCTGGCCGTCCCCGGTCGCGATCTCGACGGCGTGCACTACGCCATGGAGTACCTCGTCGAGTCCAACAGGGCCGTCGCGGGCGACCAGGTGACGAACCAGATCACGGCGGAGGGCAAGCACGTCGTCGTCATCGGCGGCGGCGACACGGGCGCCGACTGCATCGGCACCGCGCACCGTCAGGGCGCGCTGAGCGTCACGAACCTCGCCATCGGCAATCGGCCGTCCGACTCCCGCCCCGACCACCAGCCGTGGCCCATGACGCCGCAGGTGTTCGAGGTGTCGTCGGCGCACGAGGAGGGCGGCGAGCGCGAGTTCCTCGCCTCGACCGTCGAGTTCGTCGGCGACGACGCGGGCGAGGTCCGTGCGCTCGTCGTGGCCGAGACGGAGTTCGTCGACGGGCGTCGCGTCCCCAAGCCCGGCACGGAGCGGGAGATCCCGGCGGACCTCGTGCTCATCGCGATGGGGTTCACGGGACCCGAGCGCGAGCCGCTCGAGGAGCAGCTGCACACGCGGTTCACCCCGCGCGGCGCGCTCGAGCGCGACGGGTCGTACCAGACGAGCGCTCCCGGCGTCTTCGTCGCCGGCGACGCCGGACGCGGCCAGTCGCTCATCGTGTGGGCGATCGCGGAGGGCCGCTCGGCGGCCGCCGAGGTCGACGCGTTCCTCATGGGCGCCACGCAGCTCCCCGCGCCCGTCCGGCCGACCGACGTCGCCATCGGCGTCTGAGGGTCGCGTGCGGGTGCGCGTAGTGTGGAACCTGCATCCCGTGAATCCGCGGTGGCCGTTCGTGCGGAACGGCTCACCGGCCCGACGGACGCCGATGCGTCCACAACAGAAGAAGCAAGCAGTGCGGAAGGCAAGCTTTTGAGACGAGCCAAGATCGTCGCCACGCTGGGACCCGCCACCTCGACGAAGGAGACTGTGAAGTCCCTCATCGAGGCGGGGCTCGATGTCGCGCGTTTCAACCTCAGCCACGGTGACTACACCGTGCACGACAACAACTTCGAGAACGTGCGCGCCGCAGCCGAGGAGGCGGGCAAGCCGGTGGCGATCCTCGTCGACCTGCAGGGTCCGAAGATCCGCCTCGGCAAGTTCGAGGACGGCCCCTACGACCTCGCAGCGGGCGACATCTTCAAGATCACCACCGAGGACATCCTCGGCAACAAGGAGATCAGCAGCACGACGTTCAAGGGGCTTCCCCACGACGTCAGGCCGGGCGACATGCTCCTCATCGACGACGGCAAGGTGCGCGTGAAGGTCGTCGACACCGACGACACGGTCGTCACCACCGAGGTGATCGTCGCCGGCGCCGTGTCGAACAACAAGGGCATCAACCTGCCGGGGGTCGCCGTCAACGTCCCCGCCCTCAGCGAGAAGGACGAGGCGGATCTCCGCTACGGGCTCCGCAAGGGCGCCGACATCATCGCCCTGTCCTTCGTGCGGAGCGCGAAGGACGTCCAGCGTGCGCACGTGATCATGGCGGAGGAGGGGCGCCGCGTCCCGATCATCGCCAAGATCGAGAAGCCGCAGGCCGTGGACAACCTCGAGGAGATCGTGCACGCCTTCGACGGCATCATGGTCGCGCGCGGCGACCTCGGCGTGGAGCTCCCCCTCGAGGCCGTCCCGATCGTGCAGAAGCAGGCCGTGGAGCTCGCGCGCCGCCTGGCGAAGCCCGTCATCGTCGCGACCCAGATGCTGGAGTCGATGATCTCGAGCCCCGTTCCCACGCGGGCCGAGACGAGCGACGTCGCCAACGCCGTGCTCGACGGGGCCGACGCCGTCATGCTCTCCGGCGAGACGAGCGTGGGCGCCTACCCCGCCATCACGGTGCAGACCATGGCGCGCATCGTCGAGTCGACGGAGGACCACGGGCTGGAGCGCATCGCGCCGCTCACGGCCAAGCCCCGCACGCAGGGCGGCGCCATCACGCTCGCCGCGATCGAGGTCGCCGACTTCGTCGAGGCGAAGTTCCTCTGCGTGTTCACGCAGTCGGGCGACTCCGCTCGCCGCCTGTCGCGTCTGCGCTCGCGCCGTCCCATGCTCGCGTTCACGCAGGACGAGGCGACCCGTCGCCGGATGGCGCTGACCTGGGGCATCCGCTCGGTGCGCGTCGAGCAGGTCGAGCACACCGACCGCATGTTCCTGCAGGTCGACGAGCACCTGCTGTCGAACGACCTGGCGAAGGTCGGCGACAAGGTGATCGTCATCTCGGGTTCCCCTCCCGGGATCTCGGGCTCGACCAACGACCTGCGCGTGCATCGCGTCGGCGACGCCGTCCACGGCGCCGCTCCCGTGTACAAGCAGGGGCAGTAGCGTCCTGCGGGGGCGGGACGGCGGGCATCCGTCGGTCCCGCTCCCGCGCATGCCGCGACGCCGGGCCGATCCGGTATCGTCGTGGACGCATGCCGGTGTGGCGGAATGGCAGACGCGGAGCACTCAAAATGCTTTGCCCGACAGGGCGTGTGGGTTCGACCCCCACCACCGGCACGACGCGCCGCGCGGATCCGCGCGGCGTTCTGCGTGTCGTCTGGGGGTTCGCCCAGCGACTTGACCTCTAGGATGGAACAGTGAGCGAAGAGCAGACCGAGAAGACCCCCGCGACGGCACCTCGCCGCGTGGTGGTCGCAGAAGACGAGTCCCTCATCCGCCTGGACATCGTGGAGATCCTCCGCGACAACGGCTACGACGTCGTCGGCGAGGCGGGCGACGGGGAGACCGCGGTCCAGCTCGCGACGGAGCTCCGGCCGGACCTCGTCATCATGGACGTCAAGATGCCGCAGCTCGACGGCATCAGCGCCGCCGAGAAGCTCAGCAAGAACCACATCGCGCCCGTCGTCCTCCTCACGGCGTTCAGCCAGAAGGAGCTCGTGGAGCGGGCCAGTGAGGCCGGCGCCCTGGCGTACGTCGTGAAGCCGTTCACCCCGAACGACCTGCTGCCGGCGATCGAGATCGCACTCGCCCGCCACGACCAGATCATCACGCTCGAGGCCGAGGTCGGCGACCTCGTCGAGCGGTTCGAGACGCGCAAGCTCGTCGACCGCGCCAAGGGGCTCCTCAACGAGAAGATGGGCCTGTCGGAGCCGGAGGCGTTCCGCTGGATCCAGAAGGCGTCGATGGACCGCCGGCTCACCATGCAGGACGTCGCGAAGGCGATCATCGAGCAGCTGGCCCCCAAGAAGGGCTGACCGCCGAGACGCGAGAAGGGCCGGGCATCCCGTGGATGCCCGGCCCTTCGGCCGTCAGGACGCCTTCGGCGCGTCCCTGATGACGTTGGTGATGCGCACGGTCGAGCAGCGTCGGCCGTCCTCGTTCGTGATGGCGATCTCGTGCACGGTGAGCGTGCGGCCGAGATGGATGGGCGTGCAGACCCCCGTGACGACGCCGCGCACGGCGGAGGCGGTGTGGGTCGCGTTGACGTCGACGCCGACGGCGAGCCTCCCGGGACCGGCGAAGAGGTTGGCCGCCATCGATCCGAGCGACTCGCCGAGCACGACGTAGGCGCCCCCGTGCAGGAGCCCCACGGGCTGCGTGTTCCCGGCGACGGGCATCGTCGCGACCGACCGCTCGACGGAGAACTCGGTGAACTCGATGCCCATCCGCTCCGCCAGGAGGCCCGCTCCGCGCTCCCTGACCCACTGCAGGCCGTCCTGCTGATCCGCCATCGGTCTCCCTCGTGACTCGGATGTCCGTGCCGCTCGTTACGCTGGACGGGTGACGGACTCCACGAAGCCTACTCTGCTCGTCGTCGACGGCCATTCGCTCGCCTTCCGGGCGTTCTTCGCCCTCCCGGTCGAGAACTTCTCCACCTCGGACGGCCAGCACACGAACGCGATCCACGGGTTCCTGTCGATGTTCGTCAACCTGCTGCGGGACGAGGATCCGACCCACGTCGCGGTCGCGTTCGACGTGTCGCGGGAGTCGTTCCGCACGCGCGAGTACGCCGAGTACAAGGGCACCCGTGCCGAGACGCCGCCCGAGTTCAAGGGGCAGATCCCGCTGCTGCAGGAGTGCCTGCGCGCCATGAACGTGACGGTGCTGGAGAAGCCCGACTTCGAGGCCGACGACATCCTCGCGACCCTCGCGACCCGCGGTGCGGAGGCGGGATGGCACGTGCTCGTCTGCTCGGGCGACCGCGACACCATCCAGCTCGTGAACGACGACATCACGCTGCTGTACCCGTCGGTGCAGGGCGTGTCGAAGCTCAAGCGCTACGACCCCGCCGCCGTCGTGGAGAAGTACGGGCTGCCACCGGAGATGTACCCCGACATCGCCGCCCTCGTCGGCGAGACGAGCGACAACCTGCCCGGCGTGCCGAAGGTCGGCGAGAAGACCGCCGTGAAGTGGCTCACGCAGTTCGGCTCGCTCGACGCCCTGCTCGACGGCGCCGACACCCTCAAGGGCGTGGTGGGCGGCAATCTGCGCGACCACGTCGAGGACGTGCGCCGCAACCGCCGGCTCAACCGGCTCCTGCGCGACGTGGAGCTGCCGGTCGCGCTCGACGACCTCAGGCGCGAGGGCGCCGACGCCCAGGCGCTGCGGGACGTCTTCGCGCGCCTCGAGTTCCGCGCGCTGCTCGGGCGGGTGCTGCAGGTGACGGGGGTCCCCGGAGACGAGGCCGCGGCGGCGCCGGCGACCCGGGCGCCGGCCGCCTCGGAGCGGACGGCGCCCGAGCTGGCGTCGTGGGTCGCCTCCGCGGAGGGCGAGATCGGCGTCACCCTCGTGACCGATGCCGGGCTCCCGGTGCGGATCGGGCTCGCGACCGCCGAGGAGGTCGTGGAGGCCGGCTGGGACGACGACGTGCGCGACGCGCTGGCCGACTGGTTCGCGTCGGAGGCGCCCAAGGCGTTCGCCGACGCGAAGCCGCAGGTCAAGGCGCTGCGCCGCGCGGGCGTCGCGGTCGCGGGGCTCGCGTTCGACGTCATCCTCGCGGGATGGCTGCTGCGCCCGAGCTTCCCCGACAAGACGCTCGCCCACCTCGTCGACACCTACCTGCAGGAGAAGCTCCCCGAGGCGGATCCCTCCCAGCTGGTCCCCGAGGACGAGGGGGCGACGCCCGGTCAGCGCTCGTGGTTCACGGTGCGGGTGGCGGCGGCGCTGCGCGACGCGCTTCCCGAGGGCGTGCGGCCCGTCCTCTCCGACATCGAGCTGCCGACGCTCCTCGCGCTGGCCGAGATGGAGCTCGCGGGAGTGTCCGTGTCGCACGAGAGGCTCTCGGCGTTCTCGGACGAGCTGGGGGAGCGCGCGCAGGGGCTCGCCCAGGAGGCGTACGCGACGATCGGGCACGAGGTGAACCTCGGCTCGCCGAAGCAGCTCCAGGAGGTGCTCTTCGTCGAGCTCGACCTCCCGAAGACGAGGAAGACGAAGACCGGCTACACGACCGACGCCGGCGCCCTCTCGGAGCTTCAGGAGAAGGCCGACCATCCGTTCCTCGGCCTCCTGCTCGCGCATCGCGAGGCCACGAAGCTCAAGCAGATCATCGACGGGCTCGACGCGGCCATCGACGCGGACGGACGGGTGCACACGACCTATGTCCAGACGGGCTCGCAGACCGGGCGGCTGTCGAGCACCGACCCGAACCTGCAGAACATCCCCGTCCGCACCGAGGAGTCGCGCCGCATCCGCGCCGCGTTCGAGGTGGGGGCGGGCTACGAGACCCTGATGACGGCCGACTACTCGCAGATCGAGATGCGGATCATGGCGCACCTGTCGGGCGACCCCGCGCTCATCGAGGCCTTCCGGGCGGGGGAGGACCTGCACCGCTTCGTCGGCGCCCGCGTGTTCGGCGTGGAGCCGCAGGACGTGTCGAACGAGATGCGCACGAAGGTGAAGGCGATGTCGTACGGCCTCGTGTACGGGCTGTCGGCCTTCGGGCTCTCGAAGCAGCTGCGCATCGAGCAGTCCGAGGCGAAGGCGCTCATGCTGGAGTACTTCGCGCGGTTCGGCGCCGTGCGCGACTACCTGCGGTCGTCGGTGGAGAAGGCCCGCGTCGACGGGTACACCGAGACGATCTTCGGCCGCCGGCGACCGTTTCCCGACCTCACAAGCCCGAACCGCGTGCTGCGCGAGAACGCGGAGCGCGCGGCGCTCAACGCGCCGATCCAGGGATCGGCGGCCGACATCATGAAGATCGCGCTGTTCCGAGTGCACGAGGACCTCGCCGGTCTGCGCTCACGGCTGCTGCTGCAGATCCACGACGAGATCGTCGTGGAGGTGGCCGAGGGGGAGTGGGACGCGGTGGAGACGATCGTCCGCGGGCGCATGGCCGACGCGGCCGAGCTCACGGTGCCGCTCGACGTGCAGGTCGGCCGCGGCGACGACTGGAACCAGGCCGCGCACTGAGCGCGGCAGACGGAGGAGAAGACACGACGATGACCGACGCCGTTCGACAGCAGACCGAGATCGACCGCATCGCGGAGGGGTGGGTGGACACCGTCGTCGACCTCTCGCCCACGCTCGCGACGTACATCGGGCGCGACGAGGCGAACGACCGCTACGACGACTTCAGTCCCGCGGGCGCGGAGCGGCACGTGGCCGAGGCGCGTGCCGTGCTCGCGGCGCTGGACGCCGCCGAGCCCGCCGACGACGTCGACCGCGTCACGAAGGCGGATCTGTCGAGCGGGCTCCGCCTGAGCATCGAGCGGTTCGAGGCGCGTTGGCATCTGCGCGACCTCAACGTCATCGCGAGCGCGCCGCAGGACATCCGACAGGTGTACGACCTCATGCCGACCGAGACGCCCGACGACTGGTCGGCCGTGGCGCGGCGCCTCGGCGCCATCCCCGCCGCGATCGACGGCTACATCGCCACCCTGCGCGAGGGGATCGCGCAGGGGGTCGTGCCGGCCGTCCGCCAGGCGCGCGAGGTCGCGGCGCAGATCCCTCGCTACACGGCGGACGACGGGTTCTTCGCCACCCTCGCGTCCGGAGCGCGAGCCGGCGCATCGGAGCTGCCCGCATCGCTCGCCGGCGACCTCGAGAAGGGATCGGATGCGGCCCGGGGCGCGTACGACCGGCTCGTGCGGTTCCTTGCGGACGAGCTCGCGGACGCGGCCTCGACGGAGGACGCCGTCGGACGCGAGCTCTACGCGCTCAACTCGCGCCGCTTCCTCGGCGCGACGATCGACTTCGACGAGACGTACGAGTGGGGCGTCGAGGAGCTCCGCCGGATGGTGGCCGAGCAGCAGGCGATCGCCGAGGAGATCGTGCCGGGCGCGACGGTGGAGGAGGCCGTGGCCTTCCTCGAGTCGGACCCCGCGCGGAAGCTCGTGGGCACGGAGGCGCTGCAGCGCTGGATGCAGGAGACGAGCGACCGAGCGGTCGCTGAGCTCGCACAGTCCCACTTCGACATCCCCGAGCCGATCCGTCGCCTCGAGTGCAGGATCGCGCCCACGCAGGAGGGCGGGATCTACTACACGGGTCCCACCGACGACTTCTCCCGGCCGGGCCGGATGTGGTGGTCGGTGCCGGAGGGCGTGACGGAGTTCGACACCTGGCGCGAGCTCACGACCGTCTATCACGAGGGCGTGCCGGGACATCATCTCCAGATCGGGCAGGCCGTGTACAACCGCGCGGAGCTCAACTCCTGGCGGCGCCTCCTCGCCGGCACCTCGGGGCACGCGGAGGGATGGGCGCTGTACGCCGAGCGTCTCATGGAGGGCCTCGGCTACCTCGACGACCCCGCCGATCGCCTCGGCATGCTCGACGGCCAGCGCATGCGCGCCGCCCGCGTCGTCCTCGACATCGGCGTTCACCTCGGCAAGCCGCGGCTCGACGGACAGGGCACCTGGGACGCCGCGTATGCGCTCGATTTCATGCGGGCGAACGTGAACATGTCCGACGAGTTCGTGCGGTTCGAGGTGAACCGCTACCTCGGATGGCCGGGGCAGGCTCCGGCGTACAAGGTGGGCCAGCGCATCTGGGAGCAGCTGCGGGACGCGTACGCGTCCCGTCGCGGCGACGCCTTCTCGATCAAGGAGTTCCACAAGCGCGCGCTCGATCTGGGTGGCGTGGGCCTCGACACCCTCAGGACCGCGCTCGTCCCGTGACCGGCTGAAGGACGATGGCCGCGCTCAGGGGTCGCGGCGCGGGCGGTCGAGGCCCATGTGGACCCGTGTGCGTCTGCGCTCGCGGACGATGAACGCCGCACCCGTGAGCCAGATGGGCACCTGCGTCAGGAACGCGATCCGGAAGGCCTCGAGCGAGTAGGAGGAGGGGTCGCTCGCGCCCTGCAGGTCGAGCGCCACGCCGATGAACAGGATGGCCAGGAGACCGGCGAGGAAACCTCCGACGTTCGTGATGCCGGTGGCCGTGCTGAGCTGATGAGACGGGTTGTGCGTGCGCGCATGGTCGAAGGCGATCATGGACGCGGGCCCGCCCAGCGCGAGGGCGACGACGAGCAGGAGCAGCAGCCAGAGGGGAGCGGGTCCCGGCCATGCGAGCACGACGATCCAGGCGAGGAGCTGGATGGCGACGATCGGCAGGACGAGCATGCGGGAGCGGCGATGGGGGTTGCGCGACGAGAGAATGCCGATCACGGGGCCGAAGACGATCCCCATGAGGACGAGCGTGCTCTGCACGAGCGACGCCTGGCCGGACGAGAGCCCCTCGCCGGCCGTGAGGAAGGGGAAGCCCCAGAGCATGACGAAGGCCGTGCCCGCGAACGGCGTCGTGAAGTGCGACCAGAACGCGAGACGCGTGCCCGGGTTCGCCCAGGCCGCGCGGATGCCGACCCGCGTGTCGATCGCGCTCGTCACCACGCGGATGGCGCCGGTCTCGGTGTTCACGGACACGTCGGCATCGCGCTCGGGCGGATGGTTTCGCACGAGCGCGACGATGAGGATCGTGAACAGCGCGGCGAGGCCGGCGAGGCCGCCGAAGGCGATGGACCACGACGTCGCGTGCAACAGGGCGGCGAGGGGGAGGATCGCGACGAGCTGGCCCAGCTGACCGACGATGCCCGTGAGCTGCACCATGATCGGGTTGCGCTGGGCGGGGAACCACGTCGCCACGAGGCGCAGGACGCCGGGGAAGATCGCCGCGTCTCCCGCGCCGAGGAGCATCCGCGCGACGATCGCGACGCCGACGTTCGGGGACACGGCCATGATCAGCTGGCCCGCGGCCATGAGCACCATCCCGATCGCCATGATCGGGCGCGCGCCGTATCGGTCGAGCCAGACGCCGATCGGGACCTGCATGAGGCCGTAGACCCCCAGCTGCAGCACGGCGAACATCGACAGGGTCGACGCGTCGGCGCTGAAGTGCTCGGCGGCGTCGACCCCGACGGCGGAGAGCGAGGTGCGGTTCGTCACCGCGAGCACGTAGGCGAGGACGGCGACGATCCAGATCGTCCACATCCACGCGGCTGAAGGGGGCGCGGTGCGGCCTCTCACATGTCCTCCGTACGTCTCGATCGTCCCTCTCAGGCTACTCCCGCGCGTGCATCCTTCATGTCGGATTGACACTAACCTGGTGCTATGGCGACTCCCTCCTCACGACTCGACACGCTGCCGTTCAACCGGCAGCACGTGCGTCTCCTCACCGGCTCCGGCATCGGCTGGGCGCTCGACGCCATGGACGTCGGCCTCATCTCGTTCGTCATCGCCGCGCTCACCGTGCAGTGGCAGCTGGCGCCGGGCGAGGCGGGGCTCATCACCTCCATCGGGTTCGTGGGGATGGCGGTCGGTGCGAGCGTGGGCGGGCTCCTGGCCGACCGGCTCGGTCGCCGCCAGGTGTTCGCGCTCACGCTCCTGGTCTACGGCGTCGCAACCGGGGCGAGCGCGCTGGTCGGCGGCGTCGGGGCGCTCCTCGTCTTCCGGTTCCTCGTCGGCGTCGGGCTCGGCTCCGAGCTCCCCGTCGCCTCGACGTACGTCAGCGAGTTCGCGCCCGCGCGCATCCGCGGCCGGCTCGTGGTCGTCCTCGAGGCGTTCTGGGCGGTCGGATGGACGCTGGCCGCCGTCATCGGGACGTTCGTCGTGGGCGCGTTCGACGACGGATGGCGGTGGGCCTTCGTGCTCGGCGCCGTGCCGGCGGTGTACGCGATCGTCGTGCGCTGGGGCCTCCCGGAGTCGCCCCGGTGGCTCGAGTCGAAGGGCCGCGTCGCGGAGTCGGAGGCGATCGTGCGACGCTTCGAGGAGGCATCGGGACGTGCGCCGTCGGCATCGGCGGACGAGGCGCCCGTCGTCGGGGCCGCCCCCGCCGTCGCGGAGACGCCCACAGGGACGGCGGCCATCGGGGCGCTGTGGGCGCCCGCGCTGCGCGCGCGCACGGCCGCGATCTGGGTCGTCTGGTTCTGCGTGAACTTCTCGTACTACGGCGCGTTCATCTGGATCCCGTCGATCCTCGTCGCCCAGGGGTACGACCTCGTCCGGTCGTTCGAGTTCACCCTCCTCATCACGCTCGCGCAGCTGCCGGGATACGCCGTGGCGGCGTGGCTCATCGAGGTGTGGGGACGACGGGCGACGCTCGCGACCTTCCTCGTCGGGTCGGCGGTCGCCGCCGTGCTCTTCGGCAACGCGGGGGAGCTGTGGCAGATCCTCGTGTTCGGGTCGCTGCTGTCGTTCTTCAACCTCGGCGCGTGGGGCGCGCTCTACGCCGTGACGCCCGAGCTCTATCCCACGGGCGTGCGGGCGACCGGCGCGGGCTGGGCCGCGGGCGTCGGACGCATCGCCTCCATCGTCGCGCCGCTGTTCACGCCGTGGGCACTCGCCCAGGGCGGCGCGGTGCTCGTCTTCGCGGTCTTCGCGGCGTTCTTCGTCATCGCCGCCGTCGGCACCATCCCCCTCGCCGACAAGCGCGGCGAGGCGCTCGACGCGACCCTGCCGTCCGTGCCCGCTCGGTAGCCTGAGGGGATGACAGAGACCATCCGCTATGTGGCCATCGGCGACTCGTTCACGGAGGGCGTCGGCGACGAGATGCCGGATGGGCAGCCTCGCGGCTGGGCGGACCTCGTCGCGTACGGGTGGTCCGACGCGGTGGGAGCGCCGGTCGAGTACGCGAACCTCGCGATCCGCGGCAGGCTCGCCTGGCCCATCGTGGAGGAGCAGCTCGAGCCCGCGCTCGCGTTGAAGCCGACGCACCTGTCGTTCAACGGCGGAGGCAACGACATCCTTCGCCGCGGGGCCACCGTCGAGAGCATCGCGGAGGCGTTCTCGGTCGTCCTGAGGCGATGCGACGAGGAGGGGGTACGGCTCATCCTCCTCTCGGGAGCGAATCCGTCGGCGGGGCTGCCGTTGTCCCGGCTCCTCCAACGCCGCGGCGATGAGCTCTCGGAGGCCGTGGGCCGTCGCATCGAAGACCGTGCCGACGTCGTCCAGGCGCTCAACTGGCCGGATCGCGAGCTGTCGCACCCCAGGTTCTGGTCGGCCGATCGCCTGCACATGGGCCCGCGCGGCCACCACCGCGTCGCCGCGCGGGTGCTCGACGCGCTCGGACTGAACCCGCCGGAGGAGTGGTGGGACCTCCCCGGCCCCGACGTCGTGCATCTCTCGTCCGGCGCCTACTACCGGACCCACGTGCTCCCGTGGGTGGGCCGTCGACTGAGACGACGCTCGTCGGGAGACGGCAAGCAGCCGAAGTACCCGGAGCCGGTGATCGTCTCGGCGCGTGATTATTCATCGGAATAGGTCGTGAGCGCTGACGGTTGCATCACCTCGTGAAGAACATCGGCTTTCTCTCCTTCGGCCACTGGACGCCGCATCCGACCTCGGCGACGCAGAGCGCAGCGGACGTGCTGCTGCAGTCGATCGAGCTCGCGCAGGCCGCGGAGGAGCTGGGCGCGGACGGCGCGTACTTCCGCGTGCATCACTTCGCGCGTCAGCTCGCGTCGCCCTTCCCGCTGCTCGCCGCGGCGGGCGCGAAGACGAGCCGCATCGAGCTCGGCACCGGCGTGATCGACATGCGGTACGAGAACCCGATGTACATGGTCGAGGACGCGGGGTCCGCCGACCTCATCGCGGGCGGGCGGCTCCAGCTCGGCATCTCGCGGGGGTCACCCGAGCAGGTCGTCGACGGGTGGCGTCACTTCGGCTACCGGTCCGCGGAGGACGACCCGTCGGGCGGGCAGGCGGCGCGTCAGAAGACCGAGCTTCTGCTGCAGCTGCTCGAGGGGAGGGGCTTCGCGGAGCCGAACCCGCGGCCGATGTTCCCGAACCCGCCGGGTCTGCTGCGACTCGAGCCGCATTCGGAGGGGCTGCGTCGCCGCATCTGGTGGGGCGCGGCGTCGGACGCGACGGCGAGGTGGGCCGCTCAGCACGGGATGAACCTCATGAGCTCCACGCTCAAGAGCGACGAGACCGGCGAGCCCTTCCACGTGCAGCAGGCGAGGCAGATCGGTGCGTTCCGCGAGGAGTGGGCCGCTCAGGACCACGGCTTCGAGCCCCGCGTGTCGGTCTCGCGCTCGATCTTCGCGATCGTGGACGACCGTGACCGAAGGTACTTCCTCGGCAGCGGCGACCGGGACGATCAGTTCGCCTCCATCGACGGCATGCGCGCGGTCTTCGGCCGGTCGTACGCCGCCGAGCCCGACGAGCTGATCGAGGAGCTCGCACAGGACGAGGCCGTCGCCGAGGCCGACACCCTGCTGCTCACCGTGCCGAACCAGCTGGGAGTGGCGTACAACGCGCACGTGCTCGAGTCGATCCTCACGCACGTGGCGCCGGCGCTCGGCTGGCGCTGACAGCGGCGCCGATACCCTGGGGCGCATGGGCATGGAACACGTGACGGACGTCTCGGTCGGCGACTGGGTGCGCGAGCGCGTCGGCGACGTCCGGACCATCCACCGGCTCGTGCCCGGCGGTTTCGAGGCGTACGCGCGGATCCTCCACCCGGGGGAGCGCGACCGCCCCGTGGGGGCGTTGTGGCCGGACGACGACGACCGCGACGCCTGGGAGGCCTTCCTCGCACACCCGCATCGCGTCGAGGTCGAGCCGGTGGCGTGGGCCGAGGCGGCCGCTGCGCTCGGACGTCGGCTGCCTCCGCCCCACGCCTGGGAGGCGCTGTTCGAGGACATGCCGAGAGACGCCGCGGGCTGGCGCTACAGTGCGCCGCGCACGGGAAGCCTCGCCGCCGACCTGCTCACGGCGACGGCGCAGGCGCTCGCGCCGTTCTCGACGGCGTCGCAGCTGTACGCCGGCGTGTGGGACGGATGGGGCGGCCTGCTGGGCCACCTCGGCTTCGCTCCGTCCGCCGCTGCGCAGTCCTGGGCCGATCCTCGCCACGCCGACATGCTCGCGGCGAGCGCGATCGACCGTTTCAACCCGCGCTCGGACAAGCCGACCTGGCAGCGGGGGACGCTGTCGGACGAGATCTCGCGGGCGCCGCGCCTGGAGCTCCCGGAACGTCTGCATGTGCTGTTCCGCGGCGCGACGGACGACTTCGCGGAGGTCGAGTGGGCGGAGCGCGTGCCGTGGACGCAGGGCGACCCGACGTGGACCCCGTCGCCGAGCATTCTCTGGCCGGAGGACCGCACGTGGTTCCTGGCGACCGACGTCGACCTCGCCTACACGCTCGTCGGAGGGTCGGAGGCATCGGTCTCCGCCCTGCTCGCCGACACGAGGCTCGAGGCGCGACGCGCGGAGCCGGGCGCGTCGCTGTAGACGTATGCCGTCCGGCGCGGCGCGGAGATCGGTGAGCTCGTCGGCCCGCGCATGAGGCGACGCGTCGGCGGACGAGCTCATGGCGGCACTCCGTGGGACGTCGGGCAGTGGGAGGCCGTCGGGGCGGGGGATACTGGCGCGATGGAGCTTCAGACTCTGGACGCGGCGGGCTGGCGTGTCTGGCGCGCGTTGCGCCTGCGCGCGCTGACGGAGGATCCCGACGCCTTCGGCTCGCGGCTGGCGAGCTGGACCGGCGACGGCGACCGGGAGGACCGGTGGCGGGCGACCTTCGCGATCCCGGGGAGCGTGCATCTCGTCGCGCGTGTCCACGGCGAGCCGTGCGGGATGGTGAGGGGGATCTGGGCGGACCACGTCGACGCGATCGAGCTCGTCTCGCTCTGGGTCGCGCCGGACGTCCGAGGTCGCGGCGTCGCGACCGCCCTGATCGATGCGATCGAGCAGTGGGCCGCGGAGCGGGCGGGCGTGCTCCTCCTGAGCGTCGCTCCCGCGAACGTGCGCGCCATCCGCCTCTACGAGAGTCTCGGATTCGCGGCATCGCGGTGGACGGGCGACCTCCTCCCGGATGGCGTCACGCGAGAGATCGTGATGGCGAAGAGCCTGGGCGACGCATCGGCGCGGCCACCGCGCCGAGGACGCCGTCGAGACGGGGAGTAGACCAGTTCGAAACGTTCGCACACGACCGGCATGTCGCGTGCGAAGCCCCGGTCGTTCTCGGAGAACTCCCGCCAGAACCTCGCATGGGTCTCGCGCCATGCGCGGAGCGATCGATCCCCCTCGCCCTCTGCGAACGCATGCTCTGCGTCGACCTCGTCGAACGGCACGATGCGGACGTCCGTGGTCGAGACGACGACCCGCGGAGCGCCACGGCCGTCCAGGACGATGCTCAGACCTCCGACCTCGGGAAGAGGATCATGCGCGGCCGCGGTCACGATGGTGTCGAGGCAGCCGGGGCGGGCTTGAGGTCGTAGGTGACCCACGGGGTCGCGACGGCGACGCGATCGTAGAGACGGCGTGCGTCGGCGTTGCCCTCGGCCGTGATCCAGCGGACGACGCTGGCGCCTCCCTCGCCTGCGAGCTCCGCGGCACGGTGCAACAGCGCTTGTGCGACGCCCTGGTGTCGTGCCTCCGGCGACGTGAAGAGGTCGTCGACATAGAGGCCTCGCGTTGCGGTCGAGGGGCGGGCGAACCAACGGAGGTTCGCGAGCCCGATGGGCACGTCGGCGTGGTTCGTCGCGACGAGGCCGACCAGGCTGTGCTCGCCGTTCAGGAGCCAGTCCCACGTCCGCTTCACGACCTCCGGGTCGTCCGGGAGCTGATAGAAGGTGCGATATCCGGCATAAAGCGACGCCCAGGCGAGAGCGTCATCAGGGCCGACGAAGCGAATTCCGACAGACATGCGTGTCAGCGTATACGTTCCGCCGCGCCGCGCTGCGGTCGCCGTTCGCGGCGAGTCACGAAGCGGCTGCGCGGACCATCCGCAGGTCCCGCACCCCGTCCTCGACCTTGCTGACGCCGTCCGGCACGAATCCGTGCTTGCGGTAGAACGCCTGAGCGCGAGGGTTCGGATCCGCGACCCAGAGGGCCGCGGACTCGTGGGGCTCGACGACCGCCTGCAGGAGAGCCGTTCCTGCGCCGCCGCCGTGGTGCTCCGACAGCAGATAGAGCATGTTGAGGTGCACATCCCATTCCTCCTCCTCGGCGGGAGCCGACCCGGCGATCCCGATGACGGAGCCGCCGCTCTCCGCGACGGCGAACCGGTGCGTCGTCCACCGTTCGCCGGTGAGCGCCGTCGTCCAGAACCGCTCTCGTCGGGGGAGGAAGCCCGGGTCGTCGAGCAGCTCGTCGGGCAGGAGACCCCGGTACGTCTCCCGCCAGCCTTGGACGTGCACCCACGCCATCGCCCGCGCATCCTCCGCCCGCGCCGGACGGACCTCGAACCCATCGCTCATGGCCCGAGAGTAGCGACGGGAAGCAGGCGTGTCGCGTCGCTGTCCGCAGCGCGTCCGACTGGGCCGGTAGCGTGACGTGCATGACCGATCTCGATCTCCTGATCCGCGACGTCCGCGAGGACGACGCCGGCGAACTGCTCACGCTCCAGCGAGCGGCCTTCGTGTCGGAGGCGCAGATCTACGGCAGCGCCGACATGCCGCCGCTCACCCAGACGCTGGAGGAGGTGCAGTGGGAGCTGCAGGAGAGCCTCGGATGCGTCGCGCAGGCGGGAACGCGGATGGTCGGCGCCGTCCGAGCGCGACGTGACGGCACGCTGCTGCTCGTCGGCCGGCTCGCCATCGCGCCGGACATGCAGGGGCACGGCATCGGATCGAGGCTTCTGGAGGCCGTCGAGGAGCGGGGGCGCGGGGCGGGCGCACGCGAGGCGGAGCTCTTCACGGGGTCGCTGAGCGTGGCGAACATCCGCTTGTACGAGCGCCACGGCTACGAGGAGACGCAGCGTGTCGAGGAGGGCGACGGCATCGAGCAGGTCTTCATGCGGAAGCCCCTCTGAGCGGAAGCCTCTCTGACTCGTCCGCCGCGATCGCCGAGAACGGAAATGGGGGAGGGGACGCTGCGATGAAGGCATCGATACGACCCGATGTGCGGCCTCCAGTGGCGTCCGGCGGGCATCGGTGCCGCGATCGCCGTCGTCGATGCGGCGTGCCGGCACGGTTGCCCTCTCGACCGCCTGGCGGCTGACGCCGCCGCGGGCAGGCGTGGATAATCGGCCCATGGCCATCCCGATCTCGTACGACGTGCGGGGCACCGCGACGGACGAGGAGATCGAAGCTCTTCACGCCGTCGCCTTCGCGCACGTGCCCGAGGACACGCCATGGAACGAACGCCTCCTGGCGCGCAGCCTGACGTGGGTGACGGCGCGGCGCGACGGCGAGCTCATCGGCTTCGTCCACGTCGCCGGCGACGGTGGACGTCATGCGTTCCTGCTGGACACCTGCGTTCATCCCGCAGCCCAGGGGAGGGGCGTGGGACGACGCCTCGTCGCGGAGGCCGTCGCCGAAGCGACCCTCCAAGGAGCGGAGTGGATGCACGTCGACTACGAGCCGCAGCTCGCGCGCTTCTACGAGGACGCATGCGGGATGCGATCGACGTCCGCAGCGTTGCTGAGGCTACGACGGTTCTGACGGGGAGCCGTGGCGGCCCTGCGCACTCATCGCGCCGCTATGACGCCCCGAGCAGTAGCCATCCACCGAACACCGCGCAACCGACCGTGACGACGCCGAACGCGCCGATCCAGACGAGGGCGGGGAGCGGCGTGATGCGGCCGAGCTGGTCGGCGTCGGAATCGCGCGCTCGACCGCGCCGCCGCTGGCTCTGGAGCTCGAACACCGGCTTCACCGACCCGAGGAGGAGGAACCACGTCACGGCGTACGCCGCGGTCGTCTGCGCCGATGGCGGTGCGTACCACGACACGACGACGAGGATCGTGCCCGTGACCAGTACCGACCACAGCCCGAACCAGTTGCGGATCTGCAGCAGCAGGAGTGCGAGCAGCGCCGTCAGCGACCAGAGAACACCCATCGCGTAGCCGTGGCTCAGGAGCCAGGCCGCGCCGAGCCCGATGAGCCCGGGCCCGACGTATCCCGCGAACGACGTCAGCACCATCCCGGCGCCTCGCGGGCGTCCTCGGGAGAGCGTGAGCCCCGATGTGTCGGAGTGGAGACGGATACCGGCGAGCCTCCGACCCGACAGCAGCGCGGCGACGCCGTGCGCCCCCTCGTGCGCGATCGTCACCAGATGGCGCGCGACGCGCCAGACGGGCGTGACGACGACCACGAGAACCGCGAAGACCAGCGTGCCGACCACGATGGCGGGCGGGGGAGCGGGCGCCGGCGTCAGCGCGCTCGTCCAGATCTTCGCGAGGGCGCCCATCGCGGCGGACGCGATGCTGTCGAAGGAGTCCATCGCGTCGAGCAAAGCGCATCCGCCTGGGAGACCTCGTGTCGCCTCTCCGGCGTCGTCGCTTCGTTACTGGACGTGACGACATCGCGCGTCGTGTCGTCGCCCCGCGTCAGACGGCACGCATAGGCTTCGAGCCATGACGACCTCGAATCTCGCACCGTTCTCACCCATCAGCACGCGTCGCGGCAGCGTCGCCATCACCAACGGGTACGTCGTGCCGGTGTCGTCGGCTCCCGTCGAGAACGGGACGGTGCTGGTCGAGGACGGCGTGATCACGGCGGTCGGGGCGGATGTCGTCGTGCCGGACGGCGTGCCGGTCATCGACGCGCGTGGACGCTGGGTGCTGCCCGGCTTCGTCGAGGCGCACGCGCACCTCGGCGTGAGCGAGGAGGCGGAGGGATGGGCCGGTGCGGACACGAACGAGCTGACGGATCCGAACGGCTCGGCCCTGCGCGCGATCGACGGCATCAACATCGAGGAGGAAGGCTTCCGCGATGCCCTCGTCGGCGGTGTGACGAGCGCCGTCGTCAAACCCGGGTCGGGCAACCCCATCGGCGGCGTGACGGTCGCGATCAAGACGTGGGGCGGCCGCACGGTCGACGAGCAGGTGATCCGCGAGTCCGTTTCGGTGAAGGCGGCGCTGGGGGAGAATCCGAAGCGCGTCTACGGCGAGCAGAAGAAGACGCCCGCGACCCGCCTCGGCGTCGCGAGCGTCATCCGCGCGGCGTTCGTCGAGGCGCAGAACTACGCCGCGAAGCGCGCCGCGGCGGAGGCGGCGGGGGAGCCGTTCGACCGCGATCTCGGCAAGGAGGCCCTCGCGCGGGTGCTCGACGGGGAACTGTTCTGGGACCAGCACACGCACAGGGCCGACGACATCGCCACCGCGCTGCGTCTCGCGGACGAGTTCGGCTATCGTCTCGTCGTCAACCACGGGACGGAAGGCGCGGAGCTCGCCGACGTGCTCGCCGAGCGCGACATCCCCGTGATCTACGGACCGGTGTTCACGTCACGGAGCAAGGTCGAGCTGCGCCGGCGCGACACCGCGAATCTCGGCGTGCTGGCACGTGCGGGTGTGCGCGTCGCGATCACGACCGACCATCCCGTCGTGCCGATCAACTATCTCGTGCACCAGGCATCCCTCGCGGTGAAGGAGGGGCTCGACCGCGACACCGCGCTGCGCGCCCTCACCGTCAACCCCGCCGCGTTCCTCGGCCTCGATGAGCGGATCGGCTCGCTCGCGCCCGGGCTCGACGGTGACGTCGTGATCTGGTCCGGCGACCCGCTCGACGTCAACGCGCGCGCCGAGCACGTCCTCATCACGGGCGCGGAGGTCTACGCGTGGGACGCCGATGCCCGCACGGGCCGCGTCGTCGAACGCCGTGAGCGCTTCGCGCGGTCGTGACGCACGGAGATCATCCGGACATCCTCCTCGATCCGTGGCGCGCACAGCGACCGGTGTCCCGCGTGCGTCATCAGGACTCCGACGAGGCTCGGCCTGCTCTTCGCGGCTCGAGGCCCGCGCGAGCTATGCGCGCGCCCGATGTTCGATAAGAGCTCGCTGGCAAGACCCTGGCAGCGATTGTTACTTCATCGTGATCAACGCGTATGGTGGGCACCTTGAACCGCGAAGGACGGCCGTCGAATCCGCCCCATGAGTCCTTCGTGTCCTGAGATCAACGAGATGTTCCGGCCGGGCGGTCGGACGTGCGGGTGACGCCGCGCGCCCAGACGGGGCCATGGAGTTCACTGTGTACCCGAAGCAGAACCTCCGACGCGACAGCCGTTCGCGCCGTTCCACCCGACTCGTCCGTGGCGGCCTCGTGGCCGCAGGCCTGGCGGCCGCCGCGGCCGCCGCAATCGTGCCGACAGCCGCCAACGCGGCCGACGGCGCGACCTGGGACGCCCTCGCGCAGTGCGAGTCCGGCGGCAACTGGTCGATCAACACCGGCAACGGCTACTACGGCGGCCTGCAGTTCTCGCTCGGCACCTGGCAGGCCAACGGCGGATCAGGAAACCCGGCCGATGCATCGCGCGAGGAGCAGATCCGCGTCGCGGAGAACGTGCTGGCCTCGCAGGGCTGGGGAGCGTGGCCGACATGCTCCGCTCAGATCGGCGCGACGGGCTCGGCCGAGCCGAGCGAGCAGTCCGCAGCGCCCGTAGAGACGACCGAGCCGAGTGCCGACGACACCACGACCGCGCAGCCCGCGGAAGCCGCGCCTTCGACGAGCGAGACGCCGGCCGAGACGTCAGAGCCCGCCGCGCCGGCTTACACGCTTCCCGACGTGGAAGCCTCGGATGAGACCTACACGGTCGAGGCGGGGGACACGCTGTTCGAGATCTCCGAGAAGCTCGGGGTGGACAGCGGATGGCTCGGCATCTACGCCGTGAACCAGGACACGATCGCCGACCCCGATTACATCGAGGTCGGGGAGGCCCTGGTGCTGCCGGCGGAGTAGCCGTACGGACGAGGGCGGGCGGGTGCTCCATCGGAGCCCCCGCCCGCTTTTCCGTCCGCAGATCATCTTCGTCTCGTTCGGCGACCCGTCACCGGCGCGGAGGCCGCCGAGACGGCGGATCTCGCGCGCCGAGGCGTCGGCCGATGCCGGAGACCATGGATCGGGTTCGCCGCGCCCCCTGCGCACGGCGACGCGATAGGGCAGGATCGGTGCATGAATCTGCGCACGCTCCTCAAGGCGGTGCCGGCCGTCGTCCTCGTCGTGGACACGATCATCCGCATCGGTGCGATCGTCACGGTCCCGCGGAACCTGCGCCCCACGACCGCGATGGCCTGGCTGCTCGCCATCTTCGTCGCTCCCATCCCCGGCAGCTTGCTCTATGGGCTTCTCGGCAGCTCGAAGCTGCCCAAGGACCGCCGTGACAAGCAGCGGAAGGTCAACGGCTTCATCCTCCGAGCGAGTGCCGCTCTCGACCCGTTCAAGCGCCGACCGGATCTGCGGAACCATCGCAATATCATCGTCATCGACGGCATCGTCGCCTTCACCGGCTCGCAGAACATGGTCGATGCGAGCTACAACAAGCCGGGCAACCTCCGCCGGGGCCTGCGCTGGAAGGATCTCATGATGCGCATCGACGGTCCCGCGGCGCTGGGGCTCGACGCCCTCTTCATCACCGACTGGTACAGCGAGACCGACGAGATGCTCATCCCGGCCGACGTCGCGCCCCTCGAGTTCGAGTCCCGTCCCGACGGCTTCGCGTGCCAGGTCGTGCCGAGCGGGCCCGGCTTCGAGGGCGAGAACAACCTCCGCCTCTTCAACGCGCTGGTCTACGGCGCGCAGCGCCGGCTGGTCATCGACAGCCCCTACTTCGTCCCTGACGATTGCGATCACCACGGCGGCCGAGCGGGGTGTCGAGGTGCAGCTGTTCGCCTGTGCCGTGGCCGACCAATACCTCGTGTTCCACGCGCAGCGCCCCTACTACGAGACGCTGCTGCGCGCGGGTGTTCGGATCTTCCTCTACGAGGAGCCGACGGTCCTGCACTCGAAGCACTTCACGGTCGACGACGATGTCGCCGTCGTCGGCTCGAGCAACATGGACATGCGCTCGTTCACGCTCAACCTCGAGGTGTCGCTCATGGTGCATGGAGCGGAGTTCGTGAAGGAGCTGCGCGAGGTGGAGGACGCCTACCGGGCCAGGTCGCGGGAGGTGACCCTCGACGACTGGGTCGCCCGTCCGGCGGCGGCGCACGTCCTCGACACCGTGGCGCGGCTCACGGCCGCGGTGCAGTGAGCCGTCGGCCAGCAGGAGACGCCCGTCGTTCGGGGGAGTGTCGCAGACCGTCGTCCGGCTCCGGGACGCCGACACCGCACCTCTCTAAACTGACATAATGTGCATTATCGGATGTTCTCTGCTTTGTGCGATCGGCCGGACGCGTCAGCCGGCGGACGTCGGGCCGAACCAGAGGCCGACGATCTGACCGGCGTCGTCGAGGGTGACGGACATGTTCATCGGGTCGACGACGTCGCTCTCGAGCGTCGTGACCGATTGCGTCCCCGAGTCCTCGTAGCCGGTCACCGTGTACGGCGCCGCGGGACGGATGTCCGTGTTGAGGAGATCGACCAGCTCGTCCGACGAGACCTCTGCGACGAAGCTCTCGTGCAGCTCGGGCTCCCACTCCGCGACGGTCGTGTCCTCGTCCGCATTGAGGAGGTCGACGATCCACTGCGCCTTCTCGCCCGCCGGCGTGGCGGTGTCGATCTCGACAGACGCTGTGCCGGTGTCCGAGGGCGAGGACGAGCCGGGCGATGCGCACGCCGACAGGGACAGCGCCGCCGCCACCCCGACGAGAACGAGCGACGCCCTGCGCCGCGACGCGTTCGAACGGCTCATGACGTCTCCTCCTCTTCGCGGGGTGTCACGCGAGACTAGCGGATGATCACGGACGCGGCGTCGTGTTCCCCCACTTCGGAGCGGGCGAGCGCCACGCGAGGAGGACGTCGAGCAGGTCCTCGACGTCCTCCTCGACGATGAGCGTCGTCCGGAACCGCTCGCGGACGAATCCCTCTGCCGTCATGTGATCGAGCGCGCGGACGAGCGGCTGCCAGAACCCGTCGACGTCGAGCAGCGCGACGGGCTTGCCGTGGATGCCCAGCTGCAACCACGTCCACGCCTCGAACAGCTCCTCGAGGGTGCCCGCACCGCCCGGAAGCGCGACGAACGCGTCTCCCAGTTCGGCCATCCGCAGCTTGCGGGCGTGCATGTCGGGGACCACCTCGAGCGTCGTGAGACCGTCGTGCGAGATCTCGGCGTCGACGAGCCCTTGCGGGATGACTCCGGTCACCTCTCCCCCGGCGGCGGACGCGGCGTCGGCCAGCGTCCCCATGAGTCCCACCCTGCCGCCGCCGTAGACGAGGCCGAAGCCTCGTCGCGCGAGCGCCTCCCCGAAGGCGATCGTCGCGGCGGTGTAGCCCGGGCCGGTCCCGTGCGCCGACCCGAGGAAGACCGTGACCCTCATGCGCGCCTCTCCACGTCCATGCCCATGACCGTCCGGACGATCCAGGGGTGCGCATGGTCGTCGTCGATGTGCGCCATGCCGAGCTTCTCGGCGACACGTCTCGAGGCGGTGTTCTCCGGATGGATGATCGCGGTGAGCAGCGTCGGCGCGAAACGCTCCCGGACGAGCTCCACGCACGCTCTCGCCGCCTCGGTCGCGAGCCCTCTCCCCTGCTCTGCGCGCACGACGTGATATCCGACCTCGCGGACCGCGCGTCCGTTGACGGACTGCCACGTGATGCCGCAGTCGCCGAGGAAGCGGCCGTCGGGCGTCTCGATGGCCCACATGCCATGGCCATGCTCCTCGTACGACGCGCGCGCCCGCGCGATCCAGCCCGCCGTCTCCTCGTGTGTCTTCGGCGCGGGATAGAACGCCATCACCTCCGGGTCGCCCAGCATCGCGGCCATCTCCTCGATGTCCTCTTCGACGAGTTCACGGAAGCGCACGCGCGATGTCGGCCGCGGCAGCGGCCGCCGGGATGACGACATGTCCTCAGCCTAACGAGCGCGCTTCCTCGTCCTCTGCCGCTCGGGCGTATGTTGGACGTGTGAGCCGAGACGACACCGCGATCCGATGATCGGGATCCTCACCGGATTCGCCGTCATCTCCGTCGCGATCCTCACGGGCTACATCGTCGGTCGCATCGGCCTTCTGGGGTCCCAGGGACGCTACGTGCTCTCCCGCCTCTCCTTCTTCGTCCTCAATCCGTTCCTGCTCTTCACCGTGCTCGCCGACGCCGACCTCACGACGCTCTTCTCGGCCCTCCTGCCGGTGTCCGCGATCGCGGCGGTTGTGATCTTCCTCTGCTACGGCGTCCTCGCGCGGCTCCTGTGGCGCCGTGAGCTGGGTGTGACCGTGATCGGAGCCCTGGGCGCCGGCTATGTGAACGGCAACAACATCGGTATTCCGATAGCGACATATGTTCTCGGCGATGGTTCCTATTCGGCGCCGGTCATCCTCGTCCAGCTCCTCGTGTTCACACCCGTCGTGCTCGCGCTCCTCGACGCCTCGTCGGCGACCGACGCCTCGTTCGGCAAGATCATGCGCCGCACGCTCCGCAATCCGATGATCATCGGCGCTGCTCTGGGAGTGCTCGTCGCGTTGCTCGACATCGACCTGCCGCCCATCGCCATGGACCCGTTGAAGCTCCTCGCCGGCGCAGCCGTGCCGGTGCTGCTCATCAGCTTCGGCATGTCGCTGAACGGCCAGCGCGTCCTCACGAAACCCGGCACGCGCCGCGACGTCCTGCTCGCGACGTCGATGAAGCTCCTCCTCATGCCGGTCGTCGCGTGGGTGCTCGGGAGATTCGTCTTCCAGCTCGACGATCACGCGCTGCTCGCAGTCGTCGTCCTCGCGGCGCTGCCGAGCGCCCAGAACGTCTTCAACTACGCGCAGCGCTACGAGACCGGAGAGGTCGTCGCGCGCGACATCGTGTTCCTCACGACGCTGGGATGTCCGCCGATCCTGTTCGCGTCGGCTCTTCTGCTCGCCTGATCCGGGGAACGCCGCCCGGGCGCCTCTCGCGGCCGTCTATGCGGTGCCGTTGAAGCCGCTCGTGTCGCCCACGATGCGCTCGTTGCCATCGGGGATCGGGTCGACGATGGCGCGGGCGATCTCCGCGGCGAACTCCGACACGTTGTACAGGCGTCCCGCCTCCTCCCGTCGCGCCGCGATGGCTCCCGGGTTCACGCGCTCGAGCAGCGTCGCGGTGATCGTGCCCTCGATCATGTCGCCCGAGACCACGACGAACTCGACGCCCTTCGCGGTGAGCGCCGGGAGGCGCTCGCGCAGGGCGTCCTCGCCAGCGCGCTTGGAGAGGGCGACGGGCTCGTACGCCGCCATCGTCGGAGTCGTCCGGATGAAGTGCGCCTGGTGACTGGTCACGAACACCACCCGCGAACCGGCGGGCATGATCGCGAGCGCCGTCTCGAGCACGCTGACCTGGGCGTCTCGGTTGAGGCGGAGGGCGTAGTCCTCGCCGAGGTCGGCCTCCATGCCGCCGGACGCGTTGAGGACGAGGACGTCGAGCGAGCCGAGCTCCTCCTTGACGGCCTCCACCATGCCGGCGACCGCTCCGGGATCCGTGAGGTCGGCTCCCACGACGAGCGCCTCGACGCCGAGCCCGCGCACCTCGGCCGCGAGCTTCTCGGCACGGGGCGCCTTGTTGCGGAAGTTGATCACGACGTTCGCGCCCGCGGCGGCGGCGTAGCGGACGGTGTCCGCGCCGATCCCGCGGGAGGACCCCGTCACGAGCACGGTCTTGCCGGAGAGGGATTCAGGGGCGAGAGGCTGCGACACGAGGACTCCGAAAGCGTGGGGACGGGACGGTCCGACCCTACCAAGCGGCCGTGGGCCGGGAGGAATCCGGTCCTCGCGGAGATCGCCGTGATGGCGTCATAGGCACGTGATAGGTTCCGAGCAGGAACCGCGCCGAGGAGGCCTCGTGGAGACGATCGATCAGTTCGCGTGGATCGGATGGCTGGCCGTCATCGCGATCTTCCTCGTCGTGGAACTGGTCTCGGGCGAGCTGACGTTCCTCATGCTCGGGTTCGGCGGCGTCTTCGGTCTCGCGTCCGGGGCGGTCGGCGCACCCCTGTGGCTTCAGGTCATCGTCGCGGCCGCGGCCGCCGCCCTGCTCCTGCTGTTCGTGCGGCCGCCGCTCCTGCGGCGCCTGCGCCGCAGCGCCGATCCGAAGGCGTTCAACGTCGACGCGCTCATCGGCCTGGCGGGCGTCGTCACCGAGACGGTCACGCCCCTGGCAGGGCGCGTCAAGCTCGTCAACGGAGACTCCTGGTCGGCACGCATCCGGGAGGACCGGTCGCTCGCCCCGCAGACGCCGGTCACCGTCGAATCCATCGAGGGCGCGACCGCCGTCGTCGCGCCCCGCACGTCCGAGGAGAACTGACATGGACGACAGCAACATCACCGGCACGGTGCTCACGTGGATCCTCGTGGCCGCCGTCGTCATCCTCGTCGTCACGATCCTGATCCGGGCGATCCGCATCGTGCCCCAGAGCGACTCGGTCATCGTCGAGCGCCTGGGCAAGTACCACCGCACCCTCTTCGGCGGACCGCATCTGATCGTCCCGTTCGTCGACCGTGCCCGGACGAACGTCGACCTGCGCGAGCAGGTCGTGTCGTTCCCGCCCCAGCAGGTGATCACGGAGGACAACCTCTCGGTCGCCGTGGACACCGTCGTCTACTTCCGCGTGACCGACCCCCGCGCGGCGGTCTACGAGATCGCGAACTACCTCGGCGCGGTCGAGCAGCTCACGATCACGACGTTGCGGAACGTCGTCGGCAGCCTGAACCTCGAGGAGGCGCTCGTCAGCCGAGACGTCATCAACGGCAAGCTCAGCGCCGTGCTCGACGAGGCGACGGGCCAGTGGGGCATCAAGGTCGGCCGCGTCGAGCTCAAGGCGATCGATCCGCCCGCGACGCTGCAGGACGCGATGGAGAAGCAGATGCGCGCCGAGCGCGACCGCCGTGCCGCGATCCTCACGGCGGAAGGCCAGAAGCAGTCGCAGATCCTGGTCGCCGAGGGCTCGCGCCAGGCGGCGATCCTCCAGGCCGAGGGCGAGCGGGAGGCGCAGGTGCTGCGCGCCGAGGGCGAGTCGCAGGCCATCACGACCGTCTTCGGGGCCATCCATGCGGGCGACCCGGACGAGAAGCTCCTCGCGTATCAGTACCTGCAGACGCTTCCCAAGATCGCCGAGGGCGAGGCGAGCAAGCTGTGGATCATCCCGAGCGAGCTGACCGAGGCGCTCAAGGGGATCACGAACGGGTTCGCCGGACGGATCCCCGGCCTCGGGGGTCCGACCCCTCCCCCGCAGGCGTGACGCACGCCTATCTGACCGGGGCCCGCCGTCCGCGCGTGCTCGCCCACCGAGGTCTCGTCACCGGGCAGATGGCGGCCGACGGCCTCGTGGAGAACTCCGTCGCGGCGATCGCGGCCGCTCACGCCGTCGGCGCGGAGTACGTCGAGTCGGACTGCCGTCTGACTTCGGACGGGGCCGTCGTGCTGTTCCACGATGACACGCTCGAGCGCGTGACGGGCGACCCCCGACGGGTGTCGGAGGTGACGCTGCACGAGCTCGCGGAGCTCATGGCGCCCCGCGGCGGGCTCGCGCTGCTCGAAGACGTCCTCCGCGACTTCCCCGACACGCGCTTCAACATCGACGTGAAGACCGACGACGCGGCGGCGCCGGCCGGCAGGATCGTCTCGGAGCACGCCGAACGCGTGCTCCTCACGAGCTTCTCCGACGAGCGCCGGCGCATCGCGCTCCAGTCCGCGGCCCCCGCGCGTCCCGCGACGAGCGCGGGATCGTCGATCATCAGACGACTGGTGCTCTCGACGGCGGTGGGCGCGCGGCGCCGGGCGGGGCGGCTCCTCGATGGCATCGACGCGCTGCAGATCCCCGAGCGGCAGAACGGCGTGCGCGTCCTCACCCCGCGGCTGCTCCGCTGGGCGCACGAGCACGGTGTGGAGATCCACGTCTGGACCGTCGACGACGTGCCGCGCATGCGCCGCCTTCTCGCGCGCGGTGTGGACGGCATCGTGACCAATCGCGCCGACGCGGCCCTGGTGGAGACACCGGCCTGAAGATAGCCTGGGAAAACAGCCTCTCCCCGCGACCGTTCGGATGATCCGCACAGCCGGGCACGTTACAAATAATGACCGACGAGAGGACTTCACCATGGCAGATCGCAGCCTTCGCGGTATCCGACTCGGAGCACAGAGTCTCCAGAGCGAAGAAGGCGTCGTCTTCATGGAGCGCAAGGAGCAGACGTACGCCTGCTCGTCCTGCGGCCGTGAGACGACTTTGATGTTCGCTGCCGACGCCGAGGCTCCCGAGACGTGGGAGTGCCGCACGTGCGGCGGCGAGGCCCTGCTCAAGCTCGACAAGGGCACCGTCGAGGTCGACCACTCGGGCGACAAGGCCGCCCGCACCCACTGGGACATGCTGCTGGAGCGCCGTTCGATCGAAGAGCTCGAAGAGCTCCTCGCCGAGCGGCTCGCCTTCATCCGCGAGCGGCGCGGAGAGGGCCAGGACCCGACCCGGGTCAAGAGCGCCTGAGCGCACGTCAGCGGACGCCGGTCTCGTCGAGGCCGGCGTCTTGTCGTGTTCGAGTCCCTCTTTTGCGGCCAGTAGGCTGAGAGGATGGCGAAGACTGTGGATCGTGCCGTCGGGATCGACATCGGCGGAACCGGTATGAAGGCCGGAATCGTCGACCTGTCCGAGGGCACCCTGCTGAGTGACCGGGTGCGGATCGACACTCCCCAGGGAGCCCATCCGAAGGACGTGCTGAAGACGGCGCATCGTCTGATTGAGCTGCTCGGGGCCGACGCAGCAGGCCTCCCGCTGGGCGTGTGCTTCCCCGCGATCGTGAAGGACGGCAAGACCCTCTCCGCGGCGAACATCTCGCACGAGTGGATCGACTTCGAGGCGGAGAGGTTCTTCGAGGACGGCCTCGGCCGCGACATCCACTTCGTCAACGACGCCGACGCGGCGGGCCTGTCCGAGGCGCGCTTCGGCGCCGCGAAGGGGCAGAAGGGCCTCACGATCCTCACCACGCTCGGCACGGGCATCGGCTCGGCGTTCATCTACGACGGCGTGCTCATCCCGAACACCGAGCTCGGCCACCTCATCTGGAAGGGCGAGTCGATCGAGCGCTACGCCGCCGCGACCGCCCGTGAGCGCGAGGGGCTCAGCTGGGAGAAGTGGGGGCATCGCCTTCAGAAGTTCTACGCCCACGTGGAGTTCCTCTTCTCCCCCGACCTCCTCGTCGTCGGCGGCGGGGTCTCGAAGAACCCCGAGAAGTTCCTGCCCTACGTCACGACGCGCGCCAAGATGGTCACCGCGGTGCACCGCAACAACGCCGGCATCATCGGCGCGGCATCCCTCGCGCTCGCCTGACACCCTCGAGACATCGCGAAAGCCCCGGCTCCCGAGAGCCGGGGCTTTCGCCGTCCGAGGCGAATGGGCCGGCCTGTACGCCGGGTTCTGTGCCCTCTGAAAATGGGAGTTAGGGGCTGATAACGGATGGTGTTGTAAGTTCGGTCTGACCAGGATTTTGTATACTGACGCCTGATGGTCGTCGATGGGCAGGAAGGCCGCGTCCCGTTGTGTGGTGGAGTTTCTCGACACGGGCGAGGTCAGCTGTTTCTGATTATGCCGCGGTGAGTTCGGGGATGCTGCCCTCCTCGTCTGTCGTGTTCGGCAGCGCCATGGATGCGTCGCTGAAGTAGCAGCGGTCGGCGCTGTCCCATTCGTCGTGCTGCTCGATGAGGACGTGTCCGGCCAGGCGCAGCAGCGCGGCGGGGTTGGGGAAGGCGCCGACGACGTCGGTGCGGCGCTTGATCTCCTTGTTCAGCCGTTCCAGCGGGTTCGTCGACCAGATCTGCTGCCAATGGGCAGCGGGGAACGCGGTGAACGCCAACAGTTCGTCGCGGGCGTCCTCGAGCATCTCGGCCACGGGCGGGTGTGAGCGCTCGAGCATGCGGACGACCTCCCCGACGACCGCGAACAACGCCTGATCCCCTGCGGCGTCGTTCCAGCAGCGAAGGGAAGAACGACCATTGTCGCAGCTTCGGGATCCGCAGATCCAGATCTCCGCCCGTGGTGGTCAGCGTCCGCGGACGCGACCCGTTGCGGACCGCGACACGGTCCTCGGCGCGCTCATATGGGGCCGCGCCGATGAACGCGGTCGCTTCCTGTTGCGGCAGGGAGGGGCGGATTCGTCGGTTCAGGTTGGTCGCGTGTGCCGGTGTTCCAAGGCGCGCGACGCGCCGTGTCATAGAGGTTGAAGGTACGGGCGCATCTTGCTTGAATGCTGGCGGCTGATGGGGCTCCCCAGCCGAATCCACAACAATCGGGGGGGTTGAAGTTGAAGAAACATGCGTTCATAGGCGCGATCGCGGTGGGTGCGCTTGCGCTCGGACTGGCTACACCGGCACCCCTGTGAGCGTCCGATATGATCCCGAAGCGGATGCGGCCTACATCCCCATCGGCCGAGAGCCACGAACCGGCGAAGCCGAGCAACAGATCGCCGAGATCCGGAACCCTAGCGGGACGGGAGAAATCATCCTCGACTTCGACCGAGACGGCCACCTCATCGGAGTAGAGATTCTTGAGGCCTCGCGACTGTTGCGGGCAGAAGATCTCACCGGGTGACCGGGAGACCGCCCCTTCATTGCTTCGGCAGGGAGGGGCGGTTTCGTTGTGCAGAGGCCGAGGTCGCGCTTGACGTCGATTCAACGCCGCTCGCCTTGGACTGGCTTTGTCCCCCGAAATGCCGACAGCGCTGCGTCTCTCCTCCATGCGAGAGTGAGCGAGGTCCAGCTCTTCCACGTGGGTACCAACACTCGCGATCGGGCCACACGCACATGACGAGACGGGGGTTCTATGTTTTGGCCTCTGGAGGCGCTCAGCTGGGCGCCATACCGGCCGTCCCGAGCGTGTCCAACGTCTCGGTCGTCGGAGCGTCGGAGGCGAAGGCGGGGCGCATCGTTCCGGCGCACACCAAGAAGACGTGCGACAACGAGTACAAGCTCCTCTCAGCGAACTGCCGCCGTATCCCGTTGCCGCAGGCCCGTGCAGTCTGCTGGGCAGCTGCCGCCGTGACCTACGCCGGATGCCTCGCTACGGCAAGCTGAGCACATGTCGAACACGCCCTACCTGTCCAGGTCGCTCGAGTCGTCCGACTTCGGGACGATCGAACTGCGGATCACTCGCGAGGACGATGAGGTCCCCGCCTTCGCGTACACGATCCAGAACACCGATGGCCGCGTCGATGAATCCTTCACCGCCTACGGCGAAGACGATGTCCAGGCGTTGCTGTTCTGTCTCACAGCAGCGGGAGACTACTTCGCTCGGTTCGTACCTGATGCGTCGTTTGTCGAACTCGGAATCACCGGGCTCCCGGTCACGGCTACGCGCGCGGAAGGTGAATGGCGCGCCGAAGTAGTGACGCCTACCGTCTTGCCGGCCTGATCAGGCTCGCTCCTCCCACGGCACGGCACCGCCCCTTCCTGCTTCGGCAGGGAGGGGCGGTTACGTCGTGTCAGGGGACAGGATCTCCGTGCGTAGCGCGTTTGGAAGCTCGTCCGGTTGCCGGCCGGATCGGAGGTTGTGCCAGGCCTTGACCTGGACGGTCAGGTCGTCGGGAACAGCCATCGCCGCGCCTCGCTTGTAGATGCGCTCTGGCTGAGCGACGATCTCCAACTCGTAGAAGTACCGCTTGATACGACAATGGTCGCCGGCCCAATGGTCGCCTCCATCATCCGCACCGTGTTCGTTCCGCGCGGAAAGGCCAGCCTCGTCACCGCCCAGTTCGGGGAGGTCGTCCGCATGCTCGAGCGCTCACACCCGCCCGTGGCCGAGATGCTCGAGGACGCCCGCGACGAACTGTTGGCGTTCACCGCGTTCCCCGCTGCCCATTGGCAGCAGATCTGGTCGACGAACCCGCTGGAACGGCTGAACAAGGAGATCAAGCGCCGCACCGACGTCGTCGGCGCCTTCCCCAACCCCGCCGCGCTGCTGCGCCTGGCCGGACACGTCCTCATCGAGCAGCACGACGAATGGGACAGCGCCGACCGCTGCTACTTCAGCGACGCATCCATGGCGCTGCCGAACACGACAGACGAGGAGGGCAGCATCCCCGAACTCACCGCGGCATAATCAGAAACAGCTGACCTCGCCCGTGTCGAGAAACTCCACCACACAACGGGACGCGGCCCTGCGCGGACTGAGACCGCGTCGGGCTCAAGGAAAAGCCTGATCAAGCGGTATTAGGCGAATGGGCCGGCCTGTACGCCGGGTTCTGTTCCGGGGCTCTCGCCCCATCGACGGCCATCTCTCTCGGCGACACGTTGCCGTGCCGCTCCAGCGACCTACCCGAGGACTCGGCGGGCCGCGTCAACATCCTCTGTCTGGTCTTGCTCCGGGCGAGGTTTGCCGAGCAGGCCGCGTCACCGCGGCCCCTGGTGGTCTCTTACACCGCCGTTTCACCCTTACCGTGACCCTTCTGACACGCAGAAGGGACGCCGGCGGTCTGTTCTCTGTGGCACTGTCTCGCGGATCGCTCCGGGTGGGTGTTACCCACCGCCCTGCCCTGCGGAGCCCGGACGTTCCTCGGCACGAGCGGAGAACCGCCCGCGACGCGGCCGTCCGGCCGACCCATTCGCACGTCGAGTCTACGCGGCCCCGTCACTTCGCCGCGTCGTCGTCGATGCGCACGTCGAGAGGGAAGTCGATCGGGAACGCCCCGAACAGCAGCCGGCCAGCGGCCGTCGCCGCGTCGCGCACGGCCTGCGCGGCCTCCTCCGCCACCGAGGCCGGGGCGTGGACGAGGACCTCGTCGTGGAGGAAGAAGGCGAGGTGCGGCCGATCCGAGAACACCGCTCCGGACGCGGGCGCGCCAGGTCCGTCCGCCGCGGACCCCAGCGACGCGAGACGCAGCCGCAGATCGGCGAGCCACGCGAGCGACCACTCCGCGGCGGTGCCCTGTACGACGAAGTTGCGCGTGAAGCGTCCCCTGTCGCGTGCGGATCGCCTCGCCCGCCTCTCGTCGACGGCGGACGCGTCCCCGCCGCTCGCCCTCGACTGCTCCTCGTACCAGGCGTCGTCGGGAGACGGCGACGTGCGCCCCAGCCACGTACGGACGATCCCGCCGTCCTCCCCGGTGCGCGCCGCCGCGTCGACGAGCGCCATGGCGGCCGGGAACACCCTTCGCAGACGCGGCACGAGACGTCCGGCGTCTCCCGTGGTCGCGCCGTACATCGCGCCGAGCACAGCGATCTTCGCCTCGGACCTCGTCGCGACCGCGCCGCTGGCCACGATCCCCGCGTACAGGTCGGAACCGGCCGCGGCGGCGGCCATCCCCTCGTCGCGGGCCATCGCGGCGAGCACGCGCGGCTCGAGCTGCGCGACGTCCGCAGAGACGATCCGCCATCCCGGATCGGCCCGGACCGCGGCACGCAGCGCGCGTGGGATCTGCAGAGCCCCGCCGCCCGACGACGCCCACCGGCCGGTCACCACGCCGCCGGGGACGTAGACGGGGCGGAAGCGCCCGTCGTGCACCCACTCCGCCAGCCAGGCCCATCCGTTGGCGGCGAGCAGACGCGAGAGGCGCTTGTAGTCGAGCAGCGGCGGGATGGCCGGATGGTCGTGCGGGGCGAGCTCCCACTTGCTCGTGGAGTCGACGTGGACCCCCGCGGCCCGCAGCGCACGGAGCACGCGCGGCGGCGAGTCGAGACCGAGGGTCGGATCCCCGAGCGCTTCGCGAACGGCCGCCGCGGCCTGCTCCATGCGCTCGGGCAGCCCGTTCGCGCGGCGCGGCCCGAGCGTCGCCGCGAGGATCGCATCGTGACGGTCGGCATCCCAGGGAAGCCCGGCTTCGCGCAGCTCCGCGGCGACGAGCGCGCCTGCGGACTCTGCGGCGAGCAGCAGGCGCAGACGGCCGGCGTTCGAGGCCGTGACGACGGCGCGTCGCTGTCGCGCATGTTCGGTGACGACGGCGTCGATCGCGTCCACCGTGTCGTCGGCGTCGACGCGGTCGTCCAGCTCGAACAGCGCGGCGGCGGCCGTCGGCGGCTCCTCGAACGCGGCGTCCCACCCGGGCGCCTCGTGCCACGGCACGGCGTCGGGCAGGGCAGTGCGCAGGATACGGCGGCCCAGGCGCAGGTCGTGGCAGCGCTCGACGCGCACGCCCGCCGCGAGCAACGGCGCGTACCAGGCCGCGGTGTCCGCCCAGACCCAGCGCGGGCGCTCCTCGGCCTCCGCCCTCGCGACCCAGGCCGCGAGCCCGGCGCGATCCTCCGCGCGGCAGACCGCGATGCGCTCGGGATCGTCGTCGAGCCGGACGGCCACGATCTCGTCGCCCGCGCGTCCGAGCGCGACGGCGCGGGCGCGGGTCTCAGCCGGCGGCGCCACCGTCGGCGTGCGCCGTGTCCGAGCCGCCGCCGGTCACAGTCCCGACTCCTCCGTGCGCACGAGGATGCAGCCGCACTCGGGGCAGTTCGCGATCTCGTCGGCAGGCACGGCGCGGAGCGCCTGCAGATCGCTCGGCGCGAGCATCACGTGGCAGCCGCCGCACGCTCCGCGCGCGAACAGCGCCGCCGCGATCACGCCCCGCTCCGCCAGGCGGTCGTACGCCGTCGTCAGAGCGGCGGGCAGACGACCGGCGATCGATGTGCGGTCGCGCGTGAGCGCGTCGATCTCGCGCACGGCCGTCTCGGCCTGCGCGCGGCCCTCCGCGCTCACGCGCTGTCCGTCCGCCGTCGTCGCGGCGAGCAGCGCCTCCTGCTCGACGACCGCGCCCTCGGCGGCCTCCAGACGCTCCATGATCTCCAGCTGCCCGTCCTCGAGGCTGCTCAGCCGTTTCGTGAGCGCCTCGATCTCGCGCTCCAGCGCCTGCGCGTCCTTCGCGCTCGCGGAACCGCCGAGGCGGTCTCGATCGCGCGTGCGACGCTGCTCGGCGAGCGCGACATCCGACTCGATGCGTGCGAGGTCGGCCTTCAGCGCATCGCGCGCGCTCACCCGGACGGCGAGCTCGTGACTCTGCGCGTTGCGCTGCGCCACGAGCTCCTGCACCCGTGCGGCCTGCGGCGGGTTCCTGCGCGCCGCCTCCGCCTGACGCAGTCGTCGGTCGAGGTCGGCGAGATCGAGCAGCAGACGCTGGTCTGCGAGACTGGCTTTCACGTGGGCCCTGCCGGGGTCGAACCGACGACATCCACGGTGTAAACGTGGCGCTCTACCAGCTGAGCTAAAGGCCCGCCCTCCCACTCTAGACGGGTCGTCGGTGCCTCATCCGACGATCTCGACCTCGTCCCCCACCCGGATGCGCCCTCCTCCGCCCGACGGCAGCAGCAGGATGCCCAGGGTGGGCTCGTCCTGAGCGAAGACGCGGGTCAGCGTCTTGAGCACCGGCGCGTCCCGCTGTCCCGAGTCCGGGTTCGCCTGGACGGCGAGGCAGCGGCCGATCGGGCCCCGCACCAGGAACACGACGTCGCCGACCCGCACGCGTCCCCGCCACCCGAGCTCCGCCCATGCGGCGACGCCGTCGACGACGACGTTGGATCGGAAGCGCCTGTCGTCGATCCGCCCGTCCGGCACGGCGTCGTCGACGGCGGCGACGGATGCCGAGGCGTGGAGCGACACGAAGCCGCGCGCACGATCCTGGAACCGCGACCGCTCGCCGTCCCCCACGAGCGCGAGGGGCAGGCGCCCCGCCCGCTCCAGCCGCCGGCCGTCCGTCGTGCCGCGGAGGAACTCGGTCACGTGCGCGACGAGCTCGTCCCGTCCCGCCGCATCCAGCCCCGCCTCGATGACGACGGCGCCGTCGAGCGAGAGGCGGAGCCGGCGTGCGTCGTGGTCGTAGTCCAGCTTCAGCCGGGCCAGCGAGGGGAAGTCCATGAGCGACAGGCCCTTCGACTTCGGCCAGTGATCGAGGCCGTCCCTGTCCTCGGGGACGGCGGCGTCCGAGAAGCGGAACGCGAGCACGCGGTCGCCGGCGACGCGGCCGTCCGCCTGCACCGTGAGCTCGCGCGTCTCCTCCGGGGTGAACCCCTTGACCGGGTGCCGGTACAGCGCTGAGACGCGTGGCATGGATCCCATCCTGCCCCCTTCCCGCGCCTCATCGGACGGATAGCGCTTTCCTGATGGCGCGGCCGACACGTCGTCCCGTGCCTACCCGGGCTGGGAAAGGACTAGGCTGTCTCCGATACGCGTGCGGTGGGCCGACCGGGCACATCCATGCCTCGATCCGTTTCCGCGGCACGATCTGCCCGCCAGACGAAAGGTCACCTGTGGCTGTTCACGACCAGGATCCGTACTCGCAGGGGGCGCATGACAGCGACCCGGAGGAGACCAGCGAGTGGCAGCAGTCCCTCGACGAGCTGGTCGACGCGAAGGGTCACCAGCGCGGTCGCGAGGTCGTGCTGAGCCTGCTGAAGCGCTCGAAGGAGCTGCACCTCGGCGTCCCGATGGTCCCGACGACGGACTACGTCAACACCATCGCCCCCGAGGACGAGCCCGACTTCCCGGGCGACGAGGACCTCGAGCGCCGGTACCGTCACTGGATCCGCTGGAACGCGGCCATCACCGTCCACCGCGCGCAGCGTCCCGGCATCGGCGTCGGCGGGCACATCTCGAGCTACGCCTCCGCCGCCTCGCTGTACGAGGTCGGCTTCAACCACTTCTTCCGCGGCCAGGACCACCCCTCCGGCGGCGACCAGATCTTCTACCAGGGGCACGCCTCCCCCGGCGCCTACGCCCGCGGCTTCCTCGAGGGACGCCTCACCGAGGCGCAGCTGGACGCGTTCCGGCAGGAGAAGTCGGGAGCCCCGCACGGCATCCCCTCGTACCCGCACCCGCGCATGATGCCGGACTTCTGGCAGTTCCCGACCGTGTCGATGGGGCTGGGCCCGATCAACGCCGTCTACCAGGCGATGACGAACAAGTACCTCGCCAACCGCGGCATCAAGGACGTCGCCGACTCGCACGTCTGGGCCTTCCTGGGCGACGGCGAGATGGACGAGGTGGAGTCGCGCGGGCAGCTGCAGGTCGCGGCCAACGAGGGTCTCGACAACCTCACGTTCGTGATCAACTGCAACCTCCAGCGCCTCGACGGACCCGTCCGCGGCAACGGCAAGATCGTGCAGGAGCTCGAGAGCTTCTTCCGCGGCGCCGGCTGGAACGTCATCAAGGTCGTGTGGGGCCGCGAGTGGGACGACCTGCTCGCCCGCGACGAGTCCGGCGCGCTGCTGAACCTCATGAACGTGACCCCGGACGGCGACTTCCAGACGTACAAGGCCGAGTCGGGCGCCTACGTCCGCGAGAACTTCTTCGGCCGTGACCCGCGCGCGCTCGAGCTCGTGACGGACTACTCGGACGACCAGATCTGGAAGCTCCGTCGCGGCGGACACGACTACCGCAAGGTCTACGCGGCGTACAAGGCGGCCATGGAGCACAAGGGCCAGCCCACCGTCATCCTCGCGAAGACCGTCAAGGGCTACGGACTCGGCCCGCACTTCGAGGGCCGCAACGCGACCCACCAGATGAAGAAGATGACGCTCGACGACCTCAAGCTGTTCCGCGACACGATGCAGATCCCCCTCACGGACGCGCAGCTCGAGGCCGACCCGTACCAGCCCCCGTACTACCACCCGGGTGCGCAGGACGAGACGATCCAGTACATGCTCGAGCGTCGTCGCGACCTCGGCGGCTTCCTGCCGGAGCGCCGCAGCGCCCACGTGGACCTGGCCCTCCCGGAGGACAAGGACTACAGCTTCCCCAAGCGCGGGTCGGGCAACCAGGAGGTCGCCACGACGATGGCGTTCGTCCGCCTGCTCAAGGACCTGCTGCGCGTGAAGGGCTTCGGCAACCGGATCGTGCCGATCATCCCCGACGAGGCGCGCACCTTCGGCATGGACTCGTACTTCCCGTCGGCGAAGATCTACAACCCCAACGGCCAGAACTACACCTCGGTCGACCGCGAGCTGCTCCTGGCCTACAAGGAGAGCCCGCAGGGGCAGATCATGCACGTCGGCATCAACGAGGCCGGCGCCGCGGCCGCGTTCACGGCGACGGGCACCTCCTATGCGACGCACGGCGAGCCGCTCATCCCCGTCTACATCTTCTACTCGATGTTCGGCTACCAGCGCACGGGCGACGCGTTCTGGGCCGCGGGAGACCAGATGGCGCGCGGCTTCGTCATCGGCGCCACGGCGGGTCGCACGACGCTGACGGGCGAGGGCACGCAGCACGCCGACGGCCAGTCGCCGCTGCTCGCCTCGACGAACCCGGCGACGCTGACCTACGATCCGGCGTTCGGCTATGAGGTGTCCCACATCGTGCAGTCGGGCATCGAGCGGATGTACGGCGGGACGCATCCCGACCCCGACGTGATGTACTACCTCACCGTCTACAACGAGCCTCTCCGCCAGCCGGCGGAGCCGGAGGACGTGGACGTCGACGGCATCGTCAGGGGCATCCACCGCATCTCGACGGGGACCGGCGACGGGCCGCGGGTGCAGCTCCTCGCATCCGGCGTCGGCGTGCCGTGGGCGCTCGAGGCGCAGCAGCTCCTCGCGAGCGACTGGGGCGTCGCCGCCGACGTCTGGTCGGTCACCTCGTGGACGGAGCTCCGTCGTGACGGGCTCGCAGCCGACGAGCACAACTTCCTCCACCCGGAGGAGGAGCCGCACGTGGCCTACCTGACGGAGAAGCTGCGGGGAGCCGAGGGGCCGTTCATCGCGACGAGCGACTTCATGCACGCGGTGCAGGACCAGATCCGTCAGTGGATCCCCGGCGACTACTACACGCTCGGCGCGGACGGGTTCGGCTTCGCCGACACGCGCGCGGCGGCGCGTCGCTTCTTCAAGATCGACGGTCCCTCGATGACCGTGCGGGCGCTCCAGTCGCTCGCCGACCGGGGGACGCTCGACCGGAGCGTCATCGGGGAGGCGATCGAGAAGTACCGCCTCCACGACGTCAAGGCGGGCACGTCCGGCAACGCAGGCGGAGACGCCTGACGCCGTGACGGGACAGGCGGACGGCGGGGTCCCCGAAGCCGGGGACCCCGCTCCTGCGCCCTCCGAGCGGACCGGAAGGGAGAGGGCGACGATGGACAAGGCCGCGACGCTGGCATGGCTCCGACGCCTGTCGGGCGACCTCGCCACGGCGACGCTGCGGCGGCTCGAGGAGACCCTGCCCTGGTACACCGAGATGCCGCCGGCGCGCCGTTCGGCCGTCGGCCTCGTCGCGCAGGCCGGCATCGCCTCGTTCATCGAGTGGTACGAGGATCCGTCGGGCACGCCCTCGATCGCCGCAGACATCTTCGACGTCGCCCCCCGCGAGCTGCTCCGCAGCGTGAGCCTGCAGCAGACGCTGCAGCTCGTGCGCGTGACGGTGGACATCATGGAGGAGCGGATCGTCGACCGCGGCGACCACGTGCGGGAGGCCATGCTCCTGTATTCGCGCGAAGTCGCCTTCACGGCCGCGGACGTCTACGCGCGCGCGGCCGAGTCGCGCGGGCTCTGGGACGCGCGCCTCGAGGCCCTCGTCGTCGACTCGATCCTCACGGGCGAGACGGACGAGGAGCTGCCGAGCCGGATCGCCGCGCTCGGCTGGCACGGCCACGGCGAGGTGTGCGTGCTCGTCGGCACCACTCCCCCGGTCTTCGATGTGGACCAGGTCCGCAGAACCGCCCGCAAGCTGGGAGTGGACGTCCTGATCGGCGTCCAGGGCTCCCGGCTCGTGCTCGTGATCGGACGCGCCCAGCCGCCGGGAACGGACGCTTCGGCGGAAGGGACGACGCAGCTCGCGTTCGTCGAGATCGCCGATCAGCTCGAGCCCTGCTTCGGCACCGGCCATCTCGTGCTAGGACCCACGGTGCCCGCCCTCGTGGACGCGGGCCGCAGCGCGCGCGCGGCGCTGGCCGGCTTCGCCGTCGCCCGCGCATGGCGCCATGCCCCACGGCCCGTCGAAGCCGACGACCTGCTGCCCGAGCGCGCCCTCGCCGGCGACCCCCTGGCGAAGCAGACGCTCATCGAGCGCATCTTCCGGCCGCTCGAGGCGCACTCCACCGATCTCGTGACGACGCTGTGGAGCTACCTCGACAACGGCCGGTCGCTCGAGGCGACGGCGCGAGAGCTGTTCGTGCACCCCAACACCGTGCGCTACCGCCTCAAGCGCGTCAGCGACGTCATCGGATGGGACGCGACGGGGCCGCGCGAGGCGCTCATCCTGCAGACCGCGCTCATCCTCGGGTCGATCGGACCGAAGGACGCCGTCCGCCGGCCCGTCCGCCGTCCGAGAGACGCACGACGGTGATCCACCGATCCCCTGTCCGCCACGCACAACGGATCGCTTGATTGTTGTGACGGTCTCGCCAGCGAAGAGTGCGTCCGGTTGGCATGATGGTCAGGTGATCGTCGCCGCCTTCCCCGGTCAGGGCTCCCAGACCCCCGGGTTCCTCAGCCCCTGGCTCGAACTCGACGGCGCGCGCGAGCGCCTGGAGGCGGCATCCGACGCCGCCGGGGTCGACCTCATCGCCGCCGGCACCGAGTGGGATGCCGACCGCATCCGCGACACGCGTGTCGCCCAGCCGCTCATCGTCGCCGCGAGCCTCGTGTCCTATGAGGCGCTTCTCTCACGCGCGGGCGCTCCGGCCGGGGTCGCGGGGCATTCCGTGGGCGAGATCGGGGCGCTCGTCGCGGCGGGCGTGATCGCCTTCTCCGACGGCATGCGGCTCGTGGGCGACCGCGGCCGCGCGATGGCCGAGGCCGCCGCGCTCGTCGACACGGGGATGAGCGCCGTCGTGGGCGGTGTCGAGGAGCAGGTCCTCCAGGCGATCTCGGACGCGGGCCTGGAGCCGGCGAACTTCAACGGCGGAGGCCAGATCGTCGCCGCGGGGCCGAAGGACGCGCTCGCGTCCCTCGCCGAGAACGCCCCCCGCGGGAGCAGGGTCGTCCCGCTCCAGGTCGCGGGCGCCTTCCACACCTCGTACATGGGTGCGGCCGCCGCACCGCTCCAGGCGTCGGTCGACGTCATCGGCGAGGTGGGCGATCCCGCCGTCACGCTGTGGACGAACAGCGACGGCACGACGGTCGAGACCGGGACCCGGGCGCTCGAGCTCGTCGTGCGCCAGGTCAGCCATCCGGTGCGGTGGGACCTCTGCATGGCGTCGTTCGCCGACGCCGGTCTCGCGGGGCTCGTCGAGCTCGCCCCCGCCGGCGCCCTGGCGGGACTCGCCAGGCGCGGGCTCAGGGGCGTGCCGACGGTCGCCGTGAAGACGCCCGACGATCTCGACGCGGCAGCGGCGCTGCTCGCATGAGTGAGGAGAAGGACAGGATGACCCCCACGCTGAACGAAGCGGTCGGCAGCGCCCATTCGCGGATCTACGCGTACGGAGCGGCGCGCGGCGAGAACGCGGTGCCGAACGACGACCTCATCGGGCCGATCGACTCGAGCGACGAGTGGATCCGTCAGCGCACGGGCATCGTGACCCGCACGCGGGCCGTCAAGGAGACCACAGCCGTCGACCTCGCCGTCGCCGCCGCGGCGCAGGCCGTCGAGCGCGCGGGCGTCGACCCGGCCGAGATCGACCTCGTCGTCGTCGCGACGATCAGCAACCCGCGTCAGACGCCGTCCGTGTCGGCGATCGTCGCCGACCGCGTCGGCGCCGGCACGGCGGCCGCCTACGACATCAACGCCGCGTGCGCGGGGTTCTGCTACGGCGTGGCCCAGGCCGACGCGCTCATCCGGTCGGGCGGCGCACGTCACGCGCTCGTGATCGGCACCGAGAAGCTCAGCGACATCGTCGACCCCACCGACCGGTCGATCTCCTTCCTCCTCGGCGACGGCGCCGGCGCCGCCCTCCTCGGCCCGAGCGACACTCCCGGAGTGTCGCAGACGCTCTGGGGGTCCGACGGCTCGAAGTCGGAGGCCGTGCGGATGAACGCGACCCTCACGCAGTTCCGCGACGGCGAGGCGCCGTGGCCCACGCTCCGGCAGGAGGGGCCGACCGTCTTCCGCTGGGCGGTGTGGGAGATGGCCAAGGTGGCCAAGCAGACGCTCGAGGCAGCCGGCGTCGCGCCGTCCGACCTCGCCGCGTTCATCCCCCATCAGGCCAACATGCGCATCATCGACGAGTTCGCGAAGCAGCTGGACCTGCCCGAGAGCGTGAGGATCGCCCGCGACATCGCCGACACGGGCAACACCTCGGCCGCCTCGATCCCGCTCGCGACGCATCGTCTGCTCGAGGAGAATCCCGAGCTCTCGGGCGGGCTCGCGCTCCAGATCGGCTTCGGCGCCGGACTGGTGTTCGCGGCGCAGGTCGTCGTCCTCCCCTGACGCCTCCCCATGCCAGGGCCGGTCCCGTCCTAGACTGATGGGCGGTTCCCGACCCGGATACAGATCAACCAACCCCGAAAGAGAGAGACCCATGGCATTCACGAACGACGAGGTGCTCACCGGACTGGCGGAGCTCATCACCGACGAGACCGGCATCGACGCATCGGAGGTCGCCCTGGAGAAGTCGTTCACCGACGACCTCGACATCGACTCGATCTCGATGATGACGATCGTCGTCAACGCCGAGGAGAAGTTCGGCGTGACGATCCCCGACGAGGAAGTCAAGAACCTGAAGACGGTGAAGGACGCCGTCGACTTCATCACCGCCAACCAGTGAGTCTCCGAGGTGCCACATCGCACGGCCGGGCCGTGAGCGTTGTGGCACCCGGACGACCTTCCGAGGAACACAGGGGAACCAAGCCATGACCAAGCGCATCGTCGTCACAGGACTCGGCGCCTCCTCCGCGATCGGCGGCGACGTCGAGGAGAACTGGCGCAACCTGCTGGCAGGCGTCTCCGGCACGCGATCGCTCGACCACGACTGGGTCGCGACCTACGACCTGCCGGTGACCTTCGCCGCGGAGGCGAGCGTCCGGCCGGAGACCGTGCTGGACCGGCCGATCGCCAAGCGTCTCGACAAGTCCGCCCAGTTCGCCCTCGTGGCCGCTCAGGAGGCCTGGAAGGACGCCGGAGAGCCGCAGGTCGACCCCGAACGCCTCGGCGTCGACTTCGCGACGGGCATCGGCGGCGTCTGGACGCTGCTGGACGCCTGGGACACCCTGCGCGAGAAGGGACCACGCCGCGTGATGCCGATGACGGTCCCGATGCTCATGCCGAACGCGGCGGCGGGCAACCTCTCCCTGCACTTCGGCGCGAGGGCGTTCGCGCGCACGGTCGCCTCGGCCTGCGCGTCGAGCGTGGAGTCGATCGCGAGCGCGTACGAGCACCTGCAGGCGGGCAACGCCGACGTCGTCATCGCCGGTGGCGCCGAGTCGGCCATCCATCCGATCACGCTCGCGTCGTTCTCCTCCATGCAGGCGCTCTCCAGGCGCAACGACTCGCCCGAGACGGCGTCCCGCCCGTTCTCGGTCGACCGCGACGGCTTCGTCATGGGCGAGGGCGCGGCCGTCCTCATCCTCGAGACCGAGGAGCATGCGACGGCGCGCGGCGCGCGGATCTACGGCGAGCTCGTCGGCACGGGGGTCACGGCCGACGCGTACCACATCACGGCCAACGACCCGAGCGGCCAGGGGGCGGCCCGTGCCGTCCGCGCCGCTCTCGCGCAGGCAGGCGCCGAGCCCGACGAGGTCACGCACATCAACGCCCACGCGACGTCGACGCCCGTCGGCGATCCGGCGGAGTACGCGGCGCTCAGGGCGGTCTTCGGAGAGCGTGTGCACGAGATCCCCGTCTCGGCCACCAAGGCGTCGACCGGCCACCTCCTCGGCGGCACGGGCGCCATCGAGTCGATCTTCACGATCCTCGCGCTGCGCGACCGGGTGGCGCCTCCGACGATCAACCTCGTCGATCAGGATCCAGAGATCCCGCTGCGCGCCTCGTCGGAGCCTCAGCCGCTCGCGGAGGGCCGGCAGCTGGCGATCTGCAACTCGTTCGGCTTCGGCGGCCACAACGCGGTCGCCGCGTTCGCCTCGTACGAGAGCTGAGCCCGCGCCCCGACAGCAAGACGCCCCAGGAGTGTTCTCCTGGGGCGTCTGCCGTATGCGGGGCGGTCAGCCGACCTTGTGCAGCCAGACCACGGGAGCGTCGTCGCTCGCCGTGCGGAACGGCTCCAGCTCGTCGTCCCAGGCGCTGCCCAGGGCGATGTCGAGCTCGCGACGGAGCTCGAAGGGATCGGCGCCGGCGATCTCCAGGGCGTAGCGGACCCGGTCCTCGGGGATCACGACGTTGCCCGCCGTGTCCACCTGGGCGTAATGGATGCCGAGATCGGGCGTGTGCATCCAGCGGCCTCCGTCGCTTCGCGGCGTCGGATCCTCCGAGACCTCGAAGCGCAGATGCTCCCAGCCACGGATCGCGGTCGCGAGGGCGGCGCCGGTGCCCGCAGGAGCCTCCCAGTAGTACTCCGCACGGCGCGCGCCATGGAGGACCGGCTGGTCCTGCCACTCGAAGTTCACGGCACGGCCGAGGGAGCGCCCGACCGCCCACTCCAGGTGGGGGCACAGCGCTCGTGGCGCTGAGTGGATGTAGACCACTCCGCGCGCAAGGGGTGTCGCCATGATCGTCTCCGTTTCGTCAGGTTGCGTCTTCCCCTACGAACCTGACCGGACGTGTCCAGCGATGCTTTTTCGGTTTTCCTTTGCATTATGACCCGATGCGCGTCGAAATGACAAGCCTGTGATTCGCACGACACGCCGGTGATCGGGAAGCCGCCATCCGTTTCCCGGCGCGCGCCGAACTACCGGCACACGGAGACACCGTGAGACAGAACGGAGGCGCACCATGCGTACATCACCCAATCGGCTCGTCGGCATCGTCTTCGGCGCCGTCTACGTGCTCGTCGGCCTGCTCGGCTTCGCGGTCACGGGAGGCGTGTCGTTCTTCGCGACCGAGGGCGGCCTGCTGCTCGGGATCTTCGCCGTCAACCCGCTGCACAACATCGCGCATCTGCTCATCGGCGGCGCGCTCCTCGTCGCCGGACTCGTCGGCGCCCGCGCGGCGAAGGGCACCAACATCACCGTCGGCGCGGCCTACCTCGCCCTCGGCGTCGTCGGCTTCTTCCTCGCGGGGACCGCGCTCAACATCCTCGCCCTGAACACGGCCGACCACGTGCTGCACCTCGCGAGCGCGCTCGTGCTGCTGGGTGTCGGCCTCGGCGCCGAGCGGGAGTCGCAGGGGACCCGCGGCGCGGTCGCCTGATGGTCCTCCGGATCTGGCCCGCCCTCGCCTCGTGGGGGGCGGGCCTCATCCTGTTCGCGGTGGCCGCCGGTGCGCCGCCCTGGGCCGCCGTGGCGCTGTGCCTGTGGGCGGTCGCGACGTTCGGGTGGGGCGTGATCGCGCTGCGCGCGGTGCGTCTGCCCGCACCGCGGACGACGCTCGCGTGCGCGCTCGGCGCCGTGGCGGTCGGCCTCGTCCTGGTCCTCGCGGGCACGCTCGGCCCGGTCCCCTTCGCCGCCCTCACGGTGCTGCATCTGCTCGTCGCGGGGTGCGCCGCGGCGTCGCTGCGCCGAGGACCGTCCGCGGCCCGACACGAGCGGCCCGGGCGAACCGTCTTCGCGCTCGTGGCCGGGGCGCTCGCGGTGGCTGCGCTCACGACGCCGGCGCTGGCGTTCACGGAGCCGGGCTCGTCCGCCGTTCCCCACGGCGAGGATCCGGGCGGGCACCGGCACTGACCGGACGGTCCGCTACTCCGCAGGCAGGGCGACGATCGGCTCCGTCGTCGGAGCGCCGGTCGGAGAGCCGCCGGCCTGCTCGATCGTCACGGCGACGACGTCGCCGGGGGCGACCTCGCCCGCCAGAAGCGTCGGATCCGTCGTCCCGCCGTCGAACACCCCCGCGGAGACCGGCGTCTCCCCGCGCACGTTCCAGAGCTCGTACTGCTGCCCGTCCGTGAGCTCGGGGATTCCGTCGGCGACGACGACCGCCTCGCCGCTCGACGGAGCCCAGTGGAGGGCGACCGTGCCGCCCCCGGGAACGGCCGCGTCGACGACCCTGGCGTCGTCCGCGCTCTCGATGCGTTCGAGGGCCACGACGGCCTCCGGACGGTCGAGGAACTGCGAGATCGTCGCCGCCCCGATCCCGATCGTGAGGAGGAGCGCGATCGAGGCCGCGAGCACGAACCGGGCGCGCCGAGGTCTCTTCGCGCGCCGACGAGCGGTGGGCGACGCTGCGCCGTGCTCCGCGGCCGTCCGCTGCTCCTCTCCGGCGATGCGGGCGAGGAGCTCCTCGCGGACGTGCGCGGGAGGGGCGACCTCGGGCACGGCTTCTGCGAGCCACGCGGCCGTCTCCGCGTCGCGGTCGGCGCCCCGACGCGCGTCGGGGTCTCCGACCAGGGCGGACTCGAGCGCCCGCTCCTCGTCGGGGCTCAACGCGTGGAGCGCACGGCCGGCGAGCAGGTCGCCGATCTCGTCGTCGTCGTTCACGCGAGCACCCCCATCTCCGTCCTCAGGCGCGACAGCCCGTCGCGCATCCTCGTCTTGACCGTTCCCAGCGGCGCTCCCGTGAGCGCCGCGACCTCTCGCTGGCTGTATCCGCCGTAGTACGCGAGGGTCAGCGCCTCGCGTTGGGCGTCGGGGAGGAGACGGAGCGCTTCCATCACGCGGTCCCCTTCGACTCGGAGCTCCACGTTCTCGGCGACGCCGTCGAACGGCACCCCGAGGTCGCGGAGACCGATCCGGATGTCACGGTCGGTGCTCGCCTGAGCGGACCGCACACGGTCCACCGCCCGGCGATGCGCGATCGTGAGGATCCAGCCCCTCCCCTGTCCTCTGTTCGGAGAGAACCGCGAAGCGGATTGCCAGATCTCCAGGAAGATCTCCTGCAGCACCTCCTCGCTCTGCGCGCGGTCCACGAGGACCCGCAGCACGAGGCCGAAAACGCGTCCGGAGAGCATGTCGTACAGATCCGCGAAGGCGGACTGATCGCCGTCGGCGACGCGCTCCAGCAGCGCGGCGACATGGTCCACGGGGTCGTCGGCGTGCTCGTCCACCTCCGCTCCGTCGATCACCATCCGTCCAGCATGCCGCAAACGTCGCCGATCCGGCGCCGGATCGACGGTTCGCCGCGCTCTCGGATGCGGTGACGCTCCGCACTCCGCCGTCAATCCGCCGACGCGCGCACGGCCTCGACGACCGCCGGGGCGCCGGCCTCGATGAGGTCGAGCGTCTCCTCGAAGTCCGCTCGTCCGCCGTACCAGGGATCGGCGACGTCCCTCTCCCCGGCGTCCGGGACGAACTCCGTCCACAGCCGCGTGCGCGCGGGGTCGGCGCCCTGCCGCAGAAGCGCTCGCCGATGATGATCCGTCATCGCGAGGAGGAGATCCGCCGAGAGGTCGTCGCGGCTCACGGCGCGGGCCTGATGACGCGGCACGGCATAACCGTGCTCGGCCAGGACGGACGCGGCGCGCGCGTCGATCGGATTGCCGGCCTCCTCGGCGCTCACGCCCGCCGATCGCACGTCGACGCCCAGCCCGGCGGCCTCGAGACGGTCCCGCAGCACGACCTCCCCCATCGGAGAACGGCAGATGTTGCCGGTGCAGACGACGACGATCCGACGGATCATGGGGGTCCTCTCTCTCGACTCCGGCGGGGTGTGCGCCCGCTTCGAGTCTCACATGCGCGCGATCAGCGTGGCGCAGGTGCGAGACGCCGGCTTTCATGATGTGCTGACGACGTGCCGAACGAGTACTTGCCCTGGGTGGTCTCCGCGATCCTCGCCCTCGCGCTCATCGCGACGCTCATCGTGCTCCGTCGACGCAGCCGTGCCGCGAAGCAGCGGGCGCAGTCGCAGACGGCCTCCCACGAGAGCCGCGTGTCGGAGCTCGTGCGCGCGCACGAGGACGACATCGCCGCGCTCCGGCGCGGGCACGCGCAGGAGCTCGAGCAGGTGACGCAGCAGCGCGCCGAGGCCGAGGAGACGATCGAGCAGACCCGCAGCTTCATCGCCCGGGGCATGAAGCACGAGGCCGCCTCGCACAGCATGATCGTCGACGCCTGCGCCGAGCTCGGCGTCGACGGGGCTCTCCTCACGAACCTGGTCTTCCTGCCCGAGGACACTCGGCGCGAGCGGCGGTTCGTGGCGCAGATCGACCACCTCCTGCTCCTCGAGTCCGCGCTGATCGTGATCGAGAGCAAGCGCTGGAAGGGGCTCGTCTTCGACGGCATCAGGCCGAGCGAGGCCCAGCCGGGTCTCCGGTACCTCATCGACGAGTCGGACCTGCCCGAGTCCTTCGCCTTCCACGTGAACCGCGCGTCGAAGGGCTCGTCCAGCTGGAACGTCCAGAGGTACGACGGGCCGGATGCGCCAGCCTTCCAGGTCCGCCGGCAGGCCGGGCGGCTCTCGCAGCACATCAGGACGACGACCGGCGACTCGTTCTGGCTCGAGACGTGCGTCCTCTACTCGCATCCCGACGCCGAGGTGCACGCGCGTCCGCAGGACGTGAGCCAGGGTGGTGCTCCCACACACGTCGTCAAGGACATCGAAGGCCTCAAGCGCGTCATCAAGGGCTTCGAGATGCGCTCCAAGCCCGCCCTGACCTCGACCCAGCTGACGGGGCTCGTCGACGTGCTCGGCTCCCTCGGCCCGCAGGTGGATCGCTTCGGCGTCTACGATCAGCACGGACGACGGGGCGCATAGGGATCGCCGCTCGGCGGACGTAGGGCGGGCGGGACTTGAACCCGCGATCGTTGGGTTATGAGCCCACTGCCTTAACCAGCTTGGCCACCGCCCCGTACGCGACGAGCCTATCGCGGAGGAGAGGCTATCGCGGAGGAGAAGCCCCGCTCTCGGCGTCCGGCGGGCTCTGGCGACGTGACAGGAGGTCGTCCGGGTCGCGCGCGGCGCGGAGGTCGTCGAGCGGAGACGTCGTGGGGCGCGTCACGATGTCGTCCGTCGTCGCGGCGCTCCGACCGGCCGCCCCTCCGGAGCCGCGCTTGAGGGCGATCTCCTGGCTCTCGCTGACGACCTGCGGATGATGCCTGGCGAGGAGGAACACGCCGAGCGCGGCGACGGCGCCCACGACGACGAAGACGACGAGGGCCCACGCAGGGGCGTTCGCGGCCTCCCCCAGCACGATCGCGCCGATCAGGACGGCGACGATGGGGTCGATCACCGTCAGGCCCGCGATGACGAGGTCGGGCGGACCGGACGCGTACGCCGTCTGCACGAAGTAGGCGCCGGCCGCGGCCGCGGCGACGAGGGCGACGAGGCAGAGCACCACCGTCCAGTCGAACTCCCCCGCCTGGATGCGCTTGATGGTCACCTTGGCGAGCGTCGCGACGAAGCCGTAGAGCACCCCTGCCGCCGTGATGTAGAAGAGCGCCCCGATCCGGCGCCGGAGCAGGACCCATGCGCCGCCGAGCAGGATGATCACGACGAGGAGGATCGCGAGCACCACGAGCAGCTCGTAGTCCGTGATCGGGCGCTCGGTCGCGAAGAGCGCCGCGACGACCACGAA